>CAJUSF010000017.1 GCA_910588945.1 uncultured Eggerthellaceae bacterium | reverse complement strand
CAAAATCAGATACGTACCAAGCACGATGATGTCCCACATAAGCGGGCTTCCCAGATTAGAGAACGCAAACAGCTCCCACAGGCGAAGGGGCTGACCAAGATCAACCACCACAAAGCCAATGGCTGCAACAGTGCAAGCAATGGATGTCATAATGGCAACCTTTGAAATGCCGCCAAAGCCTTTAATCCCAAAAGCTTTAGGGACAGAAGAGATGATAAGACCGCCTGCACTAAGTCCTACAAAAAACATAAAGAAGGTAATATAGAGACCCCAAGAGTCCAGGTTTCTCATGCCGGTTTGTATCATGCCACCTGTTAGCTGCACTGCCCAAAGCACAATGCCTGCAAGTGCCAGCACGCCACACGCAATAATCCCGATGGTAAGCCCCTTGCGATCAAAGAGTGCTTTTGATTCTTTTTTGCTTTGCGCGCCAGTGTTATCAGACGCATTGATCGAAGCGGCAGTAGCCGCAGAAGTTGTATCAGTCATGATTTTCTCCTTAGCCTGTCGCTTTAATCCAAGTAATAAACAGACGGATTGGTGCCGTAGTCTTCTAAAAGCTGCTTATGTGAGCGGCTCTTAAGAAGCTTGGAAACTTCTGAATCGGGATCGTTCAAATCGCCGAAAAAGCGCGCACGGCCTATACAAACTTCCATACAGGCAGGCTGAAGCCCCTTTGCAAGCCTATGCCAGCACATCGTACACTTCTCCACTGTATGCTTCTGATGTGGCGAAACGTCGGCATCGCCGACAGCAAAAGAAACATGGTGCCCTGGCTCTTCCCAGTTGAAAGAACGAACCCCGGTGTATGGACACGCACTCATGCACATACGACAGCCAATACACTTATCGTAATCCTGACGAACGACCCCAGTCTCTGGATCCTTATAGGTTGCCCCAACCGGACAAACCTTCACACATGCCGGGTTTTCGCAATGTTGGCAAGAAAGAGTGACGCTGGACATCTTAAGATTTGGATACGTTCCTTCAGGAGAATCTAAATTAGAACCACCCACATTGAGAACCTTGTTCCACCAGACACCATTCGGAAGATTATTCTCTATTTTGCATGCAACTGCACAGCTATTACATGCAATGCAGCGCTTGGTATCAACAACAATACCGAGTCTTTTCTCAGCCATTTTATGCCTCCTTCCAGGAACGAACCTCTACCAGATTGTCAAAGTAACTCTCATTGACACCTACTGGATCGTATGCGGAAGTTAAAAGCTCCGACCAACATCCTGCTTTATGCTGAGACATTTGCCAGCTCTTTGGATACACCATGCAACCAGGACGCACCGCGTCATTAAACACAAGTCTTGCGACAGCATGACCTCGATCATTGTAGACCTCGACATACTCCCCATCAGAAAGGCCACGACTCATGGCATCTTCAGGATTGATTTTTACCGTCGGCTCGGGATCAAGCTCTCGCAGGTACTTATTGTCTGACATCATTGAGTGAACACGGTATCTCGGTCGCTCACTAAGAAGAATCAGTTTATATTTATCCCATTGAGGACTTCCTTCATACGCCTCCGTTGGATTGAAATACCGCGGCAGATGTTCACGCTCACGATCGTAATCTTGTCCCATATCGAATTGAAGTTCTGGCTCTTCTACATAAAATTCCATTCGCCCAGACGGTGTCATAAATTTATTTCCCGCCCATGGAATCCACGGCTCGACCGATTTGTAATAGATGTCTTCCTTTTCCTTAAGCGCATCGAAAGATATTCCTCGCGCCGCCAAAGCCTTTGTGTCAAGCATTTTATGGCAATACTCTTCATCGGTAAGAGGAAACAGATCGGGATATCCCATTCCGGCAGCAAGAAGTCTAAGGATATCTGAATCTGTCTTTGATTCATATAAAGGCTCGATTGCCTTTGCATTGTATTCATAGCATTGAGCGCCGGTGAGAAGCACAATGTCTTCTGCCTCGAACCAGTGACAAGCCGGAAGAACAATATCAGAATAATGTACGGTATCACTATAGTTGTAATCCGCTGTAACCAGAAACTCTAGATTTCCAACAATATCCTTAAGGTACTCATTAGTATTTACCTGATTGGTAATGGGATTCCCAGAATAAACATACAGTGCTTTAATGGGATGATCTTTGCCCATATATTTTCCGGTTCTCATAATCTCCGGCAAAAAGAGCGCAGAAATAAGGGGGTTCTTCGCTGCAGTCATATTTGGAACAAGCATATTGGTGCCTGAACCGGCGTTCCAATTACACGCTCCTGTTCCTGCACCTGAATACCCGATTTGACCCGTCAAAGCAGCCATAGTAATTGCCGCATGAGCAGCATGCACACCATTGGTGTATGAGTTGGAGCCCCATCCCAAGCGATGAATGCAAGGACCATCCAAGGCTAGATGAGCCAACTCCACGATATCCTCTGCAGGAATCTTGCAGATTTCTGCCGCATATTCCGGTGTGTACTCGAGAACTTCTTCTTTTAGCAGTCCATATGCAGTTTTACACTCAACCCCATTACATATATATGTACCTTCGATTTGGGGATCGGCTGCATCCTCAACCGCTTTCACCACTCCATCGACATCCAGAACTGCATAGGGATCGACAAGTTTGGTGGTTCCGTCAGACGATTTACCTGTCGAACCGTAGTTTACGCTGGATGAGCGTGCGGCATCGATATTCTGCTCTTCAGGGGCAACGGCAACCTCTTTTGGAGCAACGCCGAGATCACTCATATGAAGAAACTTGCCATTATCGGAACGAACTAGGAAAGGAGCAACCGTATAGCTCTTCATAAACGGCTTGTTGATCGCATCCTCATTGATCATGACATTCATCATTGCTAACGTAAGCGCTGCGTCAGTTGCAGGCTGAATCGGAATCCACCAATCGGCTTTTGCAGCCAACTGTGTATATATTGGATCAATCACAACAAGCTTCACACCAGCGTCGATCGCGTTAGCAATATGCGGCCAGTCTTGAGCTTGCGCATCAGTGATATTCGCACCCCAAACGAAAACTGTTTTGGAGTTGATATAGTCCTGCGTAGAATTTAATACCCAGTCACCCAAGCTACCAACAACACGATTAATTCCACGAGTATTCGCTTGGTCTCTTGCAATTTTTACCTGAGTAGCATTGATCTTGTTAAAGAGAACATTGAAGAGCGGACTACCAACGCCATTAATAGAAGCAAGATTTCCACTTCCGCGGGTATAGGCCACCGCCTGCTCACCATATTCTGCCTGAATACGCTTCCATTCATCAGTGATAGTTTTGATCGCTTCATCCCAGCTGATGCGCTCCCACTCGCCACTGCCGCGCTCGCCAACTCTTTTCATTGGATACTGAATACGCTGCTCGCCGTACACGGTGTAGGGATGGCTCAATCCCCTTAAACAGATTCGATCCCAAGCGCCACCCTTAGGCCATGAATTAAAAGCACGGCGGCTTGTTTTTACTACTTTTCCATCGCGTACGTGCACATTGATTTTGCACTGACCGAAACAATTGCCGCGACAAACACCACAGAAAATTTCTTCTTCAGCACCTGCCGTCTGCCCGGAAGAGTAATCCTCCGCCAGCGCTGTGAGCGAACCGGCTCCTCCCGCCAGCGCGGTTGCTCCTGCAACAGCACCAGTCGCTTTTAGAAAGCTTCGCCGTGTCAAACCTGCTGTTTTGATAGGTTCCGACATATCCTCTCCTCCATTCTTCTCTCAAAAGAATGCTTTGAAAGTCTCGAAGGAGCTTGCTTAATATCTGATGGAATTGGCATCATCGAGAATTAACATCAACGTCAACCGCGTTTGCCTACGACATGCCGATCGCGCATTGTCAACAGACACGCTTCGCCGCCAACCGCCGATAATCACAAGCCATCAATAACAAACCTAACGCACAACACCAAGCACCCTAGATAAGGACTCTTTCGAGACTTTCCCCCATTTAGAGAATCGGCCGATTCTTGTTGAGCTTACAGTATCAAGTTATCCTAGGATAATCAAGACTTATCCTAGGATAACCTTGAGAATGATTATATTATTTTGAGGATAATGAAAGTAGGAAGCACTAGAGAAACCGGAAATGCCCTATGCTCCCAAGATGCCCTGCGCATCCAAAACATCCAGAGCGTCAAGAACGCCATGGATGCCGAGCGCCTGATGTCAGCGATGCTAAGAGGCCGGGAACTCCGGCAACAGACTCGTTGCATACAGCGGCATATTGATCAGCCAGTCCTGTTCCTCAAAGCCCGAAAGAGACAGACGCAACCCCTTCTCAAGCTGATAGCGCTCAACAAACGATCGCAAACTTTTCGCACGCAGGTTCACTTCTGCCTTTACCTCAACAGGCATGATTGCATTGTTGAAGGCATATACGAAATCAACTTCCCCTTGCGAGTTTTCCGCCGACCAATAATACGGCTTGATTCCACATTGCCCAACCAATTCTTGGCACACATAATTCTCGGTAAGCGATCCCTTAAATTCAGAGAACAGAGCGTTTTTCTCAAGCAGAACCGAAGGATCAAGCAGAGAAGCCGCCCCGAGAAGTCCAACATCGAAAAAATACAGCTTGAAGGCATCTTTGTCTTCATATCCCGCGAGCGGAAGTCTTGGCTTGCTGATTCGATTCACCTTCAAAATGAGCCCTGCATCCTGAAGCCACCGAATAGCCTCCTCATATCCTCGAGCGCGCGCACCCTTTCTCACCGCAGAATACAAAAACTTCTTATTCTCCCGACCCAGCTGTGCAGGCGCAGATTCCCACACCAAACGTATTTTTTCCGCAAGAAGCGGATCGACATACTTCGAGAAATCATGCTCGTAGTCATAAAGCAACCGATTTTGCACCTCGCGTACCTTTTCATGGCTTTTGGTCGTAAGGAATGTGTCCACCACCTCGGGCATGCCGCCGGTGAAATAGTACGTCTTGAGGTGCTCGATGAATCTTTCCCGAAACGCATCAAGCATGTCGACATCCTGATCATCAAGACATTTGCAAAGAGCCTCATCGGCATTGCGGAGATATTCCCTAAAGGTAAGAGGATACAGCGTCAGATGATCGACTTTTCCCACCGGAAATGAAACGCCCCTATGAAGGGCAACCCCCAGCAAAGAGCCTGCTGCGATAATCGGGATATCCGGGCGGTGCTCGGCGAAGAACTTGAGCGATGTAAGAGCTTGCGGGCATTCCTGCACCTCATCAAAAACGACAAGGGTGCTCTGGTCTTCAACTTGAATACCCGTTTGTAAACTGATTGCGCGCAAAATGCGTTCAGGATTCAGATCGCCCTCAAACACGGCACCAAGCGTTCTGTCTTCCATGAAATTCACGTATGCCAGCGCATCAAACGATGTTTCCCCAAACTCCTTGAGAGCCCACGTTTTGCCTACCTGTCGAGCGCCCTGCAAAAGAAGCGGCTTGCGGCCTTCAGCTTTATTCCACTGATTAAGCTTTGCCGAAATCGATCTATACACGGTTTCCGTCCTTTTCTCGCTTTGCAGACAGTATAGCAAGTTCGTCCTGATTTATGGCACTTGCGCCATTTTTACGGACGTATTTGTGGCATCTGTGCCACTTTTACGGACGAAGAAGCAAGTCAGCGGAACCGTTTCCGGCTTAGCTCCCCTGGCTCTCCTAGCTCCTCTGGCTCACCAACAGAATCGATATCCCCGACTCACAAGAGAAACCGTTGTCCATCCCGACTCAGTCCCTCTAGCTCACAACCACATTTGTTACCCGATATTTTTCAGCAGCTTCTCAACATCCTCGGGCACATCATCACCAAATGCATCAGCGAGCGAGCTAGGCAGCACCACGGTTCCACCGGTGTCACGTACGCTTTCATACATCAAATGCATTCGACGCATATCAAGAGCCGCTTGCTTGCCCTCGTAGGCCTCATCGATGTCTGTTGCCATATCAGACATCACCTGTTCGGCCTCCATCAAAATGATGCGCGCCTTCTTACGCTGCTCTGCCTGCGCCTCGAGCGACATCACCTCTTGCAGCGCCTCCGGCACAAGAATGTCCCGAATTTCTACCGAAGTAATCGTGATCCCCCATTCGGACACCTTCTCCTCGAGCAACGTCGTCAACTCTTTGTCCAGCTGGTTGCGCCGGATGGTAATACCCGCCACCGATGATCGTCCGATGGCATCGCGCAGCGCGGTCTGCGCCGCAAGCTGCACCGCCAGGCTATAATTGCTCACCTCAAGTGCAGCCTTTTCGGCATCCCACACCATCCAATACAGCACCGCATCCACATCAAGCGGAACAAGATCGGCAGTAAGCGTTTCTTTTGCACCGAAGGGAATCGAACGAATGCGCATGTCTACCGTGAGCGAGCAGTGCTCGATGATCGGCCACGTGAACACCAGGCCAGGACCCGACACGCGATTGAACTTGCCGAAACGCAAAACGACAATGCGCTCCCACTGCTCGGCGATATGGATCGTCGACACACCCAGCCAGCCAGCTACCAAACCCACAACTATACTCATGAAGTCAATATGTGTGAAAAGGTAGATGCATACCGCTTGAACGACGGCGAACAGGATCGCGAAAATCGCCGTTGAAAAGATGATTGCGCCAGCACGCGATGCTGTTCGGTCGGTCTGAATAACTGGCGAATCAAGCACCACTCCGCGATTGCGACCGCCCTCTTTGCCCTGCTTCGCTGTTTTGTCGACTTTGTCCTTCAAGCTCATGGCGCGCTCCCTTTATGTGCCATTGACTTATTTATCCTAGGATAATGCTTTTTGCAACGATTTGCGAGATGAAGCGTGGATCATGCCATCATCCCCGCCCCCTGACATGGCCCTGACAATCTGACCGACATGCTGGCATGCGATCACGAGTCGTTCTCCATACGTTCCTGTTTCATATCGTGCATCTTTTTGTTAATCCGCTTATGCACCTCGTCAAAATCAAAGCCCATCGCCAAACACGCCTGTACGCAATCCTCGATCAGCGTATCGACCGATTTGAGTTTCTCAACTTCTTCAGGGCTGATATCCCGCACAATCGTGCCCTTGCCAGGCTTGGATTCAATATAGCCCTCTTCCATCAAGCTGATATAGGCTTTATTCACAGTATTAAAATTGATCGAGATGTCGGCAGCAAGCCCGCGCACGGTGGGAAGCTTCTCGCCCGGCTTGAAATGCCCGGAGGTGATGAGATACGCCAGGCGATTGCGCAACTGCAGCCAAGGCGGCAGATCACTCTGTCGGTCAACCTCAAATATCACCAAGCATCTCACCTCCTTCGCATACGCGACACACACCCTTCGCGTAACCTTGCAGTCTTAATTTCTGCACCCTATACAGACCCGCTGAACATCATCGTCATCGCCCATGATAGATCCGGGGTCGAACCCACCTCAACAATGCACCAGCGCAGGAAAAATCCGCCGATCAGTACCGCAATCAAAAAGAGCGCCTTCAGCCTTCCGTCATCATTCTTTGCAAACAATTCCGCAAAGAACGGGAAGGCCAACCCACATATCACCACGAACACCCAAAACGTGGCAGCATGTTCACCAAATAGAAGATCTTGAACAGCATACCTCGACTCACTTGTTCCGTTGAATGCTCCGATCACCAAAAAGACCAGCAGCACCATCTCAAGGAGAATCAGCACCGCATCGATTTTGCGAGCCGACATAAGCGTCGTGGCGAACCGATCAGGCGTTCCAAGCAGCATAACGGATCCCATCGAAAGCGCAAGCCCGGTCGACATCGCGGAGACAACAAACACAAGCGGCAGCCAAATTGAATGCCAGAATCGCACCGCATCAAGACTTGCGAGAAACATTCCCGCATATGCCATTACCGCAAGCGCTAAGAAGAGACAAAGGATACGGGCAGCGGCCGCAATAACGCGAGGGATGGGAACAGAAAGAACCCACGTGCATATTGAGGCCAGCGAACAAACTAGCACTCCGACCAGCAAATACGCGCCAATCGTGATGAATGAAAGCGTAGGGTGGGTAAAGATCGAAAGCACCCGATCGGGGCGGCCTAAGTCGGCGAACAAGAAGAGCATTCCGAGCAGCACCGCCGCCTGACCCGCACCGTAGATGGGAGCGAAAAACCCTCGATACGCCTCGTTAGGCATAAACCATGAGACCGGTAGACGCAAACCAAACGTACGAGAGGTAACAGCAATCTCACTCACTCCCTCGATCGTGCCAGACGAAGCAAGCTCGGTATTGCGTAGGCGATACGGTGTCAGTGTTTCCCACGCGCATCCAGCAAACAAAGCGCTTGCACCCATGCCTGTGAAAAACAGATAGCAAACGATAAGCATACTCATATCTGCGTTTCACCTCTCTCGTGGGTCAACGTCGATTACGCTGAGCGTCGTGTTGGTCATTGTACTGGCGAACAACAACGGCTGTTGATCGATTTATTGTGACTCCATTGTATTGAAAAATGCGACACGGGGGATGGGGAATTGATAAGACGGAAATAACTTTGTTCATGTAAATGCGATATCCCGACTGCTGACAAGAGGGAGGCAGCCGGGATACCAAGGGACGCTCAAAGGTAAGAGAGGGGGTATCCTTTGAGACGGAAATGATAGGCGAAGCGGAGTTGAGAGATCTCTGCTTCGCTCGCGATAAAAACTACTCTTTCGGGCGAAGGGCTAGATACTTAATGCCCAGCAAGAAGATAAGTCCTGCCAGTGCAACAACGCCAATCATTACACCGAACTCAAGAAGTGTTGGCCAGTAGACCATGCCTGAATAGGCTCCTGTCCAGCCAGCTTCCCAGTTCGTTACCGTCATTGATGTCATCGCACCTGCATAATCAAGGTTTGGAAGTTGAAATCCCCCGACAAGCAGCTGAATGCGCTTGCAAAGGATGCCGATGATAGCAAGTATGCTTGCAACAATCAGAAGT
>CAJUSF010000016.1 GCA_910588945.1 uncultured Eggerthellaceae bacterium | reverse complement strand
TACACGACAGAGGGGATGCCGGCGAGCAGCTCGATGCCCGGCCGCAGAACGGATGCGACCCTGCTGCCCGCAAAGCGCGACAGGTATATCGCCGTCAGGATGCCCGCCGGAACACCGACGAGGATGGCACCGGCGGTCACGTAGATGCTCCCCACGATCATGGGGAAGATGCCGTACATGTCGCTTCCCGGCTTCCAGGTGGTGCCCAGCAGGAACTCGGGGATGCCGATCTGGAACATCGCCGGAAGCCCGTTGGCGAAGAGAAACACGCATATCAGGGCAACTGCCAAGATCGAAATCGCGGCAGCGAGGGTGAACAGCACCCTCGCAAAGCCTTCTTTCCTTGCAGACTTCGACATACAGCTAGCCGATCACTTCTGCCCACGTGAGCGCTTCGCCGGAAAAGATCGCCTTCACTTGGTCGCTGGTGAGGCTGTCGACGACGGATGCGGGGGCGACGATCACGGCGATTCCGTCCTTGGCGATAGCCGTGGCGCTGACCCCGGACGAAGCCTCCGAATCCTTCAGGTCACGCGATGCCATACCGATGTCGCACGTGCCCTCGATGGCCATGTTGACGCCGGTGGTGGAGTCGGATTGTTGAACCTCGACGGTTACGTCAGGATTCACAGCCTTATACGCTTCGGCGAGCTTCTCCATGATGGGGGTGACCGAGGAGGACCCCGCGATCACGACTTTGCCACTTGCGCCAGTAGCGGTAAAGGGAGCCGCATTCTCGTCAACGCCTATGTAGCCGTTATCCTCGATGATCGCCTGACCATCGGAGCTCATGATGAAGTCCACGAAGTCCTGTGCCGGTGCGCTGAGGTTCTCGGCGAACACGATGTTGAATGGCCTGGACACCTTGTAGTCGCCGCTCTTCACGTTCTGCGCCGTTGCCTCGATGCCGTCGATCTTGACGGCCTTGACAGTATCGTTGAGCGAGCCGAGAGAAATGTATCCGATACCATCGGGGTCGTTCGCTACCGACGTCATCATCACGGAAGTAGAGTTGGTGATGGCGGCTGCATCCGTCGTCATGTCAATCTTGTTGCCGCTCGCGTCCTTCTCTTCCAAGCCGAACAGTTCGATGAACGCACCGCGCGTGCCCGAACCATCTTCACGTGAATACACCGATATCTGATTGCTCGTCTGCGCCTCGGATGCGCTGGAGTTCCCCGATTGGGTTTCGGGTGAAGAACAGCCGAAGGCGCTCATCATTCCGAGCGTGAGAATCGCCGTAGCGACGATAGTGAGTACTTTTCTTGCCATGTTTTTGGTCATGTCGATTCCTTTCTTTGAAATGTGCCTCCTCTCGCGGGAGGGAGCCTAAGAGGAGGCTCTGTTCAAGCATGACCAAGCTGTATGTGCGCCTTGTCAGAGGTCTGCAAAGTCTTTGCAAAGTTTCACGGCAGAGCAAATCGAAACGGGACACCTTCTTCTCAATTTGGGACATCTTTTCTCGAATGAATCGCAGAGTTTTAGCCTTGCTCGTGATGATTTGCTGAAATACCTAATGGTCTTAAGAAGATTGGAGTATAATGTTTCCCCACTGCGGGCGTGATTCAATGGTAGAATTTCAGCTTCCCAAGCTGACCACGCGGGTTCGATTCCCGTCGCCCGCTCCATAGCTATCTCAAACGTCGCCATCGGTGGCGTTTTTTTATTTGCGCGGAATGCAGAACGGAAGGGCTGGGCCTTGACGACAGGAAAACGCATGGGAAAGACAGGGATTTTGCTGCTTAACACGGGAAGTCCCGATGCCCCGACCCCGAACGCGGTGCTGGAAAAGTTTCCCGAGAACGGTTCAAACCTGTTTGTGGTTGCTCCCAACTTCTCGGTTGACTGCCTCGAGACGCTCTATGACATCGATATCGTTCTGCGCCGCAGATACGAGAGCGAGGGCCAAAAGCTCCGCTACGTTGCATGCCTCAATGACTCAGATAGCCATGTTGAGATGCTGAAAAAGCTCGTGAAAGTACAGGGGGAAACTCAGGAGACTGTTTAGCGTGTTCAGACGCTCGTTCTTCCCACTATCCCATGGCGATGACGGAAGACAGCGCTGCTCCAAGGAGCCAATGCCATTAATGAACGAAGCTCCAATCCGTCTCCCGTTACCTCCACCCATCCTCGTTATCTCCTCAAAGCATGGGAGTCGATCGTCCCCGTTCGAGGGCAAATGATGACGTTATCTCCGTCCTGTGTCATGCTGCGTCATGTTCTGCGTCATGCGCATCATGGAACGCGGATGCAAACCGTATCGCCGTCTAGGCGGTTGACGTAGCGCAAACCGTCCTCGGTGAGGCGGAGACTGCGAGCGACGACATCTCCCACAGGAGCGATCTTTTGCGTTTGAGTGTCGTAAGCCTGAAGTCGTGAATCGTCGTCGATGAAGTAAATGGCACTACCGTCAAAAGCAATATTACCGCTAGCAGGGATGGCGAGCGTCTGAGTCGAGCGCGTAACCCAGTTAACCTCAACGATCTCATCGTCCGTCACGAAAAAGATACTGCGGTCATTCAGGAAAAAACCACGGCAATCTGGCAGAAACGCCCACGTGTCGCCAACGGTGTAGTCGATCCCCAACAAAGAGCGGTCGCTGTCGGCGATCTGCTCGAAGATAACCTGACGCTCCAGCGTGTCCGCATCAAGGCGCACAATACTGAACTGGGTGAACGTGCTGTTGTAATTGCCGACCCGGTCAACGTGCTGTTGGGTACGAGAGGTCAGGTAGTAAACGCAAGAGCCGGCCACATAGACTCCCTTCACGAGCTCTTCGTCCGAAAAGGCGCCGAAAAGAGGCGATGCCTCCACGTCCATCGCGGCAGCCCCATCACGTTCCATGACATAGGTTCGAGTCTCCTCGTCAAACGTTACGACAACGCCGTCGCCCTCCAAAATCTGGGCATCAGAGTTGTAGATCACAGCCTCAGCCGCCCCGGAAGAACACCCGGCGACAGGCAGCAGAAGCGCAACGGCGAGCAAAAGTGCGACCGCCGACTTGACCCTTCTGCCGCGGCGGCGCCTTCTCGCTAGAATCCAGCAGTTCGTGCTGCGACGCACGCTCCCGTGCAGCGCAAGAACCACGATCGCCACCGAAATTCCCGCTACCACCGCGAATTCCCAAGGAGAAACTTCAACAAACACGGCGATGGATTGCCCGCCATCGTCCTGCGCAAAGCGGCTGCCCTCCAAGAATCCTGTCGCAAGCAAGAACGCCAGAGGAAGAGGAAGACGAAAGACGAATTGCTCCGGCATCCCCATGAGAGGTATAAGGGTGATAGCAGCACCGATGAGCGCCGTGAGCGCGTGCTTTTTCACCAACACTGATACGAAAAGTAACAGAGAAGCGAGCATCGCCGCGCCGAAGCAGCGAAGGCTGGCGGCCACAATAAACGCTTCTGCAAGAGAAAGACTCTTCGTGCTGGCTCCGAATTGCGAAACGCTCTGCAGCGGATAGTCACCATGAGGTAGGCCGTATTTCGCCGAGAAGAATGCAAGCTGGATGAGGGAAAGCGTCGCACATAGAACGACAACCGAGCCGACAACGATGAGTTCCTTGCTCCGCGCGCTCGTGCGACCTCTGGGCGTCGTGCGCAAAAGCGTATCCATCTGGCAAGCGCATTCCGAGCAAAAGGCTATGGCGGCAAGATACAAGATGGCCAACAGCACCGGAAAATCCAACGTCTGGGCGCTAAGCAGCCCCGCCCAGCCATTCGTCGCAAGAAAGTAACGATTGGACGGGTTCTCCGATATATAAAGATACTGCTGGTAGGCGACATCGAATCCCCGCTCATGGGCCAGCGTCTCATCAGCCCGAGCAGTTGCGCCCTTATAATCCTCGGCGGAGATAAGGCCGTCGTAGTAGTCTTCCTGCGCTTTGGCGCGATCGACCTTTGCCTCTGTGATGGCCTCGCTCCTCTCGTGAAGCCAAGCCTCTTTCTGGCTGGTCAGGGGCCCTCCAAGCGTTTCCATGCACCAAGCGTAATCGACCTGATTCTCCTCCATGGCGACATTCTGGGGCCGATCGGTTGCTGCTAGCCAACACACGCTAGCCACCAGAGCCGCCAGCAGGCATACCAACCCCCGCTGCCCGATCATGAGCTTCTTCCATTCGTAAGCGAGCACTCTCATCGACGCCTCCGCATCGGACAGAGGGCATTTCGCGGCGAAAAGGCGTAGATGGCCGCAGCAGCAATGAGCCCTATAACCAAGGAGAAAGCAAGCGCAGCCTGCCAAGACAGGACAGGAAAGCCGCCAATATCAAGAAACTCTGTCTGAGACAGAAGAGGACGGACCGCCAGCAGCGAATAGGGGTCGAGCACTTTCGCCCACACAAGATAGGAATAGGCCACGCTCGCGCCGCCAACAACGAGCGCAGCGGTGAGCGCAAAGTTGACGACAAGGGAAACCAAAGCATTTCTGCACTGCAGCGATACCGCAAGCCAAAGCATGCCTACAGCCCAAAGTCCCGCACTTCGCAGCGCTGACACCAAAATCGCGAACTGAAAAACGCTGAGGTTGACCGGCGCCTCTGCAAAGCTTGGGATGGCATACACCGGCTGTCCCAAACCTTCGAAGGTGCCGAAAGCTGCTACGAATCCTGCTAAATCCAGCAGCGAGAACCACACGATCACTAGCAGCAAAAACCCGCTGGCCGCCACCAATTTCGCAAGAACGGTGCGACTGCCACCGTTGGGGTTCGTGAGCAGCAGCCGATCCATCTGGGTTTCCCGCTCTGTCGCAAAGGTGCCAGCAACGCCGTAGAGCCCCAGAAGCAGCACAAGAATGAGAGAGAAATCGTAGTTCAGGTAGTAGTTGGCCATCTCCGCGTAAGCAAATTCGGGCACTGTGCGACCGGCGTAGATTCGGTATATAGCAGCGCTTTCCCGCTGCTGATACAAGGCGCTGACCTGAGCTGCAACCTCGGCGTTCTGTCGCGCCTTCTCCGCCACTGACGCGGCACGCTCGCCATATTCATAGCAATATTGCATGGGATCGACGAAGTACTTCTCCAAAAGATTCCTGTCGCTATAAAGGTTTCCCGTCAGGGAGTTGGCATCATCGGTGGCGGTGTTGGCGGTCATGTCCGCCGTGGCTTGAGCCAAGGGCTGCCACATCGCCAACAGTTGCTGCACCTTTTCTGGCGTGATAGGACCTCGGTATTGATCGTAGAGGTTCCAGTGAACGGTACGCCAGCTACGCTCGCCGCTTCCGTCGGCTAAAAACGAATAGGCGTCCCATTCGCTGTAGATTTTCACCAAATTCACAACGCTGAACAAGGCAAATAACACAAGGACCGAGCGCCGACAGAAAAGCTTGACGAATTCATATCGGATCAATCGCATGACATATCGCCGTCCTGACAGAAATACAGGAACACGTCCTCCAAGTTCGGCCGAACCGGCCAAGCCCCCTCGCAAGGGCAGTCATCGTTGACAATGCGGAGCGAAAAGAGCGAACCTTCCTGCTTCATGTTGCCGATACGGAAACGCTCGGCCAGTTGACAAGATTCCTCCAGATCCACCGTCGCCTCCCACACCTTGCCCACGATGCTCTGCTCTAGCGCTCCCGGCGACCCCTGCATGAGCAACTTACCGTGCCTCAGCAGCAGAATCTCCGTGGCGACGCACTCCACATCAGAAACGATATGGGTAGCCAAAAGAATGGTGCGTCCAGGAGCGAAGCGGGAAATGAGGTTGCGAAAACGAATGCGCTCTCCCGGATCTAGGCCGGCGGTGGGCTCATCCAGCACCAAAACCTTCGGATCGGACAGCATAGCCTGAGCAATGCCAAGCCTCTGGCGCATGCCTCCCGAAAGAGCGCCGATCTTCTTGTTCCACGCGTCGGCCAGATTCACAGTGGCCAGCAACTCTGTCGCACGGCTTTTCGCCCGATCTGCACTCAGGTTCTTCAGCGCTCCCATGTAGAGAAGAAAATCCCCCACAGTGAAATCGCGGTAGAAGATCGGGTATTGGGGCATGTATCCCAGATCGGACAAAAATTTGCTGCCCTGCGCCGCAACATCGCGCCCATTCGCTCTCACCGTACCGCCATCGGCGCGCAAGATGCCCACAAGGATGCTGATGAGCGTCGTTTTCCCGGCGCCGTTTTCTCCCAGCAGCCCGAAAATGCCCTCACCCAAAGTAGCGCTGAAATCTCTGAGCGCGTATTCGCCCTTGAAGCACTTCGATACGTCATCGAACCGGATCTCCATGCTATGCTCCGAAACCGAACGTGATAACCGCCGTGTCGATCTCCTCTATGCCGCAACCCAAAAACACGATGACAGCCTGCGAATCGTCCAAGATGCTCACCTGAGGAATTCGCCACACATAACTAGGGTCGGCCACTTCGATGGTCTTGGTGGCCAGAAGATCGCCGGAATCGACAGCATAGATCCGCACGGTAACCGCGCTGCCCAATTCAGCGGTGGCGACGTATTTGCCCTGCTCCGAAACGTAGACTCCATCCCCTCCCTCATCATTTGCAGAGAAGGCGATCCGGTGCGCATCTCCGCTTGCCGTGTCGACCCAGGAAAGGCCTCCATCGACATGCGAGATCGCGGGAGGAAAGAACAGTTTTCCATCGGCCCGCAGCGTCTCCTCGACACCCTCCGCATCCAGCCATGCAAGCTCAAGTCCGCTGCCATCAATGCCGATCGTTCCCCACATCGGCGCACTCTCCTCGCCCTCGCCGCTTTGCTCGGGAAAGCCATCGCCGGAAAAGGCCACGCGGTTGTCGTCGGGTGTAAAAGCGACGCCGTTCAGCGAGACAGCATTGATGCCGGCACCACCGGTGCCGCGAGCGATATCGAGCAACATGGTCAGTTGCTCAGTCGGGCGATCATAAAGGTAGAGAGCATCAAGGCCCGCGATAGCCAGCCGATCCCCGTCGCTTGACACCGACACGCAGTTGGGGCCGATCACATAGTCATCGGGAAGAAGCTTCTCCAAATCGATAGATTCCTTCAGATTCAGCCTGTTGTCATAGATGCGAACGATCGCCCCCGTATCGCTCATAGCTGTAAGAGCGACTCCGTCCTCAAACGGCGCTGCCTCGAAATCTTGCGACGGCACCGGACAGTGAGCCAGCACCGCACCAGAGACGGTGTCGTAGAGATACAACTCCTCAGCACTGACAAGTAACTTTCCCGCTTGGGCATAGGAACAACCCGTCAGCTTTCCTTGAAAAAGAGCACTATCGAAAGTAAATGCGCTTGAATCTTGGCTAGGATTCCCAGCCTCCGTGACATTGGTGGCCGGAACTGGAGCGACCGGCGTTTTCGGCATCGCCTGTTCAGGGCCCTCCATTGACGCTTGAGGGCTGCAAGCTCCTAGGGTGAATAGCGAAAGAATAGCCGCCACAAAAAGAACTTTTCTCATAACTCAGGCCTCCTTGAAAAGCAGTATCGAGTTGGTTTTATAAAAGGGCGTATCCGTATTTTCGGCAGGTATCGCCACGCAATAGAACGTGTTGAGATCCCCGAGCAGAGACGGGTCAATAACCCCCTCCGCAACAGCCACGCCCCCTTGACTCAACGTTACGGCGCTTGAGGTCTTCCCGTTCATCGCTATTGGTCGGTGATCGAGGAAAAAGACAATGTCGTAGCGCGCGCCCGGAGTGCCGCACAGGGTGAAACGCATCGGCACAGGCTCAGCAGCGGAGAGGTTGTCAAACACCGTGTCGCCTCCGAGCGTGAGGTTGTAATAGACCCCGTCATCCAGCGTGTCCATTGTGATATCCGGCCATCCCGCCTGAGCTAGGTCGTTTTCCACATACTGAGCCGTAGCCTTTTCCTCGTATACGCTGCAGGAAGAAAAGGCCTCTACCGGGCCCGGCGCTGCGGCCGCGAACGCAGGAGCATCGGCGTTGAAACACATCTCTATGCCGAGAGGAAGCGCATTGTGATACCACCCGTAACTGGATGTGCTTTCCATATCCGGCTGAAAGTCGGGGTTCGTGATACTGACAACGGTCAGATCCAGCGTGTCGCCGGCCTTTCCGCATATTGGCTCGAAGAGAAAGGCGAACTCTTGATCCTCCACCGCATCGAACGTGTGACAGTAAGCGCAGTTGGACGACCCGTCATTGATGCGGTAGGGCTGGGGCTGCCCGTCTAAAAAGAGAAGAAAGCCCACGCTGTCCAAGTCGCCGGTGACGGAAAAGCGATAGTCTAGGCGAAACTCGCCGCCATTATAGGCAAATGGCTTCCTCTCACCGCTGTCGGACAGAGGCGGATTCGCGGGCTCATGGCTGAGCATGGCCATGATGTCCGTGTTTTCCTGCGCTTCCTTAAACGGATTTGCTGTATCACTCGATGCGGCTGCAGGATCGCTTTGCGGAATGTCATAGCTGATGCAGGCGGACGCGGAAAGAAGAGTCGTCCCCATCAACATGATCGACAGCACAGCCAAAATAGGTTTCATTCGCATGCAAGACCTCCTTTGCAAGACCTCCTTTGCGTCTTCTACCCAAGCCTAGAGCGCAAAAGTCAAAAATCGGTCAAGCTGCGAGAATTTTGGAAGTGCCAGAGGGTTGTTGCCAAAGGTCGGCGATGACGGCTTTTACGTCAGTTGCCCGTGATGTCTCCCCGAGGGCGTTCGACCGCGATCAGCACCTTCGCACAGGCACCGCGATCACAGTTCGACACCTCCAAGGATCCCCCGAGCTTTCGGCAGAATATCCTGCTCGTAGTCAGCCCCAGCCCCAAATGGCCATCAGAGGCATCTTCGGAGAGGAAAAGCGATCCTTCTCGTCGAAGCACCGCTTCCGAAAATCCGGGACCATCATCTATCACGGTAGCCGCCAGCAGATTCCCCTCTAGGTTGAACTCGAGCGTGATAGCGGAACGGGCGTAGCGAAGGGCGTTGCCGACAAGATTCTCCAAAACGCGATATAGAAGCGCACTATCAAAAACAACCGTGCACTCCGGCGTAGAAACGTGATAGGTCAACCGCACGGAACTGTCACGACACAGCGCGATCAGAGAATCGCCGATATCTTCCAGAAACTCCGGAAAGGCCTCCTCTTTGGGGCGAACCTCCAGATCCTCGATGGTTCCCACCTCGCGCACGATCTCGGTGTAGCGCCCCATCCGCTCGGCAGCGGTTTCTAGGTTGCCAAGCGCCCGGTCGAGCTCTTCGTCGGTCAGAAAACCCGCCTTGCGGCTCTCTTGCAGGTGCTCCACGTACCCTCCGACAATAGCGATCGGGTTTCGCAGATCATGAGCCACAGACGCTTGAAGAAGCCGTCGTTGCTCCAGCATATCCCACAGAAGACGATTATTGTCAGCGAGGGTCTGGCGCATATTTTCAAACGCGGTACAGAGCTGGCCCAGCTCGTCGGTGGATTCGCAATGCACCCGAAAGTCGAGATCCTGACGCTCAACATGGGCCGTCGCATCGGCGAGCACGCGAATGGGTGGCTCCAGCTTCTTCCGATAGAACCATTGACCTGCAAGAACAATACCGAGAATAGCGAAAAGAAGCGGCAGTCCGACCATGGCCGCCTGCGAGGCGCGATAGATGGCCTTCGCCCTGTCCGTGAGCATTGAGAAGCTTGATTCTATACGATCGACAGCGTAGCTAGCTGTTTGCCCAGAAGCATCTTCCGAGCCCTCCGAAACGAGCTGGCCGATCGGCTCTGCTTGCCCGCCGAGGTCAATGCGCTGGCTCGATTCCGAGACAGTGCCGTCGGCTGCAGTGATCCTTTGAGTGAGCCACACTTCGTTGGAATCTGGAAGGATAGATTTCTGCAACTGGTAGCAGCCAAAGATCGCGAGTCCGCTAGCGATGGATACGGCAAGCATGGTTACAGCCACGGCACGAGCAAACTCTCGTTTGAGCGAACCTTTCCTCATGCTTTCCATCGATATCCCATTCCCCAGACCGTTTCAATGAGATCATCACCGCAGGCTTCCGAAAGTTTCTGACGGATTTTGCGCACGTGCTCTTTGATGACGCCAGCATCTCCTTGACCATCAATACCCCAGACCGCCGTATATATTCGCTCGCGATCGAAGACTTGGTTGGGATGCGACATCAAAAAATCCAAGATGTCGAACTCGCGCCTCGATAAGCCTATCTCTTGACCTCCTGCGAACACCTTCCGATTGGATCGATTGATGATGACGCCTTGCGCTGCAACCACTTCCGACGCCTGATGTTCCCGGGCCTCTCGACGAAGATGTGCCTCTATGCGCGCCGTGAGTTCTCGCAAGCTGAAGGGCTTCGTGATATAGTCATCCCCGCCAGCGTTCAAGCCGTCAACCTTGTCCTGCTCGGTGATGCGAGCCGTAAGAAACAAGATGGGACATCCCACGTGGCTCCTTATAGTTCGGCAAAGCTGCAGCCCATCTGTTCCCGGCATGCCGACATCCAGCAAGATAAGATCGGGCTTCAACTTCAGTTTTGCCAGAGCCTCATCCGCATCGTTTGCCTTATAAACCAAGTATCCGCGCTGGGTCAGGTGCGCGTCTAGCAGGTCGGTGAGCATAGGTTCGTCGTCGACCACGAGAATCTTGTGGGTCATGCTGTTGCCTCCAATCTTATGAATCATAAGACGAGAAAGTCAAAAATCTGTCAAGCCCGATGACGACGGATCAGGATTGATGTCATCAGAACACATCTAATGTCATCCTATCTATGTCAGGGGACGGTATGTCAGGGGACGGGGATGATGGCATATTCTTCGTTCAAAATTGGGAGAGGTCCAGTGTAGGGACAGGATGAAATCCTGTCCCATGTTACTTGTTATGTGCTAAGGAAAATCAAAACCCTTACACCCCTTTTCGATTTGCTCTGAACACTAACTATTAATAGCTTCCGTAAGGAAGCATATATAAATGTATGAAGGAGTTGACCGCTGACGCGAAGCGTCAAGGGTAAACGTCAAATACGAAAAGGGATGTAAGGGTTTTGATGTCATCGCCTATTTGCCGATGAAAATGATTGCGCAAACAGAGGCTCGGTCTAGGCGATGACACCTGCTGTTTGGACGAGCGCTACGATGGCGAACCACAGAGGCGGCACGAAGATCGAAGGCAGCAGATTCATCACGGGGATCTCCTTCACTTTCAGAATGCCGAGACCGGATGCCAGCACGAGAAAACCTCCAACAATGGTGATCTCCGACATCAGCTCAGTAGTGAGAAGTGGTGCCAGTTGATTCGCAAGAAGAAAGATGGATCCCTGCCAACAAAATAGGACAGCGGCAGCGAACGCGATCCCGAACCCAAACGACGATGCCAGCACCATTGATGTCACAAGATCGAGCATCGCGTTTGTGAAAAGGTAGGTCTCATCTCCATTCAACGCGCTGTTGATCGGGCCAAGTATGGACAGCGCGCCGAAACAGAAGAGCATGATAGCGGTCGAAAGCCCCTGCGAAAGATTGTTCTCGCTCTTAACTTTGCTCTCGTCCTCGTCCTCGCCCTTGCTCTTAGAACGCTTGGAAACGAATCTGTCAAAACGCCCAGCGATATCGAGGCCTGTTCCAATAACGCCTCCGATGGCAAGACTTGCGATGAAGAGCACCGGATAGATGCTGTCAGCCATGCCGGTCACGATGGCGTTGATGCCAATTCCGACCGCCGCCAGCCCCATCGCCAGAAACAGCACGTCCTGATAGCGCTCTCCCAGACCGCGTTTGGCCACACTTCCGACCGCGCTGCCAACTATGATGGCCAATGTATTCGCGATGGTGCCGATCATTAATGCTTCTTTTCAGTCGAGGATGCCGATGAGCGAGCGGCCGCATCCACCACATCCGCTGCGTCTGCCGCATCCACTGCGTCCTCTCGTACGGAAGCGTCGGCCTGCTGGAACAGCGGAGTGGAGAAGTAGCGCTCACCTGTGTCGGGCAGCACGGTGACGACCGTCTTTCCCGGCCCGAGCTTCTTCGCGAGCCGTCGCGCAGCAGCCACATTGGTTCCAGATGAGATTCCGCACATAAGGCCTTCCTCGCGCGCAAGATCGCGTGCCGTTTGCAGCGCTTCCCCATCGCTGATCACGCATATGTCGTCATAGATTTTCTGATCCAGAATACCAGGAATCAATCCGTCGCCGATGCCCATTTGGAGGTGGCTTCCGATCCCTCCACCGGAAAGGATGGCGGCGTTTTCCGGTTCAACGGCCCAAATCTCGATGTCGGGATATAGCCGCTTGAGCGTCTGGCCGATACCTGAAATGGTGCCGCCCGTTCCTATTCCGCTGACGAAACCGTGAATGTGACAGCCGGCGTCCTCGGCGATCTCGAGCGCGGTATGATTGCGATGTGCTCGTAGATTGTCGATATTCTCGAATTGTTGCGGCACATACACGCGCGGATCCTCGGCAGCCATTCCCTGCGCGATGCGGATACATTCATCGATGGCGGCTCCGATGTCGCCTTCGTCATGAACGATGATGGTGGTCGCGCCGTAATGCTCAACCAGACGGCGGCGCTCCTCCGATACGGAATCCGGCATGATGATGCGCGCTTCGTAGCCTTTCACAGCGCAGATGAGCGCAAGCCCGATACCTTGATTGCCGCTGGTTGGCTCCACGATGATACTGCCGGGGCCGATATCGCCGCGCGCTTCCGCCTCCTCAATCATCATGGCAGCAGTGCGCGTTTTGATGGAGCCACCGACGTTCACCGCTTCGTATTTCACCAGTATTTGCGCCATATCAGGCCCAACCATACGCTTAAGACGCACAAGCGGCGTATGCCCTAGGGCCTCCAGTACATTGTCGTATATCACGTTTTCCCCTTGAGTCTTTTTATGATTCATTTTATTGCAAAGCGGACGACACACGGCAAAAAAGAACGGCGAAGCGCGATGCGTGACGTGCACGCCGTACGTGAAGACTACAGAAGCTGTGCGAGCGAGCAAGCCGTACGTGTCAATCCGTGCGGACAAGCTGTGCCGGCGAAGCGATGCGGCCTGCGTGGCGTGCAAGCAACCTGCGCGATCCGACGAGGCGGAAATCAATCGATCGATTACAGAAGCTTTACGTCTCCGTGATATCGCTTGTACCCCCTTAGACCGGCGGCCGTTCTGCGATAGGGTTTTGCCATGGTTGCAACTAAGCACACCGATTCCCATTCCCGAATCGGTGCTTAAGTCAAAGACAAAGGAGTGATTGAAATGGCGATTCTTTCTGATCCATTCGTAATGGAAGTCCCGCGCAAACTCACCGATGAGGAGCTCGTGAACGCTATCCGTCAGGATATTGTCGGCGAGCTCGAGGCGATCCATGAGTACGATGCCCATGTTCAGGCGACCGACAATGAGGACGCGAAGAAGGTTCTTTCCGATATTCGCGACGAAGAGCGTGAACACATGGGCGAGCTTCTTGAATTGCTGGAGAGGCTGTCTCCGGATGAGAAGTCGTTCCATGATGAGGGTCGTCAAGAGGTCCGCGACATGCTGGACAAGAAGAAGAAATAGACCGAACGAATTCAAGGCATTCAAGATGCACAGGCCCGATAAAAGTCGGGCCTTTTTATGCTTGCGTTGCCACGCCGCCGCAAAGAACCTCATCGCCTATATATGCCACAGCCGATTGTCCGGGCGCCATGCAAACCTGAGCCTCGTCAAAGTGAATGATAGCCGTTCTATCGGCAAGGATCGTGACCTCTGCCGAGGCGGCGTTGCTGCGATATCCGATCTTCACATCCGCGTGATAAACACTCCCACCATAGTCGCCTGATATCACATTCACATCGCGCAAACGAACCTCATCCGTGAGCAACTCTTCACTATGACCGACAACAAGTTCGTTTCGCATCGCGTCTTTTTTTATGACGTAAAGTGGCTTTGAACTGGCAAGACCTATGCCCTTGCGCTGGCCGATGGTGTAATGAATGAGCCCGCGGTGCACTCCGAGTTTTTTGCCAGTCGCATCTACGATATCGCCTTCGCGAAAGGACGGGGCGCCGTCATCAAGATCACGATGCTCTTTGATGAAAGTGGCGTAGTCACCGTCGGGAATGAAGCAAATGTCCTGGCTTTCACTCTTCTCTGCATTGATGAGCCCCTGTTCACGGGCTATCTCGCGGACCTGCGGCTTCGTTAAATCTCCGAGCGGAAAGAGCATATGCGCGAGATCATCCTGTGTGAGATTGTAGAGAACGTAGCTCTGATCCTTTGCGGCATCGGCGGCGCGAAGCAGTCGGTATTTTCCCGCAGCCTCATCGAAGCCGATGCGAGCATAATGACCGGTCGCAACGTAGCGAGCCCCGAGTTCACGGCGGCGCTGCTGCAGTGCACCGAATTTGAGATGACGGTTGCAGTCTATGCAGGGGTTCGGCGTTTCGCCCGAGATATAGGAGTCACAGAATCGCTCGACCACATTATCGAGAAAGTTAGCCTTCATATTGAAAACGTAGTGATTGATCCCAAGCTTGCGGCAGACCTTTTTTGCATCGTCGAAGTCCTCGAGCGAGCAGCAACGCGATTCCTGCCCGTAGCTGATGAGCGAGTTCCCGAAAAGCTTCATGGTAACGCCGATGACATCGAATCCCTCGTCGATGAGCAACTTCGTCGCGACGGAACTGTCGACGCCGCCGCTCATGGCGGATAGCACATCTGCTACGTGGAAGTTGTTGGTGAGATCAGCCAATATCATCCTGCTTCGCAATAAAAAACCTATTTGCCATGCAGGTTTCGCACTCGGTTTTCGAGCAAAGAGTAAACGCCGCCGATGGCGACGCTTGAGATAGCTGTGAAGCGGGCAACAGGAACCGAACCCGCGTTACAAGCTTGGGAAGCTTCCCTTAGGCTCTTTGTTCGCGACACCTGCATGTCTTGACGAAACAATAGTACCAGACGACACGGATATTTGGCTCGAGCCAAGTGAGTCATTAGCAACCGTGAAAGATATCACCACCTTTATAAACTATTTCAAGGCGGGACTCGCTATCATGGTCCTAAGCATAGTGATCGCAAGGGCTTATATGTTTATATGCTTATCATGCTCTAGCAGCCAACCAGCCATCACCTGTCAGTCTGACAAAAGCAACCAAACACCGACCACCACAATCATCCGGTCATCGCTGCCTGCGACCTATATCACCGGCCAACCGCTTAACCAAGCAGCTCGAGCAACGTCCGAGCACATTCGCAAAACATCGCCCTCACACATTCATAAATGAATCACGCAAAAACGCTCCATGATTATCATAAAGCATCTCTTTGAAGCGTGATATGTATCGTCGCTGCGGTGACGACTCATTCAACTCAGGATTGATCAAAAAGAACACCACAAACCGCTGGGGAGGATCAAACGGCATCAGCACTGTACCCTCCATAGCCTCTTTTAGGGTAAGACTGAAGGTATCGCCAAACGTAGCACATTGTCCATTCTCCACCATGCTGTGGATGCTCGAAATATTGGTGGAATGATTGAAAAGCCGCAGCTCCGAATAGCCTGCCGACCGACAAAATTCATTGACGAACCCGTTGAGAACATCGTCGTTGTAATATGCAATGGGAAGCCTGCTAAAGATCTCCGGCGTCACCGCTTTCTTGGGAAGCGCGTTATAAAGAACCCGAGGAACTACCAACACGATCTCCGAGGTCAAAAGCGTCACTGGTTTTGCAAGAGCCTGCAAGCGCACGTAATCTTCTTCAAGCATATTAAGCAGCGCCAGATCTATCTCACCAGCTTTGAACGACGCTATGATGTCTTTCACATTTGCCTCACGGATGATCAGCTGATCGGTGCCAATCTGCGCCTCATCCATCTCGGAACGCAGCTTGCCAAACAGCCCATTTCCCACGAAAGGGGTGATATACAGCGGCATATTCGACACCGCGGAAGTGTCCTCTTCAACGGCGATCATCTTCAGCCGACGATGAAGTTCTGCATGCGCCGCAATGACCTCTTGAGCAAACTCATCAAGAGTTAATCCTTCAGCGGTCGGAACGATATTGCGCCCGCGCTTTTGAAACAGACGCACGCCTAATTCTGTCTCAAGGCTTTGAACCACCTTGCTTAGACCTTGCTGGGTGATATAGCGGCTACTTGCAGCTTGGCGGATAGAGCCGCTTTTCATGATCTCATGGAAGCACTCCAGAGCCTCAATGCGCATCAACATCCTCCTTTTCGTGCACCATTAAGCATAAAGAAGGGATCGCCGACCTGTCTAGGGGTACACATCGGCAATCCTTTTTTCAGCAGCTGATTCCCCCTGATACGCGTTGTCCATCGATCAGGAATCAGCCCTCACGAGGGTTATCTGACTTATCCAATCCCGGAACGAAAACCTTGCGCTCGGGAACTTTCAGCTCGGTGCCGCAATGTGCGCAGACCTTCGCCGACGGCTTGTTCAGCGTGGCGCACGATGGGCAAAGACCTCGAGGCTGGGTCACCAAGCTTGACCCCTCATCGGCTTCCCGCTTTGCCTTACCGTTGCATTTTCCACACAATCCGCATGCAAATCCGCACGTCATAAGTTCATCCTCTCAACACATTGCAGCCCACATCACAGCGCACCGCGTCGCAGTAGCCACGTTGCGGCGCATAACCTTGCTGCGCCTTACGCCTGTGCCGCCTCCGTTTTGATATCGGCCTGCATTTCTTGCGCCGCCTCTTCTTCCATCGCAACAAGCTGCTTATTCTTTTTCGTCAGGAACATCGATATCGTAGAAGCGATAACAAATACAGCACACAAGGCAAATGCGCCCTTGAAACCGATTGGCGAGGCGGCGATAGCTGAAACTAGCGGAACACCAATAGCATCCATAATCGGCTTACCAAGGAACACGAGACCGTAAATGGCTCCGAAATGCTTTGGACCCAGATACATGGCGGTCGCCGACGAGAAACAGACGGCCGATGAGCTCAAAGCGATACCGAACAAAATGGAGCTAGCGAACAGCAAAACAATGTTATCGCCTACAAAGATGATGATGACTAGGCCGATTGCGGCAAGGGTGTTTAAGATGCAGTAGGCCACACGTGGTCCAAGTGCGTCGATGATCACGCCGGAAATCAACTTGCCAAATACACCGGAAAGAGAGATAACTGTCATAAACATACCCGCAACACCCAGATCGAATCCGTTACCCACAATATAAGTGGGAAAATTCTGGAACGGGCCTTGCTCACCAATACCGATCAGCGCAAAGGCAATCGCGATAAACCAGAAGGTGGTCGTGCGTAAAGCCTGGCCGCGAGTAAGACCAACAAGCTTTGCCATACCAGCCGATTCAGCCTGCTTCGCCGCCTCTTCCTCACTCATACCATCAGGCAAAAGACCCACATCTTGCGGACGCCACTTCATCGCAAACGAGCCAAGAATCAACACGATAAAAGCAATGGCTGCCAACACGAATGGCGCGGTTTGCCACTGTCCGGATGCGGTGCAGATAGGAATGATCTGCCCCACGATGAGCGATCCGGGAAACATTGCCGACCACACAATCGCGGTCGCAATACCGCGGCGCTTATTAAACCAGTTGTTCGGAATACCCGAGAGAATGACCATGCCGCCAAGCGCTGATCCGATTCCCATAACGGTATAGGCAACATACACCTGCCACAACTCCGTCATAAATCCAAGAATAAGAAACCCGCCTGAAAAAAGCACGGCCGAACACAGCATCGATCCGCGCAGCTTAATCTTATTGATCACATCACCAACGATGAGACTTGCAAAGCCTGCAGCGAGAGCATAAATAGAAAAGCCGAATGCCACCTCAGCCGGCTGCGCGCCCAACGCTTCTGTCATGGGCACGCGCAACAGGCTGAAGTGGTAAATGCCAAACCCTTGGGTAACAATGGCAACGACAAAAGCAATGGCAACCTGAATCCAACCCTGGGTAAAGAACCGAGTATGCTGCTTGCTCTCTAAGGCATTCGGCTCATTGCTGTTATTATGAGTGCTTACCAACATTGCTCCTCCTCACGTGCGCGTAAAGGCAAGGCGGCTAAGGGTTGTCTGCGTACCTTGCCTTCGCGATCCTTGCGTCCATCTGCACCACCATGCAGATGGACGCGGGTTAAAGGAATAACTAGGCCGTGTAGATATTGCAGTGACGTCCCTTTGCTTCATCGATGATGACCTCCAACGAACCGATCATCAGCGCTTTAGCAGGACATCCACTTACACAAAGCGGTACGTTTCCTTCGCCGTAGCACTTGGCACATTTATCTAAAACGGGAGCAACTACGTGATAGTTGCGCAGTTTTCCATCCACCAAAAATGGCGTGCGTCTGATGGTGCGCATCCAGTCCTCATCAAAGGGGTAATGCCACGTTTCTCGACAAGCCGCCTCGCAGCCATAGCAACCCGTGCAGTCGTCAAGATCATGAAGCATAGCGATTCCGCCGGCATCAACACGCTTTTTCATTACAGATCACCTCTTCCCGGATAAACTTTCACAAGCGACGAACGCATCGGCGTAGCACCGTAACCCGGCTCGGCCGGCGTGGAAGGAATCAGCATGTTACCGTTTGCCTTATCCCATCCATATCCTGGAAGGCCCAGTTCGGGACATTCATCGCGCCAACCAGGACGCGGCACACCGATAACGCCCTTCTTGATCTCACGCGTTACCTGCGCCTTGGAGATCATCTTGCCCACGCGCGATTCCACCGTCATCCATTCGCCATCGGTAATGCCGTAGGTGCGCGCATCATCGGGGTGAATCATGACGAACGGATCGGGATAGAGTTTGCGCTGGGACGGAATATTGGTCCAAGCGGAATGGAAGAACGAGTACACACGAATACCGGTCACTACAATGAGCGGGTACTCTTCGGCAAGCTCCGGCGTAGAAACGGGTGACTCTGCAGGTTCCTCGAAATCAGGCAACGGATCGTATCCAAAGGCTGCCAGCGACTCGCACCAGAACTCGATGCGCCCACTGGGGGTAGAAACGCCCAGCTGACCGTCGGGACGCATGAGCCCCTTCTCGTATTTCTTCTCCACCATCTCGCCCTCTTTGCCACCTGGTTCGGTAGAGCGATACGGCTTCTCTTGGAACTCTTCCCAGGTAAGGTCGTAACCGTAGAATTCCTTCATACGCCACAGCACCATTTCCTGCGTGTTCTCCCACGGCCAGTTCTCCGGGTCAATACGCTTGCCCCACTCGCGGAAGAAATCCCAGTCGTCCCAGCACTCGCCAGGCGGGTCAACTGCCTTGTCGAAGGTGAAAAGCGTATTGCCGTCCAGCTCCTCATCGTAGGAATAGCGCTCAGACCAATCGGAGGAAGGAAGTACCATATCAGCGATTTGGGCAGTCGGCGACATATAGAAATCCTTCACGCAGACGAACTCAAGGTTGGGAGAGGTCATCGCTTTGTAGGTCAGATTGGTGTTCTCGTAGCACAGCAGCGGATCGTTGGCGATGGCGATATACGCCTTAACCGGACGCGGCTCGCCGGTGATGATCGCCTCGAATACCGCATGTGGATCGTTCGAGCGCCCGAACGACTTGTAAAGCGGATGCTCTTCGCCGCCAAACGTAAACAGCTCGGGACGCCCGGGGTTCTTCGTGGAATCCCACAACGTAATTTTGTCGTCCAGCATAACCGAGAAGGAAAGCGGGACGGGAATGCCGCCCTTAACATCGAGATGTCCGAGCAAACCTTGCAGACACGCAATGGCGCGACCGTTCTGAATGGCGTTGGTATGCATGCATCCTGGACCGAGACCAACACACATACCTACTGGACCCCAGTTGCCCATATATTCGGCAGCCTTGCGGATATCCTCGACATCAACCTGGCAAATCTCGGCGGCGCGCTCGGGCGTCCAATCGGCCACGCGCTCGGCAAGCTCATCAAAACCGTAGGTCCATCGATCGATGAAGTCTTGGTCATACCACTTGTTTTTGATGATCTCGTGAATGAATGCTAGAGCCAAAGCAGCGTCGGTGCCTGGACGCGGCTGAATTGCGATATCAGCATGTTTAGCCATATCATGGAAACGAACATCGATGACGATCAGTTTTGTGGTGCCAGCAGCCTGATTCTTGAACACCTCTTTGTACCAAGCGGTTTCCATCGCAGGATTTTGACCCCACAGTACTGCGCAGTTGGTATTGCGCATGTCGCCGGCAGCGGAGCTGAAAACACCAAGCGTAAACGCATTTGGCAAAATATGGGGCATTAAGCACACATGGGTGGGAACAAGCGACCAGCCCTCCAGACCAATTGACGAATTTAGCCGGCAATGCCAGTGATTAGCCACGCGACCAGTTCCCTGTCCGGTGATGATAGCCTCCGGACCATACTCATTACGGATACGAATGGTCTCAGCGGCAATGATATCCATAGCCTCATCCCACGTGATGCGCTCAAATTCGCTCTTACCGCGATTCTGAGGGTTACGCTCGCCGTTGGGATCCCAGTCAACACGCTTCATCGGGTAGAGCAGGCGCTTTTCACAGTTATTGTGAATTTCGCGTTCGGACATACCCGATCCACAGATAACGCCTTTTGACTTGATGTTATTGGGATCGCCCTCCACTTTTACGATCTTGTTGTTCTCGTCGGAATGGACGATCACGCCGCATCGCGCATGGCAAGTCGTACACATGGTTCTTGTTTTCTTGATTGCCATTCTTTCTCCTCTCAAAAATTGGGAATACGAATTTCGCAACACTTATCGACAGTTCACATTTGTGGTTGAAATCACCTCCTTTTATGCATGTGGTGAAGCTGCATCGAGGTGTGTTGAGGCAATGCATCCTATAATGCATCTCGTAATTATCTGAAGCGTTCTTGAGGTAGCATCCTGTTTGTGAGACCGATTCGTCATCGGTCGTACACAGGCTATTCTGCAGGCTCTGGTTCCTTGTCTGATGCTGTTTTGAGTGCCCTGATCGGGCTTGTTTTCACTGCAACGAGCATGAAAAGCAGAGCAACGACAGCTGCCACACCCAAGACCACGAACGAGTTGAAGTATCCGAGCGCCTTAATGACGAGCGACAGACCGAAAAGCACCACCACTGCTCCCAAGTAATACCCCGCCAGACCCGCCGAGTTTATGCCCGTATAGTCCTTCATGCCAAACAGGTCGGGAATGAACAGGCCGGGGATCATCGTGGAGTACGAGATAAAGGCACAAAGCACGATGCCCGCGATTGCCAACGGGAAGATCTGGGTTTGACTCCATATCAACATGCATACGATACCGATGGCAAAACCGAGATAAATGAGATAGCTCGTCTTCTGTACGCCGAGTTTCTTAATGATAAAACCTGATCCCAACTTGAGAATGGCCGAGGTGAACGTATAAATGCTAAGCATGAGTGCTGCTGTCGTAGCAGCCATACCGAATGAGGTGAAATACACGCTTGAATATGAAGTGATACCCGAAGCGCACCAGGCTATCAAAAACATTGCGATGAGGAAGCAGTAGATCGATGCGCCTTTCTTCAAGGTTTCAGCGAAAGTGAAACCAGAATTGAGGCCAGAAGCTGCCGGAGCCTCGTCTGCTTCGGATTTCACGATATGACGCGGTGTTTTGCCGATGAGCACGAGGTTACAAATCGCGCCGATCACGAGAATCGCAATCGCATAGATGGTAAACAGCTGCGGATAAGGCATTTGAGCGAGCAGAGTTGAGGTAAGCGCCAACCAACCTGCGATGAGCAAGGCTGCTAGGCCGCCAACAACACCGAACGCCTTCTGCGTATCTTCGCCATAAAACACCGCCAGTACGCCACCTGCTGCTGCATAGGTAGCAAAGGCGAGCACGATACCGTTTAATACATTAGCAATGATCCACAAGGGGAACGAAGTCGCCATGCCGATCATGTACATCGTTCCAGCACTGCAAAGCGTACCGATTAACATGCACCATTTCGGCGTGATCATATCGATGATCTTAATACCGATGGCGCTCATAGCGAATGAAAGAATCGTGGCCACGGTTGGACCAATCATGAAGGTCGTAAGATCAACTTGCATGCCCTCAAGCAAAAAAGGCACCACCGCGTTGAATACCGAGGTGCCTCCGGCCGCCGAGGCCAGGATAAGCGTTACCCCTATCGTAGCTGCAAGCTTTCTTCCTTTACTGTATTGCATTGACACCAACTCCTCTAATGGAAAGACAGAAGCATTGGCAAGCTCGATATTGCAACCCGGGCAAGCTTGCAGGCATATGCCGGAATATCTGGGGGATATTCGACGCTAAGCCTATCGACGCATTTCCATAATACGAGCGGTATGCAGGCAATGTCTAACAGCCGTTTTTCAGGGGAATCCTTAACTTTTCGTTGCTATTTATAAAAGAAAAAAGGGAGTAGTATAGAAGAGTTGTGTCTTAATAAAACGAACCGAGAAATTAACACAGCTAAAATCAGCTCTATAAAGTGAACGAAGCGGGGTCGGTGCGAGATCAAAGCGACATTGACCTCATAAACATACCGAAGAGCAAACCTCCATTATCACAAGCACAAGCTCGAACGTTGACCGCCTAAAACTATCCCGCCCTTTGTTATCAAAGCCTGTAGCATCCCTTTTCGATTTGCTCTGAACACTAACTATTAATAGCTTCCGTAAGGAAGCATATATATAAATGCATGAAGGAGTTGACCGCTGATTAGCTCATATCTGCCTATGGGGTTGAAACCCGATTCGAGAGGACAAGAAAGATCGTGGTATAAAACACACCACGATCTTCGCCCTCCGAAAGCCTAGAGTGAAACCCTGTAGGCAGATATGAGCTAATCGAGGGTAAACGTCAAATGCGAAAAGGGATGTAAGGGTTTTGATTTCTTCTGTTTCATGAAAATGATTGCCGAGGTGCTTACAAAGAGAGTCTGTTTGTTGTATGCGATCTAGCTGCATCTACTCCGCTGATTCTGCAGCGCCAGAAACGCATGATAAGTTCATAACATCATGCGTTTCGCCTGCGCGAAGCCAAAGCGGAAAGATGCAACTAGATCGCTAATCGACGAGGACTGTTTGAGCGACTAAGTATCTCGGCAATCATTTCTATTGACGAACATGAAATGACATTAAGCCTGACCCCTCATCATCGACGCTGATCACGCAACTCCACTTGAATGATATCCCCTACAGAAGGCGGCTCCACGCCAGCTCCTGCGGGCATCATGAAGTACGCATTGGCATGCTGCGTCTCGGCAGAACCGGGATGCCCCGGCACAGGAGTCGCCTCAAGCACGCCCTCATCGCTCACCGCAAGCGTCAAGAACTTGATCGAGTAGAACATCTCTCCCGGATTCGTAGCCTCAGCAGGACGCTGCTCTCCGGCAAGCGCATTAGCCGGGATGTTCACAAATTTCTCCATGCGCCCTTTTGGAATCTCCCCGACAAGCTTCGCCGGTATCATCTGAGGCGCAGGATCGATCCCCAAAAATCGCTTCATCACAGGAAGAAGATAGAAGTTCAGCGTGAACGATGCACCACCACTTGGGCCTGATATCCCCACTATCGGAACTCCGTCAACGATCGCATACGAGCTATGATGCCCGGGGCCGTGATTCGTCTGGTGGCAGATGATCTCACCCATCTCCTCCAACACCTCGACCGACCAATCGTCTGAACCCTTCGACGAACCCGCATTCAGCACGACGATATCCGCCATCGCACACGCGCGCTCAACCGCCACACGTATCGCCTCACGCTCATCGGGCACGATGTCAAACGGCACGAACTGACCACCCCACGCCTCAACCTTTCCGCGCACCACGACACTATTTGATTCGTAAACCTTGCCATATCCGGCAAACCTCTCAGGCGCGATCGTCGAGTAGGGAAGGTTCGGAACGACCAGCTCGTCACCTGTAGGAATAAACGCCACCCGCGGCTTGCGCACGACTTGCACCGTCGAATGTCCGCAAGCGGCAATGCGCGCAGCAACATCCGCTGTTATGATGCATCCCGCTTCGACCACGATATCGCCCGCTTTCATCTGCGCACCGACCGGCTTAGTTCCCGCGAACTGCTTGGAAGGGGCAGCATCAATCGTGACATGCTGCTCATCATCAGATATCTCTACATGCTCGATAACCACAGCTGTGTCGAATCCATCTGGCATAGCCACACCGGTATTGGCGAACTGCCAATCCACGCCACGCACCCAACCTGCGGCATCAGGCAGCTTCCCCTCACCTAAATCCGCAAAATCACTCCAGTGAACCGCGATCGAATCCATCGAGCACGTAAGCACGTTGGGCGCATCCGTCTTGGCTATCACATCCCTTGCCAACACTCGCCCGAAAGCGTTGTCAACTGCAACCTGCTCATAGTGCATCTCGCTACCAAAATTCACGGGCAACGATTTCAACAAGGCCTCCACAGCGTCAAGCCTAGACAGTTCTATATGATTCGAGTGGTCCCTCATCTTTTGCCCTTTCCTAATCTCGGCAAATTCGCGTTCAAAATGATTCGGAATTATCTAGAACAACCCAAACAACTCTAAATGCAGTTTTGCAATGCCCACCTTCATTATAAGAAGAGCCAGTCGCGACAAAGTAAAGCGACCGGCCCTTGATCGAAGTCTCTGCCTATTTCGGCAGCGCACCTTCAAGAAGCTCGCTAAGCTCGGCATCCGTTAAGTCGCGGCCATACATCGTCTTGTAGTATTCCTTGGTCACGTCCTGAATACTGTCGTCAAAGGCATCCGGATACAAAAGACGCGGAAGCCACTGCATACCCATAAGCTGGTTGACGGTCGGAGGATTGTTCATCCAGCACCACGGGTTGTTCGAAACCTCATAATAGTTGTCGTTCGCAATGGCGGCTATTCCCTGCCAAGCCGGATCGTCGCCAACTGTTCCGTAAATGCTGCCCTTTTGGAAAATGATGAGCTCCGGATCCCATACGGCGATCTGCTCAAGGCTGATCTCGTTGCCAGTTCCTTTGCCTGATGCATCATCCACAACAACAACGTTGTTGGCCACCATGTCGATCACCTGCCCCTGAACAGAGGTCTTCGCGATCGCATTCAGCCCGTTCTCACCCAAAAGATAAGCCATATTCACGCGCTCAGACTCAGGGATCGCAGCCATCGTGCTCTCCACATCCTCGTAGATCGAATCGCAATATGCCGAAAGCTCGTTTCCGCGATCTTCCATCCCTAGAAGCTCACCCAGTGTCTTGTACGCCGCACCATAGTCATCAAGGTAAGCCTCAACAAAAACAACGGGAATTCCCAGCTGATCCTGCAAAGCATCAAGGCTCTCCTCTGCGTCGTTCTTCACCTCGCCGGTATCGATGATCACCTGCGGATCAGCCGCGGCCACAGCTTCACGATTGAGGTCATCCTTTGCGCCAAGAACAGCACCAAAAACAGGGTAGTCTTTGAACCTATCACCGAAGATCGCAAGCTGGTCATCGCTCAGAGTCTGCGAAAGTCCCACCATCTTGTCAGGCGCCATCGTAAGGAGCACCTGCTGGGCGGTATGACCCGACGGGCAGATCCTCTCGATATTCGCTGGCAACTCAACTTCACGTCCGAGCGAATCGGTGAACATACGTGTCTGGCTCTGCGCAGCTTGGCTCGACTGGCTCGAAACCGCCTGATCGCCCGAGGAACAACCCGCGAAAGCTGTGACTCCCATACAGAGCGCACCGGCGCACAACAAAGATGCCGCCCCTCTAAGAATTGACTGTTTTGAAATCCGCATCGACCCCATCCTTTCAGTTTTCTTTTCGATCGTGTTCAATCTCATGCACAGGCACGCACACGCGCACCTTATCGCCGTATAAGGAGTTGACCTCTACATCTACGCTGTACAATCCGCTGATAAGCTCGGAAGTGATCACATCGTAGGGAGATCCATATGCATCGACCTTGCCATCCTTCAGAACAAGCGTCTTGTCCGAATAAAGAAAGGCATGATCGGGGTTGTGGGTGGATTGGATGATCGAGAGCCCTTCACGAGCCAGCTGACGCACACAGGAAAGCACGCGCACGGTATTGCCGTAATCAAGAGCACTCGTAGGCTCGTCCATCACGATCGTGTTCGCGTTTTGCGCCAGAGCGCGGGCGACAAGAACAAGCTGCTGTTCGCCGCCGGAAAGCTGCGTATAGAGCCTATGGGCAAACTGCTCGATGCCGATGCGCTCAAGCGCCGCATATGCGCGCTTTCGCTGATTGCATCCGGGATTGGAGAGCATCTTGAGATCCGAGCCGGTGGCCATAAGCACAACGTCGAGCACCTCGTAATCATAGACTGGCGAATGCGACTGCGGAATATATGAGATCTCCTTGGCGCGCTCCTTGACTGACAGACGCTTCATCTCCTTGCCATTGACCTTGATATCGCCGCTATAGTTGCTATTCAACCCGAGTATGCATCTGAAAAGCGTGGATTTGCCCACCCCGTTCGGACCTAGGATATTAACTAGCGACCCGTCGGGAATATCGAAAGAGACGTCATTCAAAACAAGATGATCGCCATATGAAAAGCTCAGATTTTTCACCGATATACTCACAGGCGCTTCCTCCTTGTGATGAGATAGAGGAAAAACGGCGCACCCACAAAAGCGGTAAGAATTCCGATAGGGATCTCAGCTGTGGTCGCCAAGCGTGCAATGTCATCCACTAGCAGCAGAAAGCCGGCCCCCATGAACATCGATGCTGGTATGAGCTTTTTGTAATCGGCACCCACAAGCATTCGGCACAGATGAGGTACAACAAGTCCTACCCAGCCGATCATACCTGTAACGGAAACGCATGCCGCCGTGATGAAGGTGGCCGCGATGATCACAACGATGCGGATAAGACGCGCATTGACACCCATGGTAGATGCCTCGTCGTCGCCCATCGTAAGAATGTTTATCCGCCAGCGAAGCGCGAAAAGTACCGCACACCCTACAAACAGGATCGGAAATACCGTTGCTACTTGTGACATCTTCGCGCCTGTCAGAGAGCCCATGAGCCAGTAGGTGATATCCGCAAGTTCATCGGTTGGGTCGGCTATGAGCTTCGCGTAAGAAACCCCCGCCTGAAAAAGCGAGCTCACCATAACGCCTGCAAGCACGACCACCATCATGTGGTTTCCCTTGGCTCGCGCACTTATCAGCAGCACGAGAAAGACCGTGAACAGCGCGAAGAAGAAAGCGGAGATCGAAACCATAGCCGCCGTGAAGCCGCAAAGTATCGCGACCGCCGCACCGAAAGCGGCACCTTGGCTGGCACCTAGTATATCGGGAGAGACAAGCGGGTTTTGGAACGTACCCTGATATGCCGCACCCGCCACGGACAGGCAGCAACCGACCATAAGTGCGAGCAGAATTCGAGGAAGTCTTACGTTGAAGAAGAGTGTTGATTGCTGCTCTGTCCATGTGGGCTCTATGGGGAAAACGCAGTTCGCAAGCATCGCAACAGCTTGTCCGGGGTCTATTGGATAACGCCCGAGCATCAACGATATGGCAGCAAGCACCACCACGAAAACCGCCAGCGAGAAAATCACGAAGTCCGCACGTCTGCTAAGCTGCGAACGCTTTTCGCACAGGTCGATCTCCTCAACAACTTTGCTTACACTTGGCTTTTTCAATCATTATCCTTATCTGAGGATATTATTTCTTAGTGCGTATTATACTCGTTTGCGAATATAATGAAGAAAAAAATTATTTGCCGTGTGTCGGCGACATCATCTGCGCCCCACCCCACGCATCACCGTATCGTTGCGCAACCTCATGCGCGAAAATATCGCGAGCCACTACGATAGCGTTTTCAAAACAGGGATCACTTCCCTGCTCAAGCAGTTTCATTGCCTCTATCAGGCCTCCCCCTCGCTCGAGCTCCAAACGACCAAGCTCATCCACAACCAAAAGCCCTTCAAGCTCCCGAGCGGCGCGTGCCTTAGAGATCCACGCGAAATGCTCGTTCACGCGCGCAATGGCATCATCAGAAATATGCCATCCTAAACCGATCTTGCCCGCTTGACTGTTCTCGTTGTAACTTCCGCCTGCCTTCGCCAGATCTTGTCGTTGAGCAAACTCGAACCGCTGCCAACTTGGAAGAAGAATGCTCTCGATCCCCAGCTTCTCAAATCCTAAGCCGTTGGCTTTGCCGCTTGTGGAGCGCACCCAAATACCAGCGGAGATCACTCCATAACATTCAGTACCTTTTTCTTGGAGGTCACGAACCAATCTCTCCAGCCATCGACTCTTGCCGATCTGCACTTGTCCGGTGAGTGTGTAGAGCATCGCTCCTCTTTCCGCTAGGTTGCTGATATTTTCAGATTGTCTGCTTATATCCTTGGTTGAATATTATACTTAATCAAATATAATACAAAGCATACAAGACGCTATCGAAAAGAGGTCGCACATGCCTTGGAAGCTATATGACGAATTGATAGCCGGTGTTCCGGATGATGTGCTTGTAACTGACTATTGCTTAGGCCTTTGTTGGAGCTATGTGGAGGCCGAAAGCGGGGTGGGCGTTTCCTACACCTGTCGAGGAGGAGCCACGAAACCCACCGATGAGCGCAACTTTCGCGGGCTTGCTTTGAAAGAGATGGCTGCGCTGTCAAAGTCGTGGAGATTCGAGGAAGCAACCTTAGGGGTAGCCGCCCTGAATGCATGGTACGGGCAAAAGAAGCTTGTCGATGCGATGGGTGTCACATACGATGAGCCGGTTGAGTTCCCGGATGGCTCCATCCACAAGATCGATGCATTTGAGATCATGCGCCCAGAGATCGAAGCGAAGGGCAACGCGAACGTTGTTGTCGTCGGGCATTTTCCGCACGTTGACAGGATTGCCGAATATGCGAACCTCACAGTGCTTGAGAGGAATTGCAGAAGCGATCTTGATACGCCGGATCCCGCGTGCGAATACGTCCTTCTCGATGCAGATTATGCCTTCATCACCGGTGTGACGCTCGAGAACAAAACGGCACCTCGCCTGCTCGAGCTTGCAGGTGATGCGTTTGTGACGATGGTCGGTCCATCTGTTGTTATGTCGCAGGCGCTTTTCGACGCGGGTGCAAATATGGCAGCAGGAAGCATCGTTATTGATCCGGAGCGCGTGAAGCATTCCGTGAAATCCGGCGGCGGGTTGTCGTTTGGCAGTGCCATCCAAATGGTGTCCGTAAGACGATAAAACCCACCGGTCGTGTCATTTTCGAGAGGACGCAGGTCGCCCCCGTAGGTGCGCAACAAGGTTGTATGACGCAGGTCAACCGCAAGTAAGGCTTACACCTAAGCCCGATGCATCCCTTTTCGATTTGCTCTGAACACTAGCTTTTCATTGTTTCCGTAAGGAAGCATATATATAAATGCATGAAGGAGTTGACCGCTGACGCGAAGCGTCAAAGGTAAACGTCAAATACGAAAAAGGATGTAAGGGCCGAGTTTATCCGTTTTGATGACGTTATCCCTGCTGTGTCATCATTTTGACGAATATGCCATCATCAAGCAAACAAAGAGGCGCAATGAAATGCATTTGTGTTACAATGTAATTACATACATAAGGAGGCCTTATGAGCACAACATTCACAATGCGCATCGACGAGGGACAAAAGACTTTGATCTCTGAGTACGCTGCAGCACACGGCCAATCGATGGCAGATTTTCTCATCAATTCAGCTCTCGAAATTATTGAGGATGCGACCGACCTTCGCGACTGGAACGAGGCCTATGAAGAGTACAAGGCCGATCCAGTTACCTATACCCTAGATGAAGTTATGGAAGAATTCGGTATGCGCTAATGTGGAGAGTTGTATTAAGTAAAAAAGCTCGCAAGCAGCTAAATAAGCTCAACCCCAATCAAAGCAGAGTTATTCTTGCATGGCTGAAGAAAAATATCGATGGTTGTGAAAACCCTCGCGCACTCGGCAAAGCATTAACCGGAGATCTCTCCGATCAGTGGAGATATCGTATCGGAGACTACCGCGTTCTGTGCGAGATCCACGACGGCGAGCTCATTGTACTGGCTCTCAATGTGATTCACAGAAGCAAAGCGTACCGAAAGAAATCTTAACGTTGCAAGCGGCATCATCTTTGCGCTTCGACTTTTCAAGATTCCGAACCACCCTCATTAATCTTCAGCTTGCATCACCAATCTTAAATACATCAACCAAGATTGAATGAAAAACCACAACCCGCATATCCTAAGGTTTCCCGCATTCAATACGCTCATATCGCTGTCGGTTTATGCGGACGAGTCGCTCGCGCAAAGCTGCCTTATGCGCGCAAAAGATCTGTGCAACACATACGAGAGGATCTTCTCACGAACTCTGAATGACTCGAATGTGTCTCGGATTAACTCTGCAAACGGAAATCGCACCTATGTCGATAGGCGTTGCGCCAAGCTCGTTTCCCTTGCGCTTGACTACTGCGCGAAAAGCGGTGGCATCTTCGACATAACTATCGGCGCTGTGAGCAGGCTTTGGGATATGAAACGCGGCATCATCCCTGTGCAAAGCGACATCGAAGCTGCGCTTAAGCACGTGAACTGGCGGTGCATCGAAGTCGGATTCGAAGCATCATCCAAAAAACATTGGGTGCGTCTGAACGATCCGCATACATCAATCGATCTGGGAGGCATTGCAAAAGGATGGATTGCCGCATGGAGGCGTAGTAACTAGCGGAATTTACGAGCGCGCGTTTATCTCCAATGGCAGGCTTTATCATCACATCCTCGATCCGAAAACCGGATATCCCGCAGACTGCAAACACGCAAGCGTAAGCGTGGTTTGCGAGCGCTCAATAGATGCTGAAGGATTCTCGACAACGCTTCTGGCGCTCGACGACAAGCAAGCAAACCGCCTCATCGAATGCACGCCAGAGATCAAACAAGCAATCTATCAGGACTTCTCATAGCCTCTTTATAGATCGTGTCTCCTTATAGATCGTAGTCTCTTTACAGATACCTTCATCTCACTCCGACGACCTTTACGTCAATAAGAACATCGCTCGCATTGCAAGAATCTTCGCATACCGGCTTAATATCCACCTCGCTAAATCCTGCACTATGCAATCGTTTTTGCAGCATACCTTTATCTAAAGCCTCATCTACACCCAACAATACCGCATAACTTCCTAGCTTCTTAACGGTTGTGACATCGGTGTTCACAATCGAATCGAAAAAGACCACTTTTCCACCGACTTTCAAAACCTTAACAACGCTGTCAAGCGCCGAATTTCGATTCATCTTAAGACTCTCGCCTCTTCCAACAAACACAACATCGAACGAACCTGAATGCTGCCCAAGCGAATCGGTCTTTCCCGTCTTGAAATCGATGTTGCTGACCTTACTTAGCGCCTTTCTATGATTGGCCATTTCAATCAGTTCAGACGATGGATCGATAGCCAAAATATACGCATCCTTGTCGACTGTCTTCGCCAATTCGATCGCGGATTTCCCACAGCCACAACCTGAAATCAGAATCCTTTTCTCAGTATTAAAGTTATTGATCATGGTTTTGAAATCCATTTCATCTCCTATCAAGAAGTAATTACTCGGATAAAAGCAAGCGATCCCGACTCATTCATGAGAGCGATCGATCGCAGATGCTCGCATTCCCCAGAAAACAAACAGCACAAGCGCAACCGATATACATGCCGCACAGAACAAAAACATCGCAGCCGGTCCAAACGATTCCAATACCGCGCCACCTGCGATAGGTCCTAATCCCATAGCAAGATCAGGGCCAATAAAGTAAGTATTGGCGGCTCTCCCCAAGCTTTGAGTCGGAACACCGCGCACAGACTCAGCCTGAATTGCAGCATATGCAGATCCCTGGCCGAGCCCCATACACACGCCACCAATCGCAACACCAGGCGTGGAATCCATGAATGCAAGCGCCACCATTCCTAAAGCGGCCACAATCATCATCGGAGGCGCGATCTTTTGCACTCCCCACTCGTCGCTGGCTCGACCTGCCAAAGGTCGGGCACCGAGATTTGCAACGGAGTAGAACACAAAATACAACGACACAGTCTCTAGGCCCCGCATCTCTCCAGTAAGCAAAATAAATGAGGAGACGACACCTTGAGCGATCATGAGAATGCCGCCTATGATCGACAGCGGTATAACGGGAAGATAAAAGAGTCGGGACAAAGCACTTCGCTTCGAACTGGCTGATGCGCCCCTGCTCCAACTTTCATCTTTGTTGCCCATTTGTGAGCCAGCTGCGTCCTCAGTCGCGTCGACAGGATCCTTGAAAAGCACAGCAAGGGCCAAAGCTGCAGCCAAAACCGCACCGGACACTATATAAGTCGCAGGATATCCAAGTGCATCTGCAATGCCTAAACCTATAGCGGGCCCAAGGGCAATGGCTATCGTGTAGGCCAAACCCATCCACCCCACGCCAGTCCCGACATACCTTTCAGGAACGATCAGCGGAACAAATGATATGACTATCGCGGATTTAAATGCGAACGCAAAACCCTGAATCGCAAGACAGATCCCAAGGGCTACAAGGTTTTGAAAAACGGCGCACCCAAATGCTGCAATGGCGAAAAGAAAGCACGACACAACAAGGAGGCTTTTCTTGCTCAACCTATCTGAGATTGCACCACAAAATGGACGAAACATCAAAGCGGCTGTTGCCATCAATCCGGCAATAAAGCCAGCCAATGTCATGCTGGCCCCCATTTCAACAGCGTAGTTCGCATTAATCGAGCGCGTGAGAAATCCTCCCATCTGCAAACATCCCTCAATGCAGATAAGCTGAACAAATCTCCTATTCCAAAGTCTCTCGATCTTCAAAATGAGTTCCTAACAGGGATGATCTTCAAGAATCTCAACCAACAAAGCACCGCTTCGATAAACCGCTGCAGCCCCTATTCAAACCGCAAAAACGCTTCAAAATTGAAAGACCCCGGGTCAACTGACATGCCGGGGTCCTCCAGTATTTATTCGCTGGAGAGTGCGAATACTATGATTCATCCCTTCCTAAGGGAGGAATACCGAACATTGAGCCCCACGTTCAGACATCTTGGCAGCCAGCTCCTCCATGGTGCCGTATTCGATGGCCTCAGCTAGGCAGTGAAGGACGCAGGAAGGCTTTTCACCTCTTGCAACGCGATCCTCACAAAGGTCGCAATAGGTGGTTGGAACGGGAACATACTTAGACTCCCATGTGTTGTCCATCTTGCGCCAAGGACCAAGCTCGAGAAGCTTTATGCCCCACTGTCCAAGGGGAAGATCCAAGTGGTTGCGGCAGGCAATTTCGCAGGAATGACATCCTGTGCAGTACTCGTTATCAAACATCAACCCATAAGTGCTCATTTACCGAACCTCCTTTCTAGGATTCAAACTAGTCTTCGCAACGAGAGATCTTGCAGGGCAGGGCACCATAGTGCGAACCAAGACCCAGCTTGCCGATCTCTTTCCAAGGCATAAGCTCATTGATGTTTGACTTCCATACGCCAAAGAGCTCGCCACCCTTATCCTCCGGATACCACCAGCCGTGATCGCATCCGATAACCGTCTCTTTAACGATCGGGGTGACATCAGCCTTCATTTTGCAAACGCCCCATGGGTTTTCGATCTTCACCCAGTCGCCCGTGTGAATTCCGTACTTCTCTGCAGTCACAGGATTGATCTCGACGGTCGCAGCCTCGCGAATCTCACGCAGCGACTTGATCATGCGATGCTCGGTATGGAAAGAAGTTGGGCGGCGCGCGCCGGTAACGAACTCAAGCGGATACTCCTCTGCCCATTCCGGACGCGAACGCTTCGAGAAGCGCGGCTCCTCATAATATGGCAGCGGATCTTCGCCAAGGTGCGATTTCACAGTACTCCACAGCTCCACGCGACCTGTGGTCGACTTGAATCCCGGCTCGCCGTCCATGCGCAAAAGACCCTTCTCATACTGATAGTAAGGAATCTCATATCGACCATAGACCCACTCGCGGAGTTTCTCATAAGTCATAGGCTCATGGGTATTCGGATCAGCGGTATCCGGAATGTTTTGGATCTTATCATCCAGATAGCTATGCGGATCAAGCCACTTGGTCTCAGATGGATCGCGATCAGGGTTGATGCGATGATCGAGGTCGAGCATGATCTCAAGGTCGGACTTGCACTCACCGAGCGGCTCAATGCACTTTGTAAGAGCATGAAACTGACCGGGCTGGTTGCAGCCGTGGAATGTGACGATGCCCTCATGCTCAAGAGCCGTCGAAACAGGAAGCACGAGATCGGCGAGACCTTGGATTGTTGGGTTCATGAAGATATCGGTCGCCATGATGAACTCTTTATGACGGCACGCCTCTAGCCACTGCATCGGCTGCTGAGTGATGCACGATGAAATGAAGTTCGAGCTCTGAATGTAGAGGAACTCGATCGGATATGGAATGTTGGTGCGAAGTGTATCAAGAGTACAGTCCGGCTGCGTGGTGTTGATAATGAAGTCCATCGCCGGATACTGATCATGACCTGCGATCGGAATGGGGTTAGTCTCCTCCTCATTCACAAGCATTCCAACGCCCTTACGGCCTGTTGAACCACCGTTTTTCATGGTCTGGCCAAGTTTGATGCCGCCAGGATTATCGAGATTTCCGCAGAGTGCAAAGATTCCCCAAACCGCATGACAGATCTGAAGCGTATTCGGATTTTGGTCTGTCTTCAAACCGACAGATGCCGTGGAGGGCTTTTCAGCCAGCGCACGAGCTGCTTTATAGATGTCCTCAACAGGAACCTCGCAGATCTCAGCCGCCATCTCGGGGGTCATCGTCTTGATGCGCTCGGCATACTCATCAAAACCGTATGTCCATTTCTCGACGAAGTCATGGTCGTAGAGATCCTCGGTTATGATGACATAGTTGAGAGCCATCGCTAAAGCAGCATCTGTGCCAGGACGGATCTGGAAATGAATGTATGCGTGGCGGGCAAGCCAAGTCGCGCGGGGGTCGACAACGATCAGCTTCGTTCCACGCTTCATCATATCCACCGTGCTGTGGCCGAACAATCCATCAGGATTTGACCACAGCGGATCACGTCCCCAAACAAGCATGTACTTCGGAAGTTCGTAGCGAGGATCATCGTAGCGATCCTTGAATCCGAATGCACCGTCATACTCGACATATGCACATCCAAGCAACCAGTCCATCGCGGTTTGACGAGGAATAACGCATGACCAACCACCGTTTGCATGGATAGCGGTGCGGCTATGGAAAACTTGGTTGCAGGTCTGGAACTGATAAGCGCTAGCCTCGCGTCCTGTGCCTGTCCAAACCGATACAGTATCAGGGCCGTACTTTTCAGTCAGCTCATGATATTTCTCAACAATGATGTCATAAGCCTCATCCCAAGTGATACGCTCCCACTTATCAGCCTGTCCGCGATACTTGCGATCGCGCTTCATCGGATACAGCAGACGATCCTCATGATAAATATACTCCGGCAACGTCAAACAACGAAGGCATAGACGTCCATTCGTGATCGGGTGCTCAGGATCTCCCTCAACCTTTTGCACCTTGCCATCCTTGACGAATACACGAAGGCCGCAACCTACGCCATGACATCCGGGAGGCGACCATTGAGCAGTACGGAATACCGTCGTTCCATCCTCAAGTTCTTGAACTCGAGGTGTATCGGTTACCCGGGTCAACTCGCTCATATTGATGCTCCTCTCCTCTTTCTCTTTGCTACCTACGATCAAAATGACTTACAGCGTCTCCGATTCTTTCAAGACTTGTGATCAAACACATCTGTTATAAGGTATGAAATGGTGCTTTTTCTGAAGCTACGACTGTGAGTATTAGGCCTGCTATTACGCCTGACACCTGGGGCTTTACGCATCCGGCATCTATTTAGATCGCCTGGTGTCAATCAAGGTGATTTTCTCCCCACCGCACTCAGGACAGCGCTTTGTATTCTCACCGGGTTTTATCAGATGCCCACAATCCTCACACCCAAGCAACAAAACACCTGAAGGCTGTTCGTTGCATTTTCCGCAGCTGTTGCACACATAGCACTTCTCCATCAAAAGTCTCCCTTCGATGCATCCAAGACGGAAGAGCCCGCTGAAAACCCCGGCGGCAACGGCATCGACCAACCGCACTTGACGCAGCGATTGCTCACCTCATCTATATCGATTCCGCACTTTGGGCACTTGATGGCGTTGGAAGACTTATCGGATGTGCAGCTTCCACAGTTTCTGCACGGATAACACATCTCAGTCCTCACTTCTGACGATAGCGGTCTCAACAAGCCATCCGAGCGCCTTCTCGCGTTTGGCCATGCTTTCCGCCAAGCGTAACCTTCCGGTTTGCCTCAAATCATCCACACTCAACTCGCGGTCGAAAAATCTCGCCGCAGCCTTTTCTATCTCCTCATCGCCAAGAGTCATACCCCGGCCGTCAAATAGCGCCTCCAAGGCAAAACCCTGCTTGAGATTCTCGCCGGATTGGATGAGCATCTTCACGCTGAATTCCTGCTCATTTGTGTCCTCTTCTTCGTAATAATCATCAAGAGTCTTTCCCTGCTTTGCCAGATCAGCCTCAATCTTGGCCATCAAGCTTTTATAGGAGGCCTGATAGAATGCATCGGGAATATCGCCCTGCATTCGTTTTTCAAGCTCGTTGTTTGCGAGATGCGCAAGGGTGTCCCTGTTGTAAACCAGCGCATCGTATTCGGCATCTTTGCGGACCTCCTCGAAGAACTCCTTGACGTTTACAACCGAGGGATAATGCGCCCTCACCCAATCATCCGTGAGTTCGATTTCGTTTTTCTTCAGCTGCGACAAAACCGTGACGACAGAGGTATATTTCTCGACATCATCCTGTGAGATCGCACGGTCTCTAGCGACAGTGAAATCAAACGTCTTGCTCTCGCCGACATTCATGCCGATAACACCCTTGTAAAACTCGGCCGGCATCGATTCGCCGTCAAGCTCAAGTGTCATTTTCTTTCCGGAAAGCCTTCCCACCAAAACGCCATCGAGCTGCGTGTCAACATCGAGCAGAACAGCATCACCTGCCCGCACAACATGGGGCTCGGCCTCATCGTATGTCGCATAGCTATCAAGAAGTTCGGCGACACGCGCAGCGACAACGCGATCGTTCACCACAAGCCCATCCATTACGACCTCAACCGGCTCAAGAGAGCTAAGCGTAATCCTAGGTTGTTCGACAATCGAAGCCTCAACCTCAAAAGGCTCTTCAGCGCTTGGATAGTCAAGCACATGGATCTGAGGGGTGATCGCTGGTTTCAAGTCGAGCTCTAAGATCGCATCGCCCAAAATGCGATTCACAACAAAATCTCGGCGCAACTCTTTATATTCGATAGCACCCATGGACTCTGATGCAACTTCATCCATCTTGTCCCAGTCCATCGAAGCATCGAGACCTTTCGACTTTGCGATCACGCCATAAAACTGGGCAAGTATTTCCTTCACGACATCTCTATCAACGCCGGCAAAAACGACGATGTTTCCCTTGTCGTCTTTGGATTTTCTCTCTAAACGCTCGAACTTCATAACGATCCCCCTGTTAGGCTTTTATCAAAAAGACCTTGAAAAGAAAAAGCGGCCGACAGATGAAGCCGACCGCATAAGAACTGACTCGGATTTATGCACTGGGCGGCTTTGGCGCACCTGGAGCGCTTGGAGCCGCAGGCGCTCCCGGAGCTGAAGGGGCACCAGGAGTTCCGGGAGCCCCCGGAGCACCGGGCATTCCCGGCATCTTAGGTGCCGACGGAAGCTTGGCTCCGCACTTCACGCACTCCTCTTTGTCCATTGAATTTTGTGCCCCGCACTCAGGGCAGGTCTTCTCCATGCTTATCTCTGCTGGTCTAAAACACATCTTCAACTCCTAATTACTAAATAAACAAATCGATTAAACAAACTAGTTGAAACGAACTCAAAACCGACAATAATTGGCACTAAAACGCCTGACGAAGATCGTCTCTAGCAGACCCATTTCAGTGAATCACTATCCCGGAAGAACGTCGCCTTCCATACGCCTTTTCTCGAGATCCTCTGCGATCTGCGCCATCTTCTTCGAATTCAATCTGTAACCGAAGAAGAATGCAACGAATGCTATGACGAGCGCAACTGCAGGAATGAGACAAATGATATTGATCATTCCCTGTGCCAGCTCAGCACTTGGCTCCATACCCGAAACAAAGCCGATAGCAGCAAGACCGAAGCCTGTAAGGAATCCAGCAACCGCGTTGGCGATTTTAGGGCACCACTGGAATGTAGACATAATGAATGCCTTGGCGGTCTTGCCGTCACGCCATTCGCCAAATGCGATAGCGTTCGACTGCATGCCGACCATAACACCATTCATAAAGTTCATTCCGAAGAAGCATGCACAGATGCAGACGATAAACGCCATAGCTCCGGTAGCTCCCACGAAATAGCACGCGATCATCGAAACGGCCGAGATTGCGATACCAATCAGATAGGTGGTACGAATTCCCAAGAAACGCGCAATAGGCTCTGATACAAATGTGGCAATAAGACCGGTGATGTTTGCAGCGGTAAGCATAACAGCGGCCATAGCCACATCGCCAAATGCGTAGGTGAACACATACATGGCCATCGATTGAATAGTCATCTGCGCGATAAAGCGGATGATCTCAGCGAACAACCCCACAAGTGCCGGAATGTTGGTGATCCAATACTTCAGCATCTCGCCAAGGCTTACCTTATCCTTTTGAGGAATAGGTGGAACTTCCTTACCCTCTTTTTTGGCCAAAGCGCGCTCTTCGCAAAGCTCCTGAGTCGGATCCATTCCATCGATGCGCTTGTACATCACGATGAACATCACGATCATGATGATGCCGAATATCAGCGCAAGAACCGTAAATCCAGCCGGACCAGCATTCTGAGCATTCTCGCCAGCCGGAACGCGATAGACCATGCCATTTATAGCCAGAATGGCCGGAAGAGAAATCGCTGCGAAGAGCACCTTTACAAGCATATTGCCCTGAGCTTTACGCTGGGAGAGCAATGTGCGATCTGCCTCTGTATGACTTATCACAGGAACGATCGATGTCGCGGCGATCATAAAGAAACTTGCAAAGAAGCCGCCGATAATCTGGAAGAAGATCATCCATATCGTCTTTGCGTTCATATCCAAAAAGGCAGGATCAATAAAAGTCATCAACAAGCAGACAAAAGTTGCGGGAGGAGCTAAAAGCAGCCAACTTCTATACTGGCCATGTTTAAGCCACACACGCTCGATAATGATGGCGGCAATGATAACGAAAAACCACTCACCAATTCCGGTAATACCTTTAACTGTACCCATGACAGTAGGTTCAAGACCACATATCTCCGTAAGGAAGTATGCCCAATAGTTGCTGTTCATCTGATTGAACGCAGTCCAAGTGAGCATACCAAGGCCATAGATTAAACCGAGGGCTTGAGATACGTTGTTTTGTACTACAACTGCAGCTTTATCAGCCATATCCTTCATTTTCTCAACCATTGTTTCCCCTAACAATGAAAGTGGTAGCTTTGAGGTGTTTTAACTTTGGACACCTCAAAGCCATTACAGATTTATTCGCTCACTGCAAAGATCGCCATGCGGGGCTTGGTCATCTTCTTCGCAAGCTCGTCCACCGGTCCGTAATACATGCATAGTGCTTGGCAATGGTGAACACATGCCGGAACCTTACCGGCCTCAAGGCGATCTTTACAGAGATCGCAACGCTGTGTGGGCATTGGAACGTAGTCCCACTCCCACTTGTCCTCATCAAGCTTCCAAGGACCTATCTCGGACAGCTTGATTCCCCACTGTCCCTCTTCAAGACCCTTTTCAACCTTGCAAGCCATCTCGCATGTATGACAGCCTGTGCAAAATTCGTAATCGATTAACAAACCTTGTTGAGTCATAACCTCACACTCCATCTTCTAAACAATCGGCTGTCTGTTTTTGTAGTGATCCTGGAACTGCTGCTCGAATGTCTCGCCGTAGTCAGCAGGTGCCGGATACACCTTGCAAAGCTGGGTCTTGTAAGAAGATCCATATCCACTCGGTCCGAAATCGCCCTGAACCGTGCAGCAGTTGATGTTCGACTCAAACACGCCGAACAACGAAGGCTCTTCCGGATCGCGCTCCGGGAACCACCAGCCATGCTCAGCGCTGATAACGCCCTTCATCATGGTGTCTGTCACATGAGCGACCTCTATAGCCTTACCATGGGAGTTCTCAATGACACACCACATTCCCTCCTTGACACCTGCCGCCTTCGCATCCTCGGGATTGATGGCAAACATCGGCCATTTATGGAACTCGCGCATCGACTTGAGCTGACGATGCTCTGAGTGGAAGTACTGCCAGCAACGACGACCGGTCGTGAGAACCAACGGATACTCCGCGAAAAGCTCTGGTGTAGACACCGGGCTCTCCGGCGGCTCGAGGAAGTAAGGCAGCGGATCCATACCCACGTTGTTGTACATATTGCAGAAGAATTCGACACGACCAGAGAGGGTGTTGAAGCCCGGTTGCCCGTCGAAGCGCAACTTTCCGTTCTTGTGCTTGTTGTACTCAAAGTCCGGATAGATGATGACCTTTTCGCGAAGCTCGTCCATGTTGATCTGAATCGGAACTGTGGCCATGTTGTTTGTGCAGAACTCCAACATCTCAGGCACGTCATCCCAGTAGAACAGATCCGGATTCATGAGCTTGCCAAGCTCGAGCATCATCTGCTCATCACCGATAGCCTCGCCAGTCTGCGTGACTTTAACGATAGAGCGGATAGGTGTATACCAACCACGCACGCAATCACGCTCGCAGCTCATTGCCATTGGGATGAAAAGATCGCCTATAGCCATAGCGGTCGGAGTCATGAACAGGTCGCAGATTACGACATGGTCCATATCCTTATAGCAGTCATAGACGCGCTTTGCCTGTCCGGCCATGTTGGTGAACGCAGTCGTCGAGCATAGGAAGAGCATCTTTACCGGGTACGGATCGCCGGTTTCGGCTGCATGCAAAATAGCCTCAGGAACAGCATGTCCGCCCTTACCAATAGCATTGAGTGCACCCCAGTTACCGTCATCGCCCAGTCTGTCTTTGCGGACATCCGGGCCCAGTCCCTTGGCGACATTCTCGCGGATGTCTGACTGAACATAGCCAAAGTTGACGCAGACGAAACCACCCGGGTTGTCGATGTTTCCGGTCATTGCCTGAAGAAGCGCCACTGCATGAGCGGTTCCGTTTGCCCATTTGTTCTGGTCGAATGCAACGCCCCACTGAAGCGTGGTGACACCTGCAGTTCCGATAAGGCGTGCCGCCTGAACGATCTTCTCCGCCGGAACCCAAGTGATCTCAGCTGCTCGCTCCGGAGTCCAATCGGCCACGCGCTCCTTGTACTCATCAAATCCATAGCACCACAGATCGACAAACTCTTTGTCGTAGAGCTCCTCTTCCACCATAACGTGTCCGATGGCGAGAGCCAAAGCTGCGTCAGTTCCGGGACGCACCTGCAATGCGAGCTCTGCATGAGCCGAAAGCCAAGTAATCTGCGGGTCGATAACAAGAAGCTTTGAGCCGCGCTGCATGCAGTCGATGATCCAGTGACCGAAGAAACCGTCCGCATTAGCACGAAGCGGATTGTTGCCCCAGATCATGAACAGATCAGGGCGACGATACTCCGGATGATCGAAGCGAGCCTCGTTGAGCTGGCCGCAGTCGGCGATGAATGTGTTGCCAAAGATCGCGTTCATGCCCTGCATACGAGGCGTATAGCAGCAGTTGCCCGCAAGAAGTCCGGCGTTGTCATTCGGCGTTCCGAATGCACCATGGCCCAAAACGTTTGACTGCCAAGTAGCGTTACGTCCGGTTCCCGCACCAGTGCAGATTGACTTGGCGCCGTATTTTTCAGTGGTGTCTTTGACCATGTCGATGCAGATCTGATAAGCCTCATCCATGGTGATCTGCTCCCACTTGTCCTTTCCGCGATCATCGCGGGAGCGCTTCATCGGATGAACGATACGATCCGGATGATAGACCGCCTCGACCATCGCTAAGCAGCGCATGCAAAGACGACCATCGGTAACAGGAGAATTCGGATCTCCCTCAACCTTGACGAGCTTGCCATCCTTGTCCGTGTAGAACAAAATGCTGCAGCCCTGATGACATCCCGGTGCCGACCATTGGCATGTACGCGTAACAGTCAGATCACCCTCCTGATACTGCCAATCCTTTTTGTACACCTCGGGATTAAAACATTCCCTCATGCGTCTCTCCTTCTCTTCTCAAAATGAGCATTCCTATTTGACGCGTTCTCCGTTTTTCTGAGCACGTGCCCAAGCGCCCAACAAGACCAGATTGTCATCGGATACGACGTTGTCCTCGCCGATCTTGTGATAGGTCATGCGCGCCTGAAGCTCCTCCGGATCACGAAACTCATAGCGAATATAGAGATCGCCATCCAACAGATAGGCCTCTTTTGTTTCGAGCATTTCCAGCGTTGGAGCATACTTATCCAGCAATTCTTGATCAGCCATTTTCTCCTCCTTCTCCTCAGGCCAATTCAAACTGAACCTTGATAGACCGTCTCGCCTCCCCTCATCGCGATCCCAAAAAACGCCATTTTCGAAAGTGAAAAAAGTATGGTTATTGCAATTTGGATTTTTTCATCTAAGCTAAATACGGGCATCTGCTACTCGGTATGAATCGATGCAGACAGCTATTTTGCTTTACTGAACTGGGGGAACTTGTGAAAAATACGACCGTGAGTATTAGCGATAACAAAACCGCTTCCAATGCTGAAATCAAACAGGGACTCTCCGAGATCACGTTGAAAGACCTTCTGGGGTTCACTCTTTTTAACACCGCCGAACTTGCAGGCTTATTCAGCGACATAATGAATACCTCACAAACCTCTGGTCCCATGGATTTTGCGCTGATGCGTTTCATAGCTCTTTTCTGCGGAGCTTGTATGTATATCTTTCTAGCGCATTTCAAAGGACGCGATGAACTCGTCCGCTCAAGGTCTTGTATTGCTGTCGCCTGCCTGCTTCAACTCGTGCTGCCCTCCTTCGTGCTGCTAGAGCTATACGCCAATCTCTCGATCTCGATCGTGGTAATAGGTTTCTCTTGGATGCTATGGGGGTTTGCACACTCGTATCTTTACTGCGCATGGGTCGACGCACGAAGCTCACTCGACGATCAAGTTGCCTCCAAGATGAATCTGTGGGCTTTTTGCGCAACAGCTGTTTTTGTAACTGTCGTCCTTTGGCTTCCCGGTGAGGTTGCTGCCTATACGCTTATAGCTGCACTTATTCTTTCCGCTGCATTTTTATTAGTGGATGCAAGCAGAAAAAGGAAACTTACCGAATCCTGCGAAAAACCTGTCGAAGAAAAGTCAAACGAGGCAGAAGAATCCGCCGATGAAGCCTCGCTAGAATTCGAGGCAGTTGGTTCTTACAATCTGGTGGTTATCGGAATAATTATCAGCTTTTCTGCTGGCCTTCTCATCACAGGATCTTTTCTACATGACTTCCCTGTCGCATTCATAGGCATTGCCATCATGCTCTCAACTCTTTTGTTCTGCCTCGTGAAGAAACTTTGCCCTGCAGCTCTCGCCTTCGGATTCACACTACGCATCCTGTTCCCGATAACCGTAGTGAGCCTTGCATTGATGACTTTTTTGAGAGGACCCATAATCGAAGTCATCTCCTTCATCTTGTTCTCATTTCTGTATCTTATTGATATGGCCAATCTCTCAAACCTGTCGATGCGTGGCGCAATCCTATACATCTCTCCAGCATTGTGTTTTGCAAAAGGGCGTATCTACATAGTTATCGGACAGGCGGTCGGCTGGCTTACTGTCTTGTTCTATTACTATTTTTACTCGTCTGAAGTTTGGTTGCGTCCATTTTTTACTTCGGCGCTTCTTCTGCTTATGGCGATCTATATCATGCTGGGCGCAATCGGGCAATTACGACGCAATATGAGAGGCGAAGGCACCGAAGAGATAGCCGATGTTTCCGGAATCGAAATTGCTTCGTCTCAAGAAGCTGATCAGGTGAAACACCAGCCCTACAAGACGCGCTGCCTTGCTGCGAGCAAGCAATACGGGCTAACGCAACGTGAAGCTGAGATTCTAACTTATCTCGCGAAGGGACGTAACGCGAAATATATCGCACAACAGCTCTATGTAGCCGAGCGTACCGTTAAAACCCACGCATATCATATCTACCAGAAAATGAATATCCACTCTCAACAGGAGCTTATCGACATAGTTGAAGATCTGGCCTAGTCGGGAATCTCACAATCTCAGCAAGGTATAAATCTCACTTAAAGGCTCAAAGTGCTGCAGCTTCAAGTAGCTGGATGTGAGCTAGCTAATGTCGCTACAGGCTCAAGCCTCTGATAACGAAAACTTCACTCTTGGATAACCGGCATCATTGTTCCTCAATGCTATCTTCACCGTGTAAAATTCTCTCAAATAATCCGGAGCGAACGAATTCAATGACAGCCAAAATCGCATAGCCTCCACCTGCGACCATTAAGCCAACCATCGCAGACTGCTGTCCTGAAATAATGATCTGAATCTGCCCTAAAACCATAGGTGCACATGAATAACCAAGTGATATTCCGCAAAGGGCCAGTGAGATCGCAAGCGTTACAACCCGCGGACTTGCGACCTTGGAAATATAAAAAATCGTACTGATTTGCTGTATTCCACACCCAAACCCTATCAAGACTGCACCTAAAAATACGATCACCATATTGTTAGCCAAAGCAACAATAATCATTCCAGCCGACAAAATGATAAATCCCGTCATCAAAGTAAAACGTTTCAGAGTTTTTGAAACGATGCCATATGCAATTCCTAAAATGCATGACACAATGCTCACTGTGGATGAGACGGCCGCGATGTCTGCGGTATTACCTAGCTGACGTTCCTGCACAAGAAGGGCAATGTTCGTGTAATACCCATATAAAAGCATTGCTGCGACAGAAAAAAGCACCAAAAGGTAGATGATTTTCGGAGTAATTAACTCTTTTAGTCCCTCGAAATGATTCTTCTTGCTTACAAGCTTTGCATCAAGCTTGTCTTTTGGCAAAAACAAAGCAGTCACAATGAAAACCGGAATGATCCCGAGATAGACAAAGAATGCATTTCTCCATTGCCATAGAGCCAAAAAACCGATTGAAAGTGTCACCAAAATCTCGCCAATGTAATTGAAAGCCTGCTTGAAGCCGAGAACCTTACTTCTTTCGATATCGTCTGACCAGCGCTGGCATATGATTGCGTTTGCCAAAGGATGCAAAAATCCCTGTCCAATTCCTATGCAAATTCCGCAAATATAAAGCGATTCTATCGTCGGATCGGGAACTACAACGGGAACCATCCCGCCTACAAAAATAATTCCTAACGCAAACTCAGCGATATATTTATTGTGAATATATGAAGATAAAAATCCACTGATCAGCGTACCTGGGATACTCATAAGCGGCGGAATTGAAAGTATGATCTGCAGTGATGTAACCGAAATATCAGGGTACGCCTCATGAAGCATACCTAAGATCGACGCAAATGCCTGGAAAACGCTGTCGTAGACAGCGAAACCGCAAACAGGAATAAGCAGAATCGCATATTTGATGCTGAAATACGACTTAAGCTTGCCAAGTAACGTACCCATCAGGTGTCCCCTAACACCTCAGGCATCGTCTGTCGCAAATGAACGACGGCGCTTTTTATTGCTGATGCAATAATGTCTTTTGGCTTTACGTAAGTCTTCTATCTAAGAGTATGCTTTTTACGGTGTAGCTCGTTTAATACTCGCAGTATCACTAGGCTTGTTCTCCCAGCGTGGCGATGCAATATGGGCACAAATTGATATATTGAGGATCGCGAGGTGTCGTCCCTTGTTGCTTCGAGCCGCGCTCATGGTTGGTTAAGACAACGGGGACGGGGGATGTTGTCCCACCGAAGACAGCAAAGACATAAAACTACATTTGCACATACAGTCCACTGGATCATGAAAGGAGGCTGGCAACACCAAAGCGATTGCCTAGGCAACAAGGCCATATAGTGTGGCTTTCAAAAGCTATAAAGAGAAACACGTTGTTTAATAGGCTAATCCCCCAAGCTCACAAGAGCATAGGTGTCCAGATCTTGATGCTGGTGAAGAACCCTGTATACGGTCAAAACCTGCTCGTCGAATCTATAGTAGATGGTATATGGATTCGCCAAGACCGTCCTGTATTTATGGCCGAGCTCATTCCTTATCAACCAACCGCCTGCATCGGGGAACTCGCGAGCAAAACGCACCGCCTCGTCGATCCTGCGGATCGTGGCAAGAGCCGCCTTCGGGTTCTCTTGCTCTACTCCTATATAGATGGCGATCGATTCCCTATCCAGATGAGCCCGCGGACGCCATTCCAGATCAAGCATACTCAAGACCCCAGAGCGCGAATATCTCCTTCATCTTGGCATCGGATTCCTCTTCCGATACTGTCGCTGGACGATATCTTTCCTCGATCTCCGCTTCTTTCATAGCAAGATAGATCCTGTTATTGCGCTCAGTTTCGGCATAAGCATCGCTATCCAAAAGAACGTAGGACGCGTTTCCGTTCTTGGTAAGAACAACGGGCTTTCGCGACTCGGTAGCTTGTGTGCAAACGTCATTTAGTTGAGTGCGCAGATCCGTAATAGGGCGAATCACGGGAAGCTCTGTCAATACCGATTTCATACGTCCTCCCCTCTCCATAATCTATTTCATATATCCTACCATCTATCAAAACATACATAATAAAGTATTTTATTTGTCACACTATTGTTATCCGAAAGCGCCTTATCAATCACGCGTCGTAGCTGAGCTTCTTCTCGAAATACCTGCTTACGAACATTATCGGTAGCGTCATACAAAGATACAGCGCGCCGAGTAGTAAAAAGCATCCGAAGAAATTGTAGTTTGTAGCGCTGATCTCGCGCATTGTCTGTGTAAGCTCGATCACCGCAATCACCGAAAGCAGCGATGAATCCTTGATGATGCTTGCGAACTGGCCTGTAAGAGAGGGCAAAACGCGCGAGATCATCTGCGGAATCTCGATCGATACCGTGCATTGCATCCGCGTGAGCCCCAAAGCGCGCGCAGCTTCGATGGGTCCCCGCGGAAGCGATTCGTAGCCCGCGCGAATGATCTCAGCTATGTATGCCCCGGCGAACACCGATAGGATTATGATGCCCGCAACAACACGATTGTCGATTCCCCAGGCCGTTCCGATGATGTAGTAAAAGAGATAAATCTGCGCAATCAACGGGGTGCCGCGAATGATCTTTACGTAGAAGTCACACAGATAGCGAATCGGCAAGAAGCGTGCGTTTTGCCCTATTGCCACAGGAACGCCGATCGCAAGGCTGCAAACAAGGCTTGCGGCAGAAATACCCACCGTCATCACAAATCCGTCCCAAATGCGCAGACGATATTGTGCGACGAAGTCGAAATTGAGCGAGATGCCGGCCATTGCAAGTGAAGCGCCCACTAACGCGACAACCGCAACGACCACGATGAGATAGTTCAGCGCACGCTTCCATCCAGCGACAGGCTCGCCCTTAGCCGCCATGAAGATATTGTCGCGCATGAACCCGGTCGCCATCGCTCGCTTCCCTGTTTGATAGTTGCTTTCCTAAATGATAGTCGATTTGCACAAAATGCATTTCTTTGCACGCAGATCAAACCATTCAGGGGCAGGATCGAGATCCCGCCCCTATGATTTCCTCTTTTATTTAACTACGAAAGCCTCATGTCGTTCGTAAAGATAGCGAGCGGCATATCCAGCGGTTCAGATTTGCGTGAAAGACCGACGACGTGTACTTCGCTACACGAGGCACTTGAATAATCGACAATATAAAGCCGATTATTCAAGCGTGCCGTTGTAAGGGCTTGGACCGTGAATATGAACCGCTGGGATGCCGCGCAGCGTCAATTCATTCCGGCGGCTATTTTAAGCCGCCGGAACTGAAAAATCGAAGAACCACTTGAAATTATGCTCGTCGAAAGCCTTCTTCTCCTCTGAAAGGTACTTCTCAGTCAAGCGATCAAACTCGCCGTTCTCCTTCGACTGCGCGATAAACTCATTTAGCTGATCCAGAAGCTCGGTGTTGCCTTTCTTCACAGCAATCCCCCAAGACTCAGCGTCCTGAAATGGGATAAAAACAGCCCCGGTCGTATCCGGATTGGCAAGATTGTTGCGATAGATCGTCAGCTGATCGTAGAGAAACCCGTCGGCTTTACCTTGGACAACCTCGGTCACACATGCGCTCTCATCCGCCAGACGTACAATCTCGGCATTCGTCAGATTTTTCGTGGCATACACATCCCCGGTCGAGCCCGTCTTCACAGCCACCTTCTTGCTCGGCTGATTCAGATCCTCAGCCTTCTCGATGCCGGAGTTCGCATTCGCCAGAATCGCAAGCTGAGCCATCGCGTATGGGTCGCTGAAATCAACTGCCTCTTTGCGCTCATCGGTGATCGTCATCGAGCTGATGACGCAGTCAGCCTTGCCAGTCTGAAGCGACGGAATCAGTCCATCCCAAGCAGTGTTTTCGATGACGAGATCATAGCCATACTGGTCGGCGAAATCCTGCATAAAATCAACCGACAATCCCTCGGCGTTTCCGGCGTCATCCTTGGTTTCAAACGGCGGGTAGGCAAGCTCCATCGCAACAGTGAGAGTCGGCTTGCCAGAAGCATCCGCGCTCACGCCTGTCGAAGAGTCGCTCGAATTCGCTGCCTGCTGAGAGCTGCAACCGGCAAGAGCGCACACGGCAAACACTATTCCCGCTGCAGCGATAACCCCCAAAGTCTTTTTCATCAACATTCCAATTCCTTTCATCATGTTTTTACTCAACACAGAATCGTTTTCCGAATTCGCTTCAGTCCCTTTTAGCCTCATCAACGCTATTCTTCACTTTCCTTCAATATCGCTTCGCTGAAATTCTTCTTGATTCTAATAAGCGTCCTGCAAGTTGCCTCAAAATCATCGCTATCGATATCCAACATCTGAATCTTCACCAAATCTCGCGATATGGATTCGAATTCTTTCTTAAATCCTCTTCCTGTATGCGTAAGGCTCACTTCAATGCGGCGTTTATCTTTATCGCCCTTCCTAGTTTGAACATAACCGATATCAGCAAGCTTTTTCACGAGCGCGGTCACGGTTGAAGGATCTCGGCCTATTTTCGCCGAAAGCTCCTGCATGCTCATGCCGTCATGATCGAACAACTGAATCAAAATATCCCCATGCGAAGGGACCAGATTCTCCAAGCCCGCCGCATGCATACGCTCCACAAGATATCCGTTTGCCGCTGCAAGCGTACGAGAAAGCCCACTGATGAAACTTCCTGCATCGATCGCTCTTTGTTCGATTTGGCTCACTTTTCACCACCATTTCCAGCTTGTCTCGCGCTTGTCGTTGCCATCTTTTGATCCGACCATTCGTCGGACTCGTATAAAACGCCGATGACGAACGCTTGAGAGCTGAAATCGGGATGCGCATCCGAGATCACACAGGTGATGGCCGACCCTTTTTGTTTCCCAATACTGCCTGACATCGTCTCTGAGCAACTCCGCACAAATCATTGCTGAGCCCAACACGATCTCACGTGGTTAGACTCGGTTGTGAGCAATTCAATCATATTACTTTGATATCAAAGTAATTATACTGTAGAAGAATACTTGGACATCAAACTTTTGTCAATATGGGTGAGGCTGGCTAAAACTGAAATGGAACACCAAGCAAATCGGATCAACTGCAGTGGCAAGCCAAAACTTTTCGAAGCTCTCTAGGTGCGCTTGCCATTCTCCTGCCATGGTTTGACTTCTAGATTCATTTAAGGATGGACAGCTCCTCCTATAAGTTGTACAATGTGTGTTGTACAACTTATAAATTCAGGAGGCTACAATGGCAGATGCGATGGTTACAGGAAGAATGCCCTCGCAAAAGAAGCATGCCGGGAATTCCATCCTGAAAGATGCAGGGCTCAACGCTTCTCAGGCCATAAATCTCATGTACTCCAAATTGATAGAGGAAAGATCCACAGACTTCCTCAAGGAACCTGATGCTGCCAGCAGTGGTGGTGCAGCGAATGCTGCTAAATGGAAAGCTGCCGCTGCCTTTATAGACTCTTTAGCAAGTCCGACTCCGGTGAAGTCACGATTCGACGCAATGACAGATTCAGAGATCAAAATGGATCGCCTTCGTGCCAAAAAGTTGGTGTAGGGATGGTCAAGCTCAAGCTCGTTGTCGATACCAACATCATCATCGACTTCCTCAACAGGCGCGAACCTTTCTTCGAAGATGCCCGAAAGCTCTTGCTCTGTGGGCGTGTCGGTGAATTTGATCTGATGATCACATCCTCGCAAGTAACTGATCTTATTTATATTCTGTCTGACAGTGGAAAGTCGAGTCGGATCCCTTCTGCCCAAGAGTCTCTCAGGGGGCTTCGCACCTTCATGCGTGTGTTGACGATAGACGAGACCGATATCGACACCATGCTTGTGTCTCCTTGGAGCGATCCCGAAGATTTCCTCATATACAACGCTGCATTGCGTGCAGGATCAGATGCCGTCATCTCAAGAAACAAGGCAGACTTTCACGCCGACACCATTCCTGTGCTTGATTGCGCTGAATTATTTGACTGGATCTCAAAGGAGCTTAACATCGACTACGCCGAAATGGAGTTTTGATTCCTGCCTTTCTGGGATTGCAAGACCCAATCGAATGATCAGCAATCATTTGCCGAACCAAACCACCCTTATCTAGGCTTGTTTTTCTCGCCCCAGATGCAGAGCTGATCGAGCACCTTCATCAAGGAAGCACCGCGCTCGGTAAGCGTGTATTCCACCTTCGGGGGAATCTGCGGATACTCCTTGCGATCGATAAGACCATCCGCCTCAAGCTCCTTTAGATTTTGGGAAAGCGTCTTGTCGGAAATGCGCCCAAGATAGCGCCTCATCGCATTGAATCGAACCGGCTGAAACTCCATCAGGCAATAGAGGATCACCATCTTGTGTTTTCCCTGAATCAACGAGAGAGTGTAGCTGTATCCCGTCTCGGCGAATTTCGAGTTATCGATGCCCGTCATAACGTTCCTGTCTTCTGCCCCACTGCTTCACCATCTCGGCCTTCTTCGCTATTTTTACCGCCTTTGTCGCTTTTACTGCCTTTACTACCTTTGCTGTCCTTATGGTTCTGAAAATTACTAACTTTCTCTAAGGATAGTATCTTACTTACAAGTAGGTACTTATGTTAACTCAGGCAATACAGGATACTTATCGCAACAAAGTTTTATGGCAGATCGAATGGTTTGATCGAACAGGCGAACCATGCAGCCCGAAAGGAGCATCAATGAAAAAGGATCTAGGATCGGCAGGCGAGCTTTTCCCTCAATCCGTCTTTATCGTTGCGAGTTACGACGAAAACGGCGTCCCTAACGCGATGAACGTAGCATGGAGCGGCGAATGCACGAGAAACGAGATTGCGATCAATATCGGCAACCACAAGACCACCGAAAACATACTTGCGAAAGGCGCTTTCACAGTGGCTCCGGCGGACCGCGTGCATGTGGTCGAGGCCGACTACTTCGGGATGGCCACCGGGCACAAGGTCAACAAGGCGCAAGCCTCTGGGCTCACTTTCGTCAAATCGCAATTTGTGGATGCGCCCGTGATAGAGGAATTTCCGCTCACCATGGAATGCAAGGTTAAGGACGTTCAAAACTGGGGCGGCGAAAAACGCTTCATCGGCGAGATCGTGAATACGCGCGTAGATGACTCGATCCTCGATGATGAAGGCCGAGTCGATTTCAGCAAGTTCGAGCCGATCATCTATGACTCAACGCGTCGCATTTATCGTGTTGTCGGCGAAGAGGTTGCAGGCGCTTGGGATGCCGGCAAACCATTGATGTAGCAAGATCGCACTTGCGATTCTTTCACGTTTCATTTGAATGAATCGTACTGATGTAGGCCTAGGATGTGGATTTGAGGCATGAGTGTGAGCTTGCTTCAAACTCACACGAGGCGATTAGCGCCGCTTAAGATTTCATTTTCTTTCGCAAATACCCAACGGTCATGATGGGATGGCGAAACGCCATGCGTGGCGCGGCATAGCGCATGATCGCCTTGATCCTTGCCTGCGCATCGCCGCGTTGGCAGTGCGTACTGCAATCCTCACAGTTGAGCTCGTGTCCATGCGGGCAGGATCGCGTCCGATCGAGCGTCTGCTCAATCGCTTCACGGCATTCAACGCACATTCCGCCTTCATCCTTCAAAACGCGCGCGTGATTACCGGAGCAATAGATCTGCCCTATAGCCTCCAGCGTTCGCCTATCCTTTTCGACTTCGTTCATGCGTTGATTTCTTTCGATCCTATGATCCGAAATGCCGGATCGCCTTTTGTAGGCAAAGTATCTCAAAATACCGCAGAGATCGAGCGACCGTTTCGGCCATTGCCTATAATGGGCATGAAACGAACGCCGAACGCGAACAAGGATACGCGATGCCTGATATATCACCCGAAAGCGATTCCGCCATACACAATTTCATCTTCGATCTGGACGGCACGTTGTTAGACACGCTGCCCGATCTCGTTCTACTCACAAACAGCATTCTTTCTGAACTTGGATTTCCCGAGCGCAGCCAAGACGAGATCCTCTCTTTTGTCGGGAACGGCGTGCGCCGTCTGATGATTCAAGCGCTTCCCGAAAATGCGGATCAAGACGCAGAAGACAAGGCCATGGATCTCTGGAACGAAAAGTTCTACGACTACTACGAGCACACATTTCCCTATGTGGGAACGGTTGAAATGCTCGATACGCTAAAAAGTGCGGGGTGCGAGCTCGGCGTTGTGTCAAATAAGCTGCAATCGGGAGTCGACCTCATAATCGAGAAATGTCTGCCGGGTTACTTCGAAGTGATGCTCGGCGACAGCCCGACCTGCCCGCGCAAACCTGATCCAGCAGGCATCAAAATGGCGATGGAGGTTATGGGCGTCACCGCGGAAAATACCGCCTACATCGGCGATTCGCCAAGCGATATCGTAGCTGCGCACAATGCCGGCCTTCGCGGAATAGCCGTGCTTTGGGGGTATCACAAAAAGGAAGACTTCCCCACCGAAGGCGACGGAAAGCCCGATCTGTTCATCGGCAAGCCTGAAGATCTGCTGAAAATGATCAAATAGAACGCCTTCACAACGACTAGATGCGCCGACAAGCCTCACGGCATCGCATCACTCTGAAGGCCTCGCAGTGCTTTCATCGCGCAAAATATCCAGCGCATGGCGATATCCGCCGGACCCGTGGCTCAAACATTTCGACACTCGCGCGATGGTCGTAGCCGAAGCTCCCGTCTTTCCAACGATCCAAGAATACGACTGACCCTGATCAAGAAGCTGCGCGACCGCCAAACGCTGTGAGGTTTCGCGGATCTCGCGAATGGTGAACAGATCCTCAAGGAGCGAATAGATATCATCCTCGTTATCCATTTGCGCAAGCACACTCAAGAGGTCGTCAACCTCCGGGCTTCTTATCTCGTTTGAATCTGACATCAATATACCTGCTCATTCTTCAAATTTGATGACATTAAGCCTGACCCTTTGTCATCGGCTCTTTGCCACCTACGCTGACGATCTCCGCCTTGCCGCCGCGTGCTGCTCGCTCGGCCTGACGGATCAGTCCATACTCGATTGATTCCACAAGCGCATTCCACGACGCCTCAATCACGTTCTCGGAAACACCAACGGTGCCGTATGTCCCCCAACCGTCCGATGTCGTTATAGTCACGCGAGTGACGGCGTCAGTTCCCTCGCTCTCGTCTGGAAGGCGCACCTTATAGTCAACAAGCTCCAGATCTGCAATCTCCGGAAACGACTCGGTTATCGCCATGCGAAGCGCGTTGTCGAGCGCGCCGACCGGACCGGCACCCTCGCCGGTTGCGACATAGCGACTCTCTCCCACATGGATCTTGATCGTAGCCTCGGAAAACGCATCCTTGGCAAGAGCGCCCGTATCCTCGCGATCATCGACGATCACGCGGAAGCTCTCGAGAGTGAATGCCGGAGTGTATGTGCCAAGATGACGCATGAACAGAAGCGCAAGCGAAGCATCGGCGACCTCATAGGTGTACCCATAAGCCTCCCGCGCCTTGATATCATCCAGAATGGCCTGTATATCAACGCCTTCCGCAGAAAGATCGATTCCAAGCGATGCTGCTTTCTGAACAAGAGAAGCCTTGCCCGCAAGCTCGCTCACCACCATGCGCGCATTGTTTCCGACAAGCGAAGGGTCGACGTGCTCGTATGCCTGCGGAAAACGCGCAATGGCGCTGGCGTGAAGGCCGCCCTTATGAGCGAAGGCCGAACGCCCCGAATAGGGGTTGTGCGCAGAAACCGAAACGCCTACGACCTCGCCGATATAGCGCGAGACCTCCGTAAGCTTCTTAAGATTGTCCGCACCGACAGTATCGCAGTCCATCTTCAGTTCGAGATCAGCGATCACGGTAAGCAGGTCGGTGTTGCCGACGCGCTCTCCGATCCCATTCATTGTGCCTTGCACCTCAGTGGCTCCCGCGCGAACGGCAGCAAGCGAATTGGCCACGGCGCAACCTGAATCGTTGTGACAGTGAATCCCGAACGCCTGATCCGGGAACTGCCTCACAACATCTGAGATGATCTCTTCCACCTCGAAAGGAAGCGCGCCACCGTTGGTCTCGCACAGATCGATCGAGTCAGCGCCGGCCTCATGTGCCGCACGGATGCACTCAAGTGTATACTCGCGATTGGCTTTGTATCCATCAAAAAAGTGCTCGGCGTCGAAAACAACGCGCCTTCCGGCTGACTTAAGATATGCAACCGACTCACGGATCATCCGCAAGTTTTCCTCAAGAGATGTCTGAAGAGCTCGCGTTACCTGCTCGTCCCAAGACTTACCCACGATCGTCACGACTGGCGCTCCGCTTTCCAAAAGATCGCGAAGCCCCTTGTCCTCCTCGGGCGCGATGCCCTTTTTGCAGGTATTTCCAAACGCCGCAATTTGAGCATGCTTCAGATTCATCTCAGAAACAGCTTTGAAAAAAGCGATGTCTTTGGGATTGGATGCGGGAAACCCACCCTCGATGAAATCGATCCCGAAATCATCCAAACAAGAAACGATGAGCAGCTTGTCCTCCAAAGACAAACTGATACCTTCGGCCTGCTCGCCGTCGCGCAGCGTGGAGTCATATGTAAAAATACGAGTCATATCAAAATGATAGCATTTATGCATTCCCAATATCGCGCCATCAGTGGAGCCTTTGAAATACACGCATTATGACTTCTTCTTATAAATTTATTCCCAAAGAATCAGGTAGCCGCAAGGAAGCTAAAGCCTATACGTCACTAATCCTTCCTATAATTATTTTTTAAGACGCAGAACACAGCAGAGAAACTAGCTCCTATATATCGCTGGTCCTTCTTATAATTCTTCCTGAAAATCAGGTAGCCGCAAGGAAGCTAAAGCCTATACGTCACTAGTTCTTCTTATAATTATTTTTTTAAGGCGCAGGACACAGCAGAGAAACCAGCTCCTATATATCGCTGATCCTTCTTATAAATTCTTCCTGAAAATCAGGTAGCCGCAAGGAAGCTAAAAATCCACGAGGTGTGCTTAGCTGGCGTGTGATGCGGGCGAGTTGGCTTTGTCCAACGAGCGTAAGCATCAAAGCGTCAGATAAGCGCGCATTCGTGGATTTTGAGCGTCGGATCTGATCAATATATTATTGATCAGATCTCGGTAAGCCAATCGACATACTCCTCATCATGCCCGTATACAACCTCAAAGAATCTATCCTGCAGGCGGCGAGTGATCTCGCCCGGCTTCCCGACCTCGCGATCATCGACCGATCCGATTGGCGTAAGCTCTGCAGCCGAGCCGGTCATAAACACCTCATCAGCGATATAGAGATCGCAACGAGTAAGGCTCTCTTCGATCACCGGAATCTCAAGCTCATCAGCAAGTACCATAATGCTATCGCGGGTGATTCCCTCGAGAACGCCATCTGACAGCGGCGGTGTTGAAAGAATGCCATCACGCACGATAAAAAGATTCTCGCCCGTACCTTCGCACACCTTGCCATCCTCGTTTAGCATGATCGCCTCGACATAGCCGTGTGCCTTGGCTTCAAGCTTGGCAAGGATCGAGTTGAAGTATGAAGCCGTAGCCTTCACAGCCGGCGGGATAGCATTGATCGAACGCTGACGCCAAGAGGAAACTCCAACGGCCACGCCCTTCTCAAGCGCATCGGCGCCAAGATAGGAATCCCACGGCCAGCAAGCGATGATAACATCGGTGGGTGCACCACTAGGATCGACACCCATAACGCCATACCCGTGATAGACCAACGGACGAATGTAGCATGACGTGAGCTTATTGGCGCGAATAACCTCAACGGTCGCATCGCAGAGCTCATCGACTGTATACGGAAGATCCATCATGGCAATTTTTGCGCTTCGATGCAGACGCTCCATGTGATCGCGCAGACGGAATACGAAGCTCTTGTCAGAGTCGGGATCTTTGTAGCAGCGAATGCCCTCAAAAACGCCCGATCCGTAATGCAATGAGTGAGAAAGAACATGGGTGGTTGCCTCTGCCCAAGGAAGCATCTCCCCGTTTTTCCATATGTAGTCGACTTCTGTGATGTCTGCCATAACGGCGCCCCTTCCACGTAAAAGCTTGAATGGATTTATTCTACTCCAACTTCTATTCCCGACTCCCTAAGATGCATTTCGAATGTGACCAAGGGCGGCCAAATGCGTAATGCGGCAAAACTTGAGAGTTGAGCCTCTTTGTCACATTGGCGCTTGTATGTTAACGAGACAACGCATAACAACTCAGCAATTATCTAAACCTTTTTTATTATTAATTATTTTAAAAGGAAGCAGAACGCCGTAAAGATAGCGAACTTCCGAGCATTGCATTATTAATCCCGCAATGCGAGGTGATGCAAAGCTGTTCCGACCGGTGCCTGCAATTGCCCCGCCTTTGGGTCAAGTGGCCTTCGTGCCACGCAGTGCCAGCCTAAAGGCACTACCTCGCATGTAAGAAAATTCTACATGCTCGGGTCGAAACAAGAGGCAAGGGCAAGTGCCCGTCGGAACCGCAGCGTCAGGCTTAATATTTATTTATAAATATTAAGCATAGAAGAGTATCTCATTATAAGTCGGAACAGGCCACGCATCGCGTCCGACGATGATCTCCATATTATCGACCGCCTCACGCAGGTCATCCATCACAGGAATGATCACATGAGCGTTCATATTCGCGCGTTCCTGCTGATCAACGATCTCCAAAGATGCGTAATGTAACTCATGCAGCTTGCCGAGATGCTCGTTGATGAGCGCCGCGCCTTCGACCAACGCGTTCAGCTTGCTTTCCTGATTCACAAGATTCGCATCCGGCATAACCTCTTTGACATCGCGGATGTTGCGCGCGATCTCGGCTGCATAACGATTGATCGCAGGCAGGTAATCACGACGAACAAGACGCTTCATCACGCGGATCTCAATGTTCATCGTCTTGTTGTACTTCTCGAGCTTTACCTCATAACGACTGAAAACCTCCGCCTTATCAAGCACATGGAACTCTGCAAACAGGTCGAGTGACTTCTGATCGACGAAGCACGGCAGCGCATCAGCTGTTGTTTTGTTGTTCGCAAGTCCACGACGCTCAGCCTCGATCGGCCACTCATCCGAGTAGCCATCGCCGTTGAAGATAATACGCTCGTGATCGCGCAGCGTCCTCTTCACGTACTCGAGAGCGACATCATTGAAGTCCTCAGAGGACACGCCTTCCATCTCATCGGCGAATTCCTTGAGCGATTTAGCCATCGCCGTGTTCAGGATCATGTTGCAATCGGAAAGATTCTGCATCGATCCGGGCATTCTAAACTCGAATTTGTTGCCGGTAAACGCGAACGGACTCGTACGGTTGCGATCTGTGTTGTCCTTCAAGAAGTTCGGCAGCTCTGCAACACCGAGATCCATCTCGGTGCGCTTTTTCGCCTCGTAATCCTTGTTACCGATAAGCGCATCGACGACGCGACCGAGTTCGTCGCCCATGAAAATGGACACGATCGCCGGGGGCGCCTCGTTCGCACCGAGACGGTGGTCGTTGCCTGCGCTTGCGGCAGACATGCGCAAAAGTTCCTGATAGTCATCGACCGCTTGAACAACGCCTGCCAAAAAGACGAGGAATCGCAAGTTGGAAATCGGATTATCGCCCGGATCCAGCAGGTTCTTGCCGTTTGCGGAGATCGACCAATTGTTGTGCTTGCCCGAGCCGTTGATGTGCTCGAAGGGCTTCTCGTGCTCAAGGCAAACGAGCCCGTAGCGGCTGGCGAGAAGACGCATCTCCTCCATGGTGAGCAGGTTCTGGTCGACCGCTCGGTTTGCATTCGCGAACAGCGGCGCGAGCTCATGTTGGCAGGGTGCCACCTCGTTGTGCTTCGTCTTCGCCGGAACACCCAGCTTCCAAAGCGTATCGTCGAGCTCCTTCATGAAGTTGTTAACCGTCGGGCGGATCGCGCCGAAGTAATGCTCTTCGAGCTCTTGGCCTTTACACGGCGAATAGCCGAACAGCGTGCGACCTGTCAGCACTAGATCGCGGCGCTTCTCGTAATCTTGTTCAGAGATGAGGAAGTATTCCTGCTCTGCGCCAAGCGTCGAGACCACTCTTTGGGGCTCTTCGCCAAAAAGCGCGAGCACCCTGTTGGCCTGCTCGTCAATGGCGCGCATAGAGCGCAGAAGCGGGGTTTTCTTATCAAGCGCTTCACCGTTGTACGAGCAGAAAGCCGTCGGAATGCAGAGCACTTCGTCTTTGATGAATGCAAAGGAAGTCGGATCCCAAGCGGTATAGCCGCGAGCCTCAAATGTCGCACGAAGGCCACCGGAGGGAAACGATGATGCGTCCGGCTCGCCTTGGATGAGCTCTTTGCCGGAAAAGCTCATGATGGCGTGGCCGTCGTCAATCGGGTCGATGAAACTGTCATGTTTCTCGGAAGTAATGCCAGACAGCGGCTGGAACCAATGCGTGTAGTGAGTAGCCCCAAGCTCGATCGCCCATTCCTTCATGGCGTGTGCCACAACATTGGCTACATCGATATCAAGCGGTTTTCCGTGCTTGAGTGTCTTCATCAGTTGTTTGTAAGTTGCAGATGGAAGACGCTCCTGCATTGTGTGCTCGTCGAACACAAGCTCGCCGTAGATTTCTTGAACCTTTGACATCCGATTCTCCTTAATCGATGATTCACACCTTGTATTCTAAGGTAGTTTGCGAATGTTTCTGATTCTTTTCAGGCAAGAAACTCTTTTGTTTCATAAATAGATACATTTCTGCTTTGTTATCTACGCTCGATCTGTGTTTGACCTGTGTTTGACCTGCGCTCAAGAGACTATTGCGTCATGCGATCTGCCTGTAGGGTTGAAACCCGATTCGAGAGGACAAGAAAGATCGTGGTATAAAACACCACGATCTTCGAAGTCCGAAAGCCTAGGGTGAAGCCCTACAGGCAGATCGGCCTATCGTGCACACAAAATGTGCGCATCAAGAGCGGATGCGCACCTACGGTCAACCTGCAGCGTTTCCTTCGCCTGCAATTGTGCGCATGAAGGGCGCATGCGCACCTACGATGATCGTCCTGTTCCTTTATTGCGAGAAATGATTGCCGAGGTGCTTACAAAGCGAGTTCCGCAGGAGCGAAGCGACGAGGACTGTTTGAGCGACTAAGTATCTCGGTAATCATTTCCATCCAGAAAAGCAGATGTGCGCATCAAGGTCGGATGCGCACCTACGGGTGACCTGTGGCCCTTCCAAGCAAGCAATCGTGCGGTCAACCTTTGGAAACACCCGAGCCTTTGTCGTACCCTAGAACGCACGGAAGCGCTTATAACGCTGCTCACGTAACTCCACAGGAGATAGCTTCGTCAGCTCATCGAGCGCATTGGTGATATACAGCCAAATCGCTGCAGCCGCCTGATCCGGATTCTCATGCGCCGGCGCCTGCCCCTCGGGAATCACGTCCTCCACCATTCCCATCTCGAACGCATCCGCCGCACTCATCTTCATGACCGAAGCCGCCTCCGCCGCACGCGAACCATCCTTCCAAAGAATGCTCGCAAAACCTTCGGGCGAAAGCACCGAATACACGGCGTTTTCCTGCATAGCCACACGATTTGAAACCGCAAGCGCGAGCGCACCGCCCGATCCGCCCTCGCCAATAAGCACGCTCACAACAGGAACCTCGAGCCCAGACATCAGCGCCAAGCTCTCAGCAATGGCGTTACCCATTCCGCGCTCTTCCGCTTCCTTTCCGCAAAAAGCGCCCTGCGTATCCACGAAACAGACGATGGGCCTGCCGAACTTATCAGCCTGTCTCATCAAGCGCTGCGCCTTGCGATACCCCTCAGGCTGCGGACAGCCGAAATTACGCGCGATCCTCGACTTCAGATCAGCGCCCTTCTCCTCAGCGATGATCGTAACAGGACGGCCGTTAATCTTGCCGATACCGGCAACAATCGCACCGTCGTCGGCAAATGCCCGATCGCCATGAAGCTCGATGAAATCATCCACCAAAGAAGCAATGTAGAACAGTGAAGTCGGCCTATGCGCATTACGCGCTAGCTGCACGGACTCCCATGCATGCCCGTGATCCTCGCTCGCATCGCCGCCCTTCCGCTGCGCAGTGGCCGGCTTCATATACGGAGCGTCCGCCACGCCTTGATTGCGAAGCGCCCACCAAAGGCTAGCATTCGTGGTCTGCTCGCTCACGGTCTTACCCACAAGATCGGCAAGGCTCGCAAGTCCGCCACGTAGGCTCTTGAACTTCCCGCTGACACTCTTGTCCTGCACAACGCCGGCAAACTCGGCCCCAATGGTCTCGCGAAGAGAGGGCGCATCTTTGTCCGACATAGCATCCTCGCGAACGCCGTCGCCCTTCCCCTCCGCAGCAGAAACCACCAGCTCGCCATCGGAATTAATAGAACGGCTCGGATCGGTCAAGCCGGCTGCTTCAAGATACGCTTCACCCTCGGCAGACGAAATGTTCGCGTGCATTCCGAGAATCTGTGCCAGCATGCGACGCATCTCCATGCGCTCAACAATCGCGTCGATAAGCCCGTGCTCAAGCGCAAACTCCGCCGTCTGAAAATCATCCGGAAGCGCCTGCTTGATGGTGTCTTGGATCACTCGTCGCCCGGCAAAACCGATAAGAGCCCCGGGCTCAGACAAGATGATATCGCCAAGCATGGCAAAAGATGCCGTCACGCCGCCAGTCGTAGGATCGGTCAAAACGGATATATAGAGAAGACCCGCTCGATCGTGCGCCTCAATGGCAGCCGAAATCTTCGCCATCTGCATGAGCGACGCGAGGCCTTCCTGCATGCGCGCACCACCCGATGCGCAAAAGATAACCACAGGCAACTTTTCATCAGTCGCACGCTCGATCATACGAGTAATCTTCTCGCCGACAACGCTGCCCATGGAGCCCATCATGAACGATGGCTCCATAATTGCGCTGGCCACATCAATCCCTTGAACCTTACCGCGCCCACAACGAACCGCCTCGTCGTAACCACTTCTGTCGTGCGCCCGCTTCAAAACTGCATCGTAATCCGGATAGCCCATAGGATCCGTCTCTTCGACATGGAAATCCCACTCTTCGAAACTTCCCTCATCGAATGTTATTCCAATGCGCTCATCGCTAGTTAGTCTATAGAGTTTTCCACAAGACGGGCATGCCCAATCGTTGTCAACGACATCAACTACATCGTAGGTCAGCCCGCAATGCGGACAGCGTCTCCAATCGATATCGCCGATGCTCTCGCCATATTTAGCACGGCCCTCGTCGCTGGGCTCCATACGCTCCCAAAGCATGAGCGTCTTGTCGGTAGCGCTCGGAACTAGGAGCAAAATGTCGCTGTCTTCGCAGATCAGGCGAAGAAGATCATCCGGTGGCGCAGATTGCGCCCAAAGAATAGTTCTGGCAGCACATGCACGTGCAGCCTGCACAATGTTGAAATCATTCGCGAAAAGCTTCTCGTTAAATTTGGCTCCCAAACTGACAACCGTAGCTGTGCTAGCTATGGAAAATGCACGGAGCTTGTCATCAGTTCCGGTTGTGTATATCGGAGAGACTCCGGCGGAATCAGCGGCGCGTACTATCGATTTGAGCGGATTGCCGTAGCCCGCAACAAGAACCGTCCCCGGTCGTCTTATCGAAAGAAGACCGAGAGTGTAGACCAAGGAAACATCATCTTCATCTACCTGCGTCGCAGTGTTACAGGCCGTATCGATATCTGTCGGCTTTGTAACCGCCGCATCGTTAGTCGCCAAAACCGTATCGTCTGATTCCGCTGCAGACATCCGTGCGCCTCTTCCCTTGGGGTCATCAATCGTACCCAGATCGGAGTATTTATAGTATCTCTCAGGATCCATAGCCTATCCCCACTTTTTAAACACGAAAGCCCCGGTCAACCCTATTGCACCGGAGCCATGATGTAGCTTTGATTCGCCTCGGCGACCACCTTGTCGCCCTTCATCGCGCGAACCTCTGTCTTGCAAAACTTCTTATTCGCCTTTAGTATCTTCGCCTCGAGTCGAACCGTATCGCCCGGCTTCACCTGCTCACGAAACTTCGCCTTATCAATTCCTGTTAAATACCCAAGCGACTTCTCGCGATCCGGGTCGGCCAGCAAGCAGCAGCACGCAGCCTGCGCAAGCGCCTCCATGATCAACACGCCTGGAAACACGGGATACTCCGGAAAATGGCCCTTGAAAATATCGAGACTCGGATCGACATCAAGCTCGGCGACGATCGACTCACCTGGAGTGCACTCAACAATACGCGTGACCCAAAGGAACGGATCTCTATGCGGAAGCAGCTGCTTCACCGTTTCTTGATCACATGGAAAACTGATCTCAGCCATGGAGTCTGTTCCTTTCTGCCCTTCGTCTCAATTTCAATCCAAAAGCGCTTTGATTCCTGATGTATTAAACTTAAGCCTTGTACGGCGCGATCGCCAATGTAGCGTTATGGCCCCCAAACCCGATCGAATTCGAGATGGCCACCTTCTGTGGAACATCGCGGCGCACTTCCTTATATATGGTTACCGCACATTCCGGATCAGCCTCTTCAAAACCAACAGTCGGCGGAACAATCTCATCGCGCACGCAAAGCGCAGTGACAATCGCCTCTACCGCGCCGGCCGCACCAAGCATATGCCCGGTCAATCCCTTGGTCGATGTAACCGGAATTTCGGAGAACTCCACGCCTTGAAGGTCGCAAAACGCGCGCGATTCGGTCTTATCGTTGATCGGAGTGGATGTGCCGTGTGCGTTCAGATGCCCAATATCGGACGGCTCGAAGCCGGCCATATCAAGAGCGATCTTCATCGAGCGAACGATGCCATCGCCTTGTGGATCGGGAGACGTAATGTGATACGCATCGCCCGAGGTTCCAAATCCTACAACCTCGGCGATGATCTTGTCCTCAGCGCCACGTGCGATAGCATGCTCGAGCGACTCGAGCACAACCGCCCCCGCGCCTTCGCCTGCAACAAAGCCAGAACGATTCACATCGAACGGACGCGATGCTTTATTCACGTCCTCCTCATGCGTTAACGCACCGAGATTAGCGAAGCCCGCGATAGATATATCAACGATCGACTCCTCCGCGCCGCCCGCAAGAACACAATCTGCATCACCATAGCGGATAAGCCTGAAAGCCTCACCGATACACTGGGTTCCTGTCGTACATGCCACCACGCAGTTCGAGCATTCACCCTTAAGCCCGTAGCGAATCGACAACTCTCCAGCTGCAATGTTTGAGATCATTGTGGGGATGAACAGCGGGTTCACCCTCTTTGCGCCCTTCTCGTGAAGTTTGATCGATTCGTTTTGGAAGATCTCCATGCCGCCGATACCGCTTCCGTACACCACAGCAAACCGGGTCGGATCCTCGCCTTCAGGCAGGTCGAACGCGCCTTCCTCATTCGGAATTGCGAAGCCAGCATCCTGCATAGCCTCATCGGCCGCCACCGCTGCGAACTGAACGAACCTCTCCCAACGACGCGCTTGCTTTTTGGTAAGGCCATGCTCAGTTCCGTCGAAATCTCTCACTATACCGGCCACATGGACGTTCACCGCTTGTGCTGCTTGTGTCTCAAGCGCCGAGATAGCGTTTCTGCCTTCCACAACCGCATCATAAAGAGCATCCACGCCAATCCCCGCTGGAGAAACAGCTCCAACTCCTGTTATGACAACTCTTTTCGGATCGATCAGTTTACCTGTTGTGAAATTCTGTGTAGCCATGTCTCTACCGATTCCTCGATTCAGTTATGGTCTATGGATTTGAGGCGGGTCCTCATCGCAAAATGCAGCCTTGCCTCTCAAGCCCTCAAACTTTTGTAAATAGATACTATAGCGGAAAAACGGCGGATATCAGCAGTATTTAGAGGGATATCCCGCCATCAACTCCAAGAACTTGACCTGTTATATAAGATGCATCGTCGCTTGCAAGGAACGACACCGATGCAGCAACGTCATCTGCCTGCCCAAGACGATTGAGCGCGATCCTGTCTGTCAGAGCCGCGTTCGCCTTTTCATCGAGCTGAGCTGTCATCGCGGTCTCAATGAAACCTGGTGCGATCGCATTAACAGTGATGTTCCTGCTTCCAAGTTCTTTTGCAGCTGATTTGGTAAGCCCAATGATTCCAGCTTTCGATGCAGAGTAATTCACCTGACCTGCATTTCCGTATACTCCGACCACGCTTGAGATATTGATAATACGCCCTGAGCGTTGCTTTACCATGATAGGAGCCACATGACGCAGACAGTTAAACGTGCCGCCAAGATTGGTGTCCACCACAGATTCGAACTGATCGGCACCCATTCGCATCACCAGTCCATCACGAGTGATGCCCGCGTTGTTCACTAAAACATCAATGCGGCCGAAACGATCCTTGATGGAGGCGACCATCTCTTTTACCTGGTCGAAATCAGCAACGTCAGCCTGCAAAACCATCGTCTCGATGCCGTATTCGCGCTCAAGTGTTTCTGCAAGCTGCTCGGCAGCCTGCTTTGAGCTGTCAGAATGATGATTTATGACGACGAAAAATCCATCACTTGCAAGCTTCGTTACCACCGCCGCGCCAATGCCCTGATTGCCGCCGGTAACGAGCGCAACTTTCTGAATATCTTCCATGAATGCTCCTCTGTTTTGTTGCCTATATGGTTTAAGGACAACGGGGACGGGGGATGTTGTCCCATTATTGCTCCCTGTGGGACAACGGGTAGGACAACATCCCCCGTCCCCGTTGTCCTCCGTTGCCGTCTTGCGAACGATGCTTCTATGCGGCTATGAACTCGTCAAACGCCTCGCGATTGCCGACACACACGCGGTTCGCACTGCGATCGATGCGCTTCACCAGATTGGTGAGCACACCGCCAAACCCGACCTCCACAAAGTCGGTCTCGCCATCATCAAGAAGCGAGCGCACACTCTGCTCAAACATCACGCCGCTTCTCACGTGAAGACCAAGCCGCTGTGCCGCCTGCGCACTAACGAATGGCTTCGCATCGGTATTACAAATCAGCGTTACGCTTGGTTCGTTGAATTCCAAGCTCCCGCAGAATTTCTCCACCTCTTGAGCGGCATCGGCCATCAGCGGAGAATGAAATCCACCAGATGTAGCCAGGCGAACGCTCTTCTTGCCCGCTTCCTTCCAAGCTGCCTGCGCGCGCTCAAGCGCATCGTTGTCGCCAGAAATGACAATCTGCCCTGGAGCGTTATGGTTCGCACACACAAGCACATCGCCTTCGGCGGCCTCCGCACACAGCGCCTCGGCATCCTCAAGCGTCGCGCCCATCAAGGCAACCATACCGCCCGGATGGGCCGCACACGCCTGCGCCATCGCCTTTGAGCGCACCTTCAAAAGAGCGGTCGCGTCCTCGAGCGAAAGAACATTGGCCAAAACGAGCGCTGAAATCTGACCGAGCGAAAAACCGATGATCGCATCCGGGGCAAATCCTCTTGCACGAAGCGCGCGACCGAGTCCCACCGACACAGCCATAGTAAGCGCCTGCGCTGCCTCGGTATCGTTAACCTCTTCTGTCGTGCCCTTTGTTGCGAGATTCACAAGATCGAGCTCAAGGCCCTCAGACATTGTCTCGAACACCTCTGCAATCTCGGGAATATCCAAAAGATCGGCCCCCATCCCGGGCTTTTGTGCTCCTTGCCCTGAACAAAGCCATACTGTCATCTTTGTGCCTTTCTAAAAAGAAGGAGCCTTGAAGGCCCCTACCAAAACTATGCCTGTCTATACTTGCTTCCAGCCGCGCGTCGCATTAGCCTCGGCCATTTGCTGAAGATTGAGCGAACCCCAGGCCTCTGCCTCGGCCATGAGATCATCGACGATCTCGCGCGCCGTCTTCTCATCGTGAATAATGGCCGCAACCTCGCCAGACATGATCGAACCGTTCACCACGTCGCCATCGACCACCGCACGCTTGAGCGATCCCGTAAGCAGCTGCTCAAGCTCAGACCCATCAATCTCGCCTGCCGCCATCTTCTCTTCAAGCGACTTCGCTTCACGTGCGAAATGATTCTTGAGCTGGCGAACCGGATGTCCACTACCGCGGCCGGTAACGATCGTATCGGAGTCCTTCGCCTCGATGATCTTTTGCTTGTAGTTAGCGCTCACCGTGCACTCTTTCGCCGTAAGGAACCTTGTTCCCACCTGCACGCCTTCCGCGCCAAGGGCAAATGCCGCAGCCATGCCGCGACCGTCAGCCACGCCACCTGCGGTGATAACCGGAATAGAGACCGCCTCGCACACCGAAGGAGTGAGTGCCATGGTGGTAAGCTGGCCGATGTGTCCACCGGCTTCCTCGCCTTCTGCAACCACTGCATCAGCACCAGCGCGCTCCATGCGCTTTGCCTGGGCGGTCGATGCGATTACGGGCACAACCTTAATTCCTGCAGCCTTCCACATCTCAATGTAGGGAGCAGGGGAACCCGCACCGGTGGTAACAACATCAATCTTGAGATCGGCAAGAAGCTTCGCAAGTTCCGGAGCCTCTGGATTCATGAGCATAATGTTTGCACCAATCGGCTTGCTGGTTTTCGCGCGAGCCTCTTTGACCTGGTCTTCCACCCATGACAGCGGAGCACTTCCGCAAGCGATAATACCAAGACCGCCAGCCTCTGAAACAGCCGATGCCAAAGACGCGTCAGCGATCCAAGCCATCGCGCCTTGGATGATAGGCTTTTCGATTCCTAAAAGCTCTGTGATGCGTGTTTTCATATTGATTCCTTCTTTGTGTTTTGAAACCCGAGCGGCAATAGTTTATCGGTTTGAATCTAAATCTAAATAAAAAAGGCGGCAGGCAGCCGCAAAGATAGTGAGCGGCATATCCAACGGTTCAGATTTGCGGGAAAGACCGACGAGGCGTAGTTCGCTACGCGAAAAGGTCTTTGACCGTAAAGATGAACCGCCGGGATGCCGCGCAACATCAATTAATTCCGAAAGTCTAAAAGACTTCCGAAATTAAAGTGAATCGATATAGGTAACAAGCTCACCAACGGTGGTCAGGCCTTCCGGCTCGCCAAAATCGATGTCAAGCTCTTCTTCGATGGTGCAGGTAAGCTCTGCCATATCCAGAGAGTCGATTCCAAGAGACTCAAACGTTGCATCCTCGGTGACCTTATCTGCAGGAATGTCGAGGTTGTCGTTAAGGATGGTTACGATCGTATCCATTGTTGCCATTTTGAAGTTCCCTTCGTCATGAATTATCACGTTTTCAACACGCGACAATTTTATCATAGGACGCAGGAGGAAGCGCTTGTAGAACGGCCGAATATGTCAGGATTTAAGGGATACAATCTCGGAGCAATGCGCGCGCATGAAATCGAGGATCTCCTGCCGGGAATGAAGATCTGTCTTTGAATAGATGCGCGTAATGTGCGTATGCGCAGTCGTCGGCGAGATAAACAATTCTTCGGCAACCCGCTTCTGAGTAAAGCCCATCGCATAAAGAGCAAGCACCTCTATCTCGCGCTCTGACAGAAGAAACTGCTGACCCATCAGCGCCGCCTGCTGTTTGATCGATGCCGATGAGCGCCCATCTCGTTCCTCCTCATCAGCGCAACCATCAAGTCCCAAAAAGCGCTCGAACGCATTGGGTTTAGGGGCTGCATCTTCATAGGGAATACTCTTGATGTCAGCCTCATCCGGCGAACTGATCTCTGCACCCCTCACCCTGTTCTCGAACATATCCTTCTCATCGTCCAAAAGCTTTATCAGAATGATCTGCGTCGAGATCAACAGGAGCAGACTGATGACCGATCCAGTGAAGTGGCTATTTCCTCCGATGGGGAGAATAAGCAACATGAACCTTCCCAGATCGTGAGCGCCGAACCAAATGACCCATGACACGCAGCAGTAGTAAAACGACTCACGCCAGCCTACGCGTATCAAAAGAATGGTGAAATACCACACGGTACCCATCAGCATGACATTGAGCAATTCAGATGCGACGGCGCCGATGGCCAGCGTCTCATGAAAGCCCGTATAAAGCACGAGCGCAATGCCGGCCAAAAGCTCCAAAATGACCCATATTCCCACCGTCATCACAGTGTCTTGATGCTTCGCGCTCGACGCCATCACACCGAAACAAAGGCAAACCGTTAAAACGCAAAGCACGCCATTGCCGATGATGCCCAAAGGCTTGTACAAATCATCGGGAAACCCGCACAGAAAGCCTGCGACCAAAATGATCGCGCACAATCCGATGGCGAATGTCACAAGGAATCTCCGGCTTATGAGCTTGCTCCTGACGTCGCTGCTGTATTCGCCTGCATGCTTGTCGCCCGGCGTACAAAGGTCCGCCTGCGTATCGAAAGCGTTAGCGGCAGGACGCCCGCTACCTGATGCGGATCTCTCTTTGCCAGCCTCATCCGGCGGAAGTCCGCCCGCCTCATCCGCCGGCGATTTGCGCATCATCGCAAACTGCGCAAGCATGAGAACGCCGCAGACGATGGCACCATAATCGGTCGGAAAAAGACGAAGAACAAAAACTACGATCGCATTAAATGAGAGCGCGAGAAAGACGAACACCGTAGTTTGCACTGCAAAAAAATCGCGCGCCTGCTGCAGCCAGACCGTCAGAACGACCCCGGTCGACAAAAACAACACGACCGAAAGAATAAGCTTCGTCGTAGGAGTGCAGAGCTGCGCGATGCTCAACGATCCCAAAAGGACCAAAGAGCAAATCTGAAAAAGGATGCCACCCACCGCCGCCACACGAATGATTTTTCTGTTGAAAACCGCGCGACTTCGCTGCATGAAAATGAGCGCTATCGCAAAGAAAACCAAAGCGATGAGCGATGCTTTATCCACGAACAAGGTGTTTCTCGGCCCGCAAATGTCGCTGTAAGACAGGATCTGCCAACCGATATAGGCCAACCCTAATCCGATGGATGGCCTAACCATCATTTGGATGTATCGCGAAAATCCTGGGGAAAATGCCACACCTGCCAACATGAATACTTACGCTTTCTCCTAGAGATACGTCGGCGGGGAGAAATCCGCGCGACAGTCTCCACATCCATTCGCGCCATCTCAAACGAGCGCCCAAAACAAGCACCCACCTCTGCGCAGGCCATACCCGCACAATTCCCCCACTCCAAATCCGATACATTATATGACCCCAGCACTACTCCGTGTCATCTATTTAAGAGTATATGAAAGGAATAATCCCTAGTTCAGGCAAATCCTCTCAATCAGATGACAGCGATCTTTTGAGGCTCCTTACAATCTCGGTATCCGATGAGAGGAGATCGCATGGTAAGCAATGTGGATGTCATCAACATCATGGCAAAGTGCTTCGTCATTCCCGAAGATCACGAATGGGAGCAGATCTCCTCGCAAAGAATCTGGCCTGATTTTCTCACTACGCTAAAAACGATGCTGCGTGAAGGGATCACCGCTGAAGTGTGTTGGCGCCCTTTTCAGCAAGAGGCTGCTCTTCAGGATTATCTCAACCATGAAGAGATATCGGCCCTGTTCTCTCCTCCCTCATACCTTGAGTTGGAAGCTTTCTCCCGAAGACACTTCATCGGGGGCATGCCGACATCCGCGATGCCGGTGGAGTCGCTTCACCACACCCCAACAGCCGCGCAGCGCCTTTCCGCAAATCCCGTGGCCCTGACCTCTTCCACCGGAAAACCCTCCTTCAATTCCGAGATTGCGCTTTACATGCGCGACCTCATTTCGTCACTCGGCCTAACTTCGAGCGATCTCTCAAATAGCTACCCAGATCATCTGTCGATCGAACTTGAAGTTCTCTCGTATCTGGTAGAGCAGAAAAGCCGGGCACAGGCAGAGCTGTACCTCGTGGAGCGATTTGCGTGGCTCACGACCTATCGGCAACGCCTGCTAGCTCTCGGGCAAGAAGCCCGCTTCCATCTTGCGATCGTAGATGCGCTGCTGGATATACGTGCGCTCGCACTGAATGCTGATGAAGAACGAACAAGCATGCCAGCGTGTATGCCCGATAACAAAGGAGGTGAACGAACGCTGACGGAAAAGGCCATCGCATAGCTGCCTGCGACATGACACTTTAAGACCTTTGTTCGCACAGCTTCTGCTCTCGGATCCTAGGTTTACCTCGAATCTCCCGGCAGCAGAACCATCCATACCCGATGGCATCCGCCCCGACTCTAACAAACTGAGAAAGGAGAGGAAATGACACAAGATATAACAAGACGAAGCTTCGTCAAAGGAGGAATTGGCGCAGCTGCAGCAACGGCGGCTCTGGGAGGGGGATTCGTAAGCTTTAACTCATGGAGCGCCGCGCAGGCCGACGAAGCGGCTCGAGAGGTAAAAAAGGCGCACTCGCTGTGCAATTCATGCTCTTCGAAATGCGGATTCACCGCCACCGTCGTCGACGGCAACGTCATGACAATGAAAGGCGACGAAGAGCACCCATATTGTGACGGCACGCTGTGCGCTCGCGGTTATGGCTACGCTGCGGTCGCTTATTCCCCCGATCGGCTCACCCACCCCATGAAGAGAACCGACTCGGGAACATTCGAGGCGATCAGCTGGGATGACGCTCTTTCGGAGATATCCTCAAAAATCCGCGACATCATCGACACAGATGGCCCGGAAGCACTCGTGCTCATCCAAGATCCGCGCCCATCCGGCAGTTATTACACCAAGCGATTCATGAATGCGCTAGGTAGCCCCAATGTGTACACGCACGGCGTTTCGTGCAATATGTCGAAAGTGTCAGGAATGACACAAGCCATCGGTGCGGGAGATTTCAACTCCGATGTGGAGAATGCGAACATGATCATGTTCCTCGGCCGCAGCTATGCAGACGGCATCCGTCCCGCTTCGTTGCACGCTTTGCAAGCAGCCCATGAGAACGGGACCAAGGTCGTTATCGTCGATCCGCGACACAACAATAGCTGCGTCTATGCCGATGAATGGATTCCTATCAAACCAGGAACCGACCTCGCGCTAATCCTTGCCATGGCAAACGTCCTTGTGAGCGAAGGTCTCTACGATCAGGACTATATAGCGAACTACACGGTGGGATTCGAAGATTGGGCATCACGTCTGCCTGAATACACCCCCGAATGGGCCGAAGAGATCACAGGGATCCCCGCTGAAACCATCACCAGACTTGCGCACGAGATGTGGGAGGCAGCGCCGGCTTCTTCGATCGAACAAGGCTGGCGAGCCGCATTTGGCTGCGCGCATAAAAACTCCGGCGAAACCGCACGTGCACTCTGCCTGTTCAACACGCTCCTCGGATGTTGGGGAGCCGAGGGCGGTGCAGTGTTTTATCCGAGCGTCTCCGCAGGCAAGCTCTCCGACAGCCGCTTTGCAGCGCCGCCGGCACCAAGCGGCAAGATCTTAGGATCGGCGCAGTATCCGTTGGCAGCCGCCAGCATGGGCGTTGCAACCTACGCGCTCGAGCAGATTCCCGAAGGCCTTGTAAAGGGCGTAATCTTCTACCAATCGAACTGCGTCGGTGGCTACTCCAACCCCAAGCAACTCGACGAGTGGGTCCGCCAAGCCGAACTCTCGGTAGCGATTGATATTCAGATGACCGAAACATGCCTCGCATGCCAGTACATTCTGCCTGACACAAGTTACCTTGAGCGCCTCGAAGTTCCCGAATTCGTAGGCGGAAAAGTACCTGTAGTAGCTTTGCGTGACAGGGTTCTCGATAAGATCCATCCGGAAACCAAACCGGTCGACGAAATTTTCTGCGAGCTCGGTCGAGCCTGCGGCGTAGGCCAATATTTCGACTTCACCATTGATGAGCTTGCCGATGCGCAACTGAAAACCGTCGGACTTTCGCTGGAGCAGCTCAAAAAGGACGGCATCGTCGCCTTCAACGAGAAGACCTACAAACCCACCCCCAAAACCACATGGAAGACCCCTTCAGAAAAAGTGCAGTTCGTAAGCGAAGCATGCGAAAAGGCCGGGTTCACCCCATCACCTACATGGGTCGAGCCGCTTGTCATGCCCGAAGATGGCCTCTTCCGCCTCGTCGGCGGCAAACAGACTATCCATACGCACACCCAAACCGCCAACATCGCACCTCTTATGGCGATTAGCGAAAAATACGCGCTCGAGCGTCCTTGGATCAATGCAGCGGTCGCCGCAGAGCTCGGAATCGAAGACGGCGATGAGGTGGAGATCTCTTCCGATATCTTCTCTGGCCGCACAAAGATCAAGGTCACCGAGCGCATCGAGCCTACATCAATCTATCTTCCGAGCCACTATGGCCGCATGGTTCCCGACCAGCATATCTCTTACGGCATCGGTCTAAGCCAAATGGACTTTGTACCCTTCCAGATCGAACCGGGCTACGGCGGCACTATGTCGCAGGAAGTCCTAGTAAAGATCAAGAAAGTAGGTGCATAATGACGCGCTATGGAATGTTGATAGATACTAAAAATTGCATAGGATGCTACGCTTGTCGGACTGCCTGTCAGCGACAAAACGGTCTCGATGCCGATGTCGACTACATCCGCTACGAGGAGCGGGAAACAGGAACTTTCCCCCATGTCGGCTATGAAATGGTTCCTCTGCAATGCATGCATTGCGAAGACGCTCCATGTGTAAGCGTCTGCCCGACACAGGCCTCCTACACCGACGAGAACGGAATTGTTCGTGTGGATGAGGAGAAATGCATAGGATGCCGTTACTGCATGGCGGCGTGCCCATACGGCGTTCGCGTACACAACAAAGCAACCGGCGCCGTTGAGAAATGTAAATTCTGCACGGCACAGTCCTTCGAAGGCAAGGGCGAAACGTGCAGTTGTGTTGAAGCCTGTGTCACCGGTTGCCGCATTTTCGGCGATTTGGATGACCCCGATGGCGAGCTCTCTCGCGCTATCACAGAGAAGAACGCGCTCCCGATCACGGGTGATCGCACAAAAGCCAAGATTTTCTATGTGAGGTGATATTGTGACGTACGAACCAATTTGGGGCTCCATCATAGCTTGGTATCTGTTTCTAGCCGGCGTCGGTGCGGGCGCATTCGCAACCTCCGCGTTTTTGAGTTGGCGCCATCCTGAGGCCACCTCGATGAGAAAGATAGGGCACATCATCGCCCCGATCGCAGTCGGAATCGGCCTCATTCTGCTTATGGTTGATGCCGAGGCAGGCTTTACACATCCGTGGAGATTTGTCTATCTGCTCGGCAATTTCGGATCCGTTATGACATGGGGCGTCGTTTTCCTGAGCGTCTTCATGGTCATCGCTGTGGCGGCATTCATTCTCGATCGCTTGAAGAAGAATGTTCCGACGTGGCTTGAGAACGTAGGGGCAATCCTTGCGCTTTGCGTGGCCGTATACACAGGCGCATTGCTGGGCGTTTGCAGCACATATCCGCTCTGGAACAACGCGTTGCTGCCGATCCTGTTTCTGGTTTCCGCCCTGTCGACAGGTGCCGCGAGCGTGCTTTGCGTCTCCATCGTCCGACATGCCGATGAGTTCAACATGGTCGGTGTGCTCAAGAAGTTTCATTTCTTCCTTCCGATCATCGAGCTTCTCCTTATTGCCTCTCTCATGTTCATCACGCAATCCAACTCGGATGCGGGTTATCAGTCCGTGATGAATCTCATATCGGGACAGTGGGCGATCTGGTTCTGGCTGGGACTTATCTTCATCGGCCTTATCGGTCCGACCCTTTTGGAGACATGGCTTCTGTTCTTTAGTTCTGAAGAGTTTGAGAAGAGCCGTCTTGCCCATTGGATCAGCTTCGCATCTGATGCAGGCGTTTTGGTAGGCGGCTTCCTGCTTCGCTACCTGATCGTGGCGGCAGCGGTTCCGCTTACCGTAGTCACCCCGCTTCTGTAGCGCTGCGCAATAGCTGAACGTTACGGACCTCCCTCTCCGTAACCCTGCGCTTCTCCCTCCCACCACCGCCCGCTTGCGAATCGCACTTCACAGGCGGGCGGTGTGCGTTTTATGTGACGCGGCGGTGGTGTGACAGCGTGACAGTGGTGCGCTGGTGTGGCGACGTGACGACGGCGTGCTAACGTGGCGACGGCGACGACAGCAGGCAGGCCGGGAAGCATTCCTTGCAATGGTGACGCGCACCGTTTGACTCTTTCATTTCCGCCGACCCGTTCTGCGACGGCGATGATTTCGGCATCAAAGAGTTCGGTATCAAAAGGATTGCCGTTTGCATGCGAGCGCCCACGTCTGGACGATCTTTGCTATGGTGAGGCGAAACATTGAAAAAGACCGCAGCATGGAACAAGGCGAGCGCGCGATAAAGCAAGTAGCGGGCTTGGCTAGATGAAGGATGGATGTATGGAATATTTCGTGTCGTTTTTGGAAGGCGTGATCACGTTCGTCTCTCCGTGCCTTTTGCCCATGATCCCCATCTATGTGACATACTTCGCAGCCGGCGAGGAGCAGAGCACCCGCACCATTCTCAAAAACGCTCTCGGATTCGTGCTCGGATTCACCATTGTTTTTGTCTGCATGGGTGCGCTGGCTGGAACGATCGGGTCATTTTTCCTGCAATATCGCATCGTGCTCAACATCATATGCGGTTTGGTCGTCATCTTCTTCGGGCTCTATTTCCTTGGCTTCATCAAAATAAACCTCTTCAAAGGCGTGGACTCATCACTTACCGAGAAAAAGCTGGGGTTCTTCTCAGCGCTGCTGTTCGGCATCGTGTTCTCGATCGGCTGGACACCGTGCGTGGGCGCGTTTCTCGGCTCAGCGCTCATGCTGGCATCTCAACAAGCCTCGATGGTGACGGGCATCATCATGCTGCTGTGTTACTCGATCGGCCTAGGAATACCGTTTGTGATAAGCGCCCTTCTTATTGACAAGCTGAAAGGCGCCTTTGATGTCATCAAGCGCCATTACGATACGATCAACAAGATATGCGGATGGCTGCTCGTGGCGATCGGCATCCTTATGGCAACAGGATTGCTTGGCGATCTTTTGGGATTTCTGAGCTGATAAGCACGAAGCACAAGGACGAAGCGGTCATAGCAAGACATGCGCGACGGGTCATGCCCGTTACCGGATAGGAAAGGTGCACATTATGGGTACAAAGGAAAAGCGAACGGATAAAGAAGCGGATAAGAGCACAAATGCGGCTCCGCCTTCTCCGAAGAAAGGTGTGCTCATCGCCACGGTCGTACTTGTGGTGATCATTATCGTCGCCGCCATCGCATACAACGTGCTCGCTCCTGCGGCCACCGATGGAGCAAGCCAAATTGCCGCGACGAACACGGGCTCATCCAGCGCTGGAAGCACTTCGAGCGATTTCGGAAGCGGCGCGCAAAACGCGGCAGGCTCATCACGCGGAAACACGACCGACGCGGACACCGTCATGGCACCTGATTTCACGGTAACCGACAGTGAAGAAGCTTCGGTCTCTCTCTCGCAATTCCGCGGGAAGCCGATCGTGCTGAACTTCTGGGCTAGCACATGCGGCCCTTGCCAACGGGAAATGCCCGAATTCCAGAAAGCGTTCGAAACGTATGGAGATGAGATCCAGTTCATGATGGTCGACATACCTAGCTTCAATGGCGAAAGCGAGCAGCGCGCGAAGAACTTCATCGCGAGCAATGGCTATTCATTCCCTGTCTTTTTCGATAGCGCTGATGATGCATCGGTAAAATACGGCCTTTCCTCAATTCCGCGAACGTTCTTCCTCGATGCGCAAGGCAATGTCGTCGCATCCGGAGCAGGCATGCTCGATGCCGCCTCGCTTGAGCAGGGAATCTCTATGCTCCGCGACTAAGCAACCAGCGCGGCAAGACATAAAGCGAGGGCGGAAACGCCTGCTTCCGCCCTCATCTCTGAACAAAGCTGTCCACCTGTCCACCGGACACAACGTCTATGCCCACTTGACGCTCACCGGTGTTGATCACGCGGTCAAACTTGAATCATCTCTTATCAACAAAACCGATGCGCTATGCGTTCAGCTTCAAACACGCTGTCGCTAACGTGAGCAAACGCACTATATAACCATCAGGAAATGCTGCGGCCACATTCTCTTTAAGATCACCGATCCACTTCAATGGATGCTCGGCAACAAATCGCTTAACCCGCAACAGCGCCTCGTCATACTCCGACGAGCCTTCATCCGCTTTCGCTATATCACGACATAGCTCGCTCAAATAGAGCAACTCTATGCCGATATGATCTTCGTATTGATGATTCTCATTCGAAAGCTCAAACCCTCGAGCGCGAAGAAGTTGCCGCATTTGAAAGGTTGGGGCGCCGAACCCAACTGTAATCTTTTCACCATCAGGGACTTCACCATACATCGTCTCCCAAGGAGCAGCCGCTGGTGACGGCGGCCCGATAAACAGCCGTGTATACTCAACGGATACATCCTCTACAGCTTGACCGCTATCCTTATCCGCCTGAGTATCGGCCCACTTTATAAACTCCTCTTTTGCCGCCGAAACGCCTTCGTCTTCAAAATCGGGGAAAGCCTCCCAAAACGCGGCATCCAGTCCAACCGCTTCGGTCATGGACATCGGCTTTAAAAGCGAGTTGCCGATAAACGCATATGCGTCAGCTAAAAGATCGAAGTCATCCTGAAGAAGCTGAACCATAGTTCCTCCTCAAAAGCAAATATAATCCGCAGGCCTCCTGCAGCTTGCACAACATTGCGCCTGCATCAACTTTTGCACGATGAAGCAAAGTTATCCTGCAAAATCCCAAAGAGGATCATCCTGCCCGCGGAGAGGGAATAGAGGCGGACAGGATGACAAATAGGGGGTGCTATGCACGGGCTCCATCTGCCTGTGCCGGAGATGACTCTGAAGTCGAAGCGGGCTTCGCGTCTTCAACAACCAACTTGGATGTCAACCATATAAAAGCCAACACTCCCAAGCTCACGACACCGAGCACCACAAAGATCTCGATAGCGGTTGGAGCATATGAGCTCAACACTGCAAACACATCAAGGCCTGTAGAGTGAGCAGCGGAAGAAGATCCGGAGATGATGCCCGGCGCGCCCATCACATCAGGAGTGATAAACGAAGTAAGCAAAAGCCAGATACGCTTGAAAAAGACACCTAACATCACGCATGCTGACGAGATTACCACCAGCTTGGTATTCTCGCGATTCTTCGCGAATACCAAGATTACAAACGGCGCGATAAGTCCAACAATCACTTCGATCCAGAAAAACGGCGCAGTCTGACCTGCAAACAATTCGGAAAGAATTATGCTCCCCCCGGCCGTGCCTGGATATGCCATAGTAAGAAGCTCGCAGAAGATGAAAAATGCATCAATCGCAATGCAAGTCGCCATAAGGCCAGCCAAACTTGAGATAAGCTTTTTCGGCGTCTCAAATATTTTGAGCGAGTTCAAAGCCACCAAAGTTATAAGCAAAAGCCCCAAGCCCGAATCCATAGCGGAAGCCACGAATATAGGTGCCAAAATCGCTGAATACCAGCCCTCCATAGAGATCTGCAAACCGAAGATCCACGCAGTCACCGAATGAACCAAAATTGCCGTCGGCAGCGCAAAGCGCGAAAGAATCGATACTGTACGATCGTTGCCTTTGTGCATATTCACCAAATATAGGATGTTGATCACAAGGTAAACCGTGATCACGACGACGTCCCACAAAAGTGGCGATGTCGGATTCGGACCAATGATCAAGCGCCAGATATTCTGAATATTGCCAAGGTCGATCAAGACGAACATGCCGGCCAAACAGATGCAAACCGTTGAAAGAATGACTGCTGGCAAAGCCACCGTCTTATACTTCTCGATGTGAAATACGCTGGCCGATGATGCCACGATCAGGCCACCTGCGGAGAGTCCCACGAAAAACATAAAGCTCGTAATATAGAGGCCCCACGATGTTCCATTGTTCATACCGGTAACTGTCAGACCGGCAACCAGCTGATAGATCCAGCAACCTATCCCTGCTGCAACAAGAAGAACAAGGACTCCCGTAAGGACTTTGTTTCTCTTTAAGAGTTCCATATTCATTCAGTCCTTTCTAGTCGAAATAGTGCAGTGAAGGATTGTTGCCCTGCTCCTCAAGAAGCACATAGGCCTTATGCTCGCGAACGAGCTTAGACGCTTCACTGTTCGGGTCATCAAGGTCGCCATAGGTACGAGCTTTCGTCGGGCAATTTTGCACGCACATCGGCTCTTTACCCTCTGCGGCACGCTCTTTGCAAAGAGTACATTTCTCGACAACGCCCTTAGGACGCACCGGAACATCCTTGCCGCCGTAATTGAAATCAGGATCACGTACGGGCTCATGCCAGTTGAACACTCGGGCATTATAAGGACATGCAGCCATGCACATACGACAGCCAATGCATTTGCTGTAGTCCACCAACACGCGACCTTCGTCATCTCTGTATGTGGCGCCGGTTGGACAAACGCGCTGGCAAGAGGCGTTTTGACAATGCTGACACGCTACCGGAAGATATGTACGAGAAAGATTAGGGAATACTCCCGAGGCTCCATCGAGTACGTCTTCACCATCGGAAAGCACGCGATTCCAGGTGAGCCCCATCGGGACATTGTTTTGCATCTTGCAAGAATGCACACAGGTTTGACAACCGATGCAATTCTCAAGATTGATAACTTGAGCAAGTCTAGTCATGATCTGTCACCTACGCTTTCTTCATCTCAACGAGCGTATCGTTGTAGGGAATCTGCGGACCGAAGATCATGGGATAACAACGCTCTTGACGATAAGCGTTTGTGACGTTTTGCAGGAATCCCTCCGGGTAGTAATGGTTATAGGTCGTTTCCGCCATGAACAGCGTTCCGGGCATGACGGATTCATTTATCAGCGCGCGGCAGACGAACTCTCCGCGATCATTCCAGATACGCACATCATCGTCCATAGCGATTCCGCGTGCTTCAGCATCTTTCGGATGGATGTTGACCACAGGTCCAAAATACTCTTGAAACCATGTGGAGGCGCTGTAATAGGCATGGATACGATAGCGGCTCTTGCCCTGAACGAACATCAGCGGGTAATCGTTTGCCTTAGGATTCTCGCGATAGCACTCTTGCGGAGTTTCGTATTGCGGGAACGCCAGATCATGTTCGAGCAGATCCTCGTAATACAATTCGATACGACCGGTGTCAGTGGAATATTGCTGGTCAGGTACGGCATCGGCACCGGTGATGATTTCGTCGGAATCGAGAAGTTTCATCGCGCCATTCTCTTTGAGTGCCTCGTAGGTCATGCCAGCCATATTGCCCTCAGGCTCGGAAAGCATGAACTTCGCAAGCTCTTCGTTGCTCTGCGGCATATATTTGTCCAGACCGAATTCCGCAGCTATCAAACGCTCGATCTCGATGTCTTCTTTAGCCTCGAACAGCGGGTCAATCACCTTTTGATTGAGATACACATACGGCGCGATTGCTCCCGTGCGAACATCCGACACATCCTCGGCGCTTTCAAACTTAGAGCACGCTGGCAAGACGATGTCGGCATAGTCCACAGCCGATGAATGGTAAATGTCGCAGATCGCGAAGAAATCGAGTGTCTTCACCCAATCAAGCATATTGTTGGCGCTTCCGGACTCCAACGTAAACGCATCGCCGAATGTGAACGCGCAATGGATATTGTTGTCTTCATACGGCATGTCATACATAGCGACAGGTGAATCTCCCGGCACGAATTCCTCAGGCATCTCCCAGAATTTGATCGCCTCGGCACCTGCCTTAGCACCGCCGATACCATAAAAACCGATTCCTGTTCCCGGTTTTCCGGAATTGCCCGTAATGGCTGCAAGAACCGACGTTGAATGTCCCAAGATATCGGCGTTGGCATACTTGTCAGGGCCGCCGAATCCGTAGCTAATGATCGCAGGGCCAGCATTCGCATAGCGATCGGCAAAAGATGTGATTTGGTCAGCCGTCAAGCCGGTAACCTCGGCTGCCCATTGCGGGGTAAATTCAGCCATCTGTTCTTTAAGCAGATCGAACTGGGTGACAACGTCAACGCCGTCTACGTTATAGGTGCCCTCCAGTGCTGGAACGATTCCAGCTTCGTCAAGATACCGTGCTGCATTAGTGGCAGCATCCCATACCATTGGAACTTTGACCTCCAAGGTTTCGCCGGTCTCAGGATCAACTACCGGCTCGTTGACCTCAGGATCGATCTTGACGGCCATTTTGCCCATGATCTCGCCGGTCGCCTTATTGATCAGATACGGCATCGAGGTATGCGCCTTCATGAATTCTTCGTCATACCACTTGTTCGCCAGTATGTGATTGATCGAACCGAGGATCAAAGCGGTATCGGTTCCAGGAGTGACCGCCAGCCACTCGTGCGATTTTTGCACAGTCGGACTGTATCGGAAGTCGACGGTAATCATATGGGTGCCGTTCTTTTTGGCCTCGAAGAACGCCGGAGTCCACGTCATCGCGCTCTCCATGAGATTCGACCCCAGATGAACCACCGTTGCAGCATTTTTCCAGTCATAAATCGAATTCAAGCACAGGCCGCCGCTGGTGAGGCCGGAAGGGTCAGATCCGTTTGCTTGACCACGATCAAGACCCCAACGCCCGCCGGTATCAGCCTTGAGCAAGCTGGCCAAGAATTCATAGTTGTGAGCCACGGAGGCCTCGGTTGACTTACGGTAGAAAAACGAATCCTCTCCATATTTCGCACGGCAATCCTTGATGGCATCGGCAACAGTCTTGATAGCTTCATCCCAGCTGATCTGAACGAACTTTCCTTCGCCGCGCTCACCCACCCTCTTCAAAGGCGTCTGAAGCCTATCAGCCGTGTAGGTGTGCTGTACTTCGGTGATGCCGCGCAAACATACTTGGCCACGAGTTCCATCCTCGAGCTCCATCGGCTCGACCAGCACCATGCGCCCGTCGCGCACCGTGCACTCCAAACCGCAGCTTGAAAGGCAATGGAACTGGTGGCAGATGATGGCTTTTCTCTCTTCCGGCTCTGCAATTGCCTTTGCCGGAGCCAACCACCCATCGGCGCTTGTCATACTGGCAACGCCTGCAAGCCCGAGAGCGCCCGCAGACACGCCAGTTGCCTTGAGAAATCCCCTTCGGGTGATTCCGCCAGATGAACCAGACGTTTTCGACATAATTCCTCCTCTAAAAAAGTCGAATGCACCTGCATTGTTCGAAGAGATCTTTGAAGAAGATGGGCGCAACAAGAAACGATCAATCGGTGAAACTGCTCTACATCGCCGAAGACAGCGTTGGTCGTGTTTGAAGATCCATTCGTGATTCCGATTCCAACCCGACTCGTATAGTGTCTGTCCGGTTCTGTCTTCGTTTGCGCCGAATACGTGCTTCCCTTTGTGTCATATCCCCCATAGAACTCTTCGCTCCCATGGTTGCGACTATACCAGATTGTCATATGACAATCAAGAATTATCATATGACAATCCTCGAGAAGCATTTTGAGCATTTATTGGGTCGGACAACGGGGACGGGGGGTATTGTCCCATTTTGGAAAGCTATTGAGCAGAACCACTCTCTTTGAAGATGTCCGTGAATCCCTCACTGAACGAACTTGGCACTACAACCGTTCCCTTGCCACCAAGTGCCGACTCGCTCACCAAGTGCATGATACGCAGGCGCATCGCTTCCTCATCACCCGCATAAGAATCTTTCAGCTCATTGATAATGTCAAAGATATCCTGTTCGGCCTCCATCAAAATGATGCGCGATTTCTTCCGCTGCTCGGCTTGCGCCTCCAGCGACATCGCATCCTGAAGCTCTTTCGGAATAAGAATGTCGCGTACCTCGACCGACAAAATGGTCACACCCCAAGGAGCAACCTTTTCTTCAAGTACACGCTTGAGCTCTCGATCAAGCTGATCGCGCCGGATGGCTACCTCCGCCGCACTCGCCCGTCCGATAGCATCGCGCAGCGCTGTCTGTGCAGAAAGCTCCACCGCCTTTGTGAAGTCGCCCACCTCAAGACAAGCCGCCTTCGCGTCCCAAACATGCCAGAACAACACTGCATTTACATCCAGCGGAACCAAATCGGCCGTAAGCGTTTCTTCAGCGCCGAAGTTTGTCACGCGCGTGCGCGTGTCGACTCGCATCGTGTTGCTTTCAAGAAGAGGAAATGTCCAAAACATCCCAGGCCCGGAAATCCTGTTGAATTTCCCCAAACGAAGCACCACAACGCGTTCCCATTGTTGCGCGATATGGCACGCCATACATGCAACCACCGCTGCTATAGCTGCGAACAGAACCAGCAACAGAGTGACTTCGCCAACCAATATCCAACCGAGCGCGCCTACGATCAAAAATACCGCAACAAATACGAATACCGAAAACGCCACAATCCCCACATTGGATGCGCGCTCGCCAACGATATCCGTATCGGCAAAAAGATACGCTCGCCTTGCCATGCCTGCCCCATCATAATTTCTCACGGTGCCGTACTGAGACTCTGGCGCCACCTTACCGAACATAGCCATCACGCTCCCGTTGCATTTCGCTTCGTGTGCTTCGCGTCACTAAAATCGATGATCTTGCCTCCAGGGACAGACGATGCTCCATCATGCTCGTGCTCGAATCTCAGCTTTTTTACCTGTCGGCTCACTGCTTTTTCGATATCGTCAAAGCCCATCCCGAGATCCCTACAGGTGGCAATGAATTCATCGATGACCTCTTCGACTTGACCCATTTCTTCATCGTCGAACTTTCCTGCTACATCGGCCACGAACACACCACGGCCGCGTGCAGATTCCAAATAACCATCAGACACCAAACTGATATAGGCCTTGTTCACCGTGTTGTAATTGATGGAAATCTCAGAGGCCAACCCACGTACTGTAGGCAATTTATCGCCGGCCTTAAAGTAGCCCGAATTGATCAGATAGGCGATTCGCTGTCGCAACTGTACCCAAATGGGAACATCTGACGTTTCATCTATTTGAAACGGAAACATTTGAACTCCTTGATCGTCGCTCTGCGCTGTCTCTTCACTATTGCCTCTTCGCTACTATCCCTGCGTCATCGTCTCTCTACCGAGTGCCTAACAACCGTCTTTATATAAGCATTGGATGAAGAGCTGCAGCCGCAAACACATATCGCAAAACCGCCCCGCCGATCAATACCGACACAGACGATATAAGCATGATATACATTCTTGAAGTCGACACCGTTGGGCATCTTGGCTCGATGATATCGATATGATCGCCAGATATATCAGCTATGTTCGCAGTATCCGAAATCCTCGCAACAAATTTTGCAGAGCCTCTGGCGCTTGCTCGTTTCGCTCTACTTATGAAAAGCGATACCACATTAAGCGTCAGCGGGACGATGAGCCCGATGCCAACAACACAGACCCAAAACAGTCCAGCCATATCTTCGAACATCAACAGATTAAAAGAATCGTATGCAGCCAAAGCTGTCTGCGTTACGCCATCTGAAGGACCTAAAGTCTCTCCGAACTCTGCCCCAGAAAGACTTATGCCTAACATCATAAGAGCCAAGACTGCAATCTCAATAATGATGACCACCGTATCGATAACTGTAGCCCGGCGCACTACCGAAAAGAATCCGCTTACAGACCGCGATATCAAAGCCGATATATTAAGCAGCGCGATCCCGCACGACAACGATGAAAGAAAGAACAGGACCACAAGCCATGCCGAGCTCCAAAGAGGAACCGCCCGAATGTCGGCAAGCATAAATCCTGTATAGACCATCACCGCAAAGCTTAATAAGGAAAGAGCTCCCATCGATATCTTCAATGTTTTAACTCTTGAAGGAATAACTCCCAACCAAAAGAGAATCGATGCTATACAAAACCCAAGACATAAGAGCAGTGCCCACGCGCCAAACGTAACCCAAGAAGGGCTCGTACTGAAAAACAATGCGAGCAAACGGCTAGGCTGCCCCAGATCAGCCAACAAACAACACGATCCTAGAATGATGCATATCGTCGATAAGCCGAACCCACCAACTAAGAATCGAGACCATTTGCGGCCGAGCGGGCTACAAAAACGTTCACGAAGAGCCTGTGCGAGAAGATGATTGTCAGACTCAAGCGCGATCATAGAGCACACAAGCGCACAACCGGCGCCACTTCCGCCGAGAAACAGATAGGCTATGGACAGGTCGCTTAACATATTTACAGATTATCATATGACAATATCTAATAAAAGCTGACAGCTGCGAGCAAGATAGTTTCTTATAAACAAAATGCAATATACTTGTGATATACTTGCTTTATGATTTCGTCAAATAAAGGAGTGATCATGGCTCAATTATCACTTTATATGGATGACACCGCCATGGAAGAATTGCGCGTCGACGCTGCAGAAGCTGGTGTATCGATTTCCTCTTATGCGCGTGAGGTACTCGAAAAACGCCATGAATCGGGGCGTGGCTGGGTGAACGGGTGGCCTCCGGGATATTTTGACTCGTTGGAGCCGCTAAATATTGAACTTCCGGAAGATTTACCCCCGGAGCCGATTGAGCCACTTAATACTATATAGGAGTCGCTTATGTACTTTTTCGATTCGAATGTTTTGATAGATATCTCGAGACGAAAATTGCCTTTCACCTACGAATTGCTTTTGAAGAGCGATGCCAGTCTTTTCAAGGTACCGGCTGTAGTAAAAGCCGAGCTTCTTCTTGGTGCTGAAAAGAGCAACGACCCAGAAAATGAACGCTTCAAGGTGGAATCTTTACTTTTGCCCTTTGACATAATCCCTTTTGACGATAGCTGCGCAGTCCAGTACGCAAGAATTCGCGCTTGCCTAGAAAGAAAAGGACTAACTATCGGGGGGAACGATTACCTTATCGCTGCCACCGCCTTGGCTCACTCCGCAGTTTTGGTTACCAATAATGTCGACGAATTCAAACGGGTGCCGGGGCTGTCAATCGAATGCTGGGAAGAGATCGACTTTTAGAATATATCTTACGATATCGCTAACGACTACACCATCCACAGAGGGATCACATACGTATCACTATCGATAGCAGACAACTCACTTGCCATACATAAAATCACGCCCGTACTGCGAGGTAGTTGCAGCCTATCTAAGCAGGAAAACGCTTTCGTCATCGCTTTATTTGGTGATGCCGTCTTCTTGATCTCGATAGGGTAGAGCTTCCCGTTCATCTCGATCACAACGTCAATCTCGTTGCCATCCTTATCGCGAAAATAATACAGCGGAGGCTCGAGTCCGGCATTTAAAAATGCTTTCCATATTTCCGACACGGCAAAATTCTCAACAAAGGCACCGTTCATAGCCCCCGCCTGCAAAGCTTCAGGCGTTGACCACCTAGTAAGATACGCAACGATCCCACAATCATGAAAATATAGCTTCGGTTTCTTAACAGTTCGTTTCAATTGGTTGTTCGCATATGGATGCAGATAGAAAATGATCCCGGATCGCTCAAGAACAGCAAGCCATGCCTTGGCCTTTTCCGGACGTATCCCCACATCTTCGGCAATCGATGCAACATTGAGCATCTGCGAGCAACGCGCAGCAACAGCACGCATGAAATCCATAAATTGCAGTGCGTCCACTTTTCCAAGCAAGCGCCTTACATCTCGCTCGATATAAGTCTGAATATAACTGCTGTAAAAAACATTCAGGTTCGTATTTGCCCCTGAGACCACTGCCGGCATAAATCCGCGTTGTATAACCTCAAACAATTGACTCACAGAAAGAGGTCGCATTTGCTTGCTTCTCTTCTTCAACGCCTTGATCCCCATGGAAATCAAGGGACTGGCCGTATTCGCCTCTTCAGCAAGATCGAGAGACGAAAGCGAAAGAATGGCAATTCGACCAGCCAACGACTCGCCCGCCAGTTCCATCAGGCGAAATTGCTGAGACCCGGTAAGCAGAAACGAGCCCGGAACAGCGCCGCGATCAACCGCCATCTTTATATACGTAAACAACTCCGGAGCATATTGAACCTCATCTATGAGAACCGGAGGCTCATGAAGTTCAAAGAACATAGCGGGGTCATTCTGCGCAAGCGATCGCTGTGTAAGATCATCAAGAGTAACAGCTTCAACCTGTCTGCCATCATCGGCAATCACATGCTCGATCACGGTAGACTTGCCGACTTGACGCGGCCCAACCAAAAGGACTACAGCATATTCGCTTAGCGTCTCTTTAAGAAGCGGTTCTATGGATCGATGGATATAGTTCATGATTATCCGCCTAGTCTTGATTGCTCTAACGGAATGAAACGAAATGAGACCAGTTTCGGCCATTATACACTTTTTGCGTAGAATAGCCGCAATTTCTCCTTATAGGAACTCTCAATCAAATGATCGAATGCTGGGAAAAGGTCGACTTTTAGAACACACCCATTTGATTCAAAACAAGCAAACCAGCAGCAACAATAAGAAATCCGCTGAAGATGAATCGGAGCACAGTCTCTGGAATACGCGTGATCAGCCTCGATCCTAAATACGCTCCAGGAATTGAACCCACAGCGATAAAAATCCCAGCAACCCAATCAATGTTGCCGTAGATCGCCTGCAAAACCGTTCCGGATGACGCCAAAATCAAAATTGCGATCAGAGAAGTGCCCGATGTAAGGCGTATCGGAAGATTGAGAAACTGCATGAACAGCGGCACCATGATAAATCCACCGCCAACACCGACATATCCAGACATAACGCCTGCGATAAGTCCGATGATCGCACATAAGATGATGTTGCGTCTAGTTTTCAAAATATTCAGATCAACTCCGGCATCCGCAACGTCTGCAACGACTGCAACATCTCCGGCGTCTGTAACGTCTGCGATATCTGCGACATGCGCAGCATTCGTAGCAACAACGCTGCCTGAAGCACCGCAAGCGCACGCCGCACTGGTCGCGCCCGCCGAATCCGCAGCTTTTTTCGCTCGATCCTGCTTCAAGCCTTTGATTGCCTTTTGAAACATTGTTGATGCGGAATAAGCGATCACCAACGCTGCAGCAACCATAATCGTCCACTCAGGAGAAATGCTTGCAAGCCACACCCCAACAGGCGACGTAATAGCCCCGCCAATACCGGCAGCAACTCCAAGCGCAGGAATGCACGTCTTGTTACGAATATGGGTGATCATCCCCGAGATCGATGTCGGGATGATCGTGAAAAGCGAGGTGGCTGTAGAGGCGATTGCATCCATCGCATAGCCGAGCTTGAATATCGGCACAAGCACAGTGCCCCCGCCAATCCCGAGCATTCCCGAAAGCACTCCGACAAAAAACCCGACAACTATGGAAAGAGCTGCAAGACCAAAGACATCCACTTCAACTACCTCATTGATACACCATATAACTTGATATTGCCAACTACATAATAAACAAGAAGGTTTCAAAGATTACAGGAATTCAAACGTAAAAAGTCGAAAAGGCAACCGGAGGCTGTTTTGGGTTTCCAAGCTTAACCGAGCGCGTATAGTTTGATCATCGAGAAAGGGTTCCCACCTCCTCCCTTTTTCCTTCTTCTTTCTCTGAAACCAGCTCCCCTCTGGTTTCAACAAAACGGAGCCTACCTCCTTGGCTTCGAACAAAGGATTGGCCTATCTCCCCCTTATAGGCCGTCCTAACAACCATCAAGAGGCGGCCTCCGGGCCGTCTCTTGATGTACATGAAACATTTATGGAAGCGGGCCAGGAAGCTTAAACCCGCATGCGTTCTAAATCATGCTCTCTAGCGAGCACTCCAACAGGCGCGCGACTTCCCGGAAAAAGGCTAACCTCGATTCCTGCTGCACATTTGCGGCAAACCGTGGCATCCAAAGCTGAACATGGGTCGTCATAAACTGATCAAACGCTACCTCGGAAGAACCTCCCGGAAGATCTTGAGAAGTGACCATAGCATCAATACCTTCTGCATTATTCTCGCATGCATCAGATGCAGTCATCTCATCGTCGGAACCTGCGCACTCACTGGCATCGTCAGCTCCAGTCGCGCCCCTGGCCGCATCCACGGCGGCACGCGCGGCCAGATATTCCAGCAACTCCAGCTCTGTAGCCACATAATCGAGCGGCTCGTTCGTACCTTCAGGACGACCCAGACCGCAGGCCTTACAGAAGCGCTCTACCTCCATTGAATGCGGATTCACAAACAATAGCGCATCCACGCCGTCATCGTTCGCGCGCCAGACTCCTTCATACGGCGAGATCACCGGCTCAGGCGACCCCACAAACAAGCGCGTCGCCTCCGCACGAAGCGCATGAAGCAACTTGTCCGCATCACCTGCATCACCCGCATCACCCGCATCGCCTGCGTTATCACATCCAGGCACCACAGCATCACCGACAAGATCGCCTGCGCTCCAGTCAATCCCAACAACAGCCGCAATCTCATTGGCGGCATCCGCCCACTCACCATTACAAACAACCTCGGCAAGCACCGAATCCGGATACCTGAAACTCAACGCGAGCAACTCGCACAGCGCAGCGCGCGCCTGCCACTGATCTTTTGTTATTGCATCAGACATCGTCATCCTCTTTTCCCATCTGGCCCACATTCACTTCGAACCGTCTTATCCTGCACACCCCGGCACCTATTACAGCAAACGCCACCGCCAAAACTGCAAACATCCATGCGGAAGCGGAATCGCCTGCATATCCGTGAATGGTTCTGATCATACCCGAACGCGTTACAAATGCACAAAGCATCACGCCAGCCAAAGCAAGCACAGAAGCGCTTGCCGCCACACGCAGGACAAGCTGACGCGTCAAACCGTTGCCCTTCGCACATAAATTTTCAATACAGAATGCACTAAAAGCAACCACAGCTACAAGCGCGGAAATCCATGGCACCAGGCTTGCAGTCTCGACTGCATCCCAGCTCCAATAGCCCGACCAGCCCGGAGTCGAGTTCGCCCACACTGCCCCAAGCACAATCGCGCCTGTCATGCACGCCCACGCCAGCGCCACCGCCGCAAACGCTCGAGTGCGCCACACTCGCTCTTCGCCATATCCAAGCATGAACGAAACAGTTAAAGCACACGGAATCGTAAAGCCCGCGTAGCCCGCAAACAGCAAAAACGGATGAATATCCATCGCCCAATGATCGAGCGTCTCACTCATTCCCCATCCGGAAGCCGCCGCCACAAGATTTCCCGATTCATCGAGCAATTCCGCGGGAGTCGACCAGAACGGCATATTGTCCGAAGAAAACAGCAGAATGCCAATCAAGCACGTAAGCACCACTGCAGCACATCCGAGCGCAGCACCTTCAAAGGGTTTCCCCTTGCGAACAGAGCTCGCTGCAAGCGGAGATGCCCATAGTGACACGAGCCACGCCCACACGAGTAGGCTTCCGCTTTTGCCCGCCCAGATGGCCGAAATGCGAGAAAGCCACCGCGAGCCAGTTTCGCCTTGCGGATGACTGTATGCAACATAAATGAGAGAGAAGTCCTCAACCAAAAAGCACCAGGCCAACACAACAACCGCCGCCGAAAGCGCCCCTGCGATAAGCAGCATGGCGATGCCGCACGTCCGCCATGCCCGAGGCGCTCGAGAATCGTCGCTCTTTTGCAAACGCCACCCCGCAACGGCGCACACCACAGCAGTTACCGCGGCCACAAAAGCAATGCCGAGAGAAATCATCCCCATCTCAGCCATGATCGACCTTGCTCACAGCTGCTGCATTGGTAGCTCGTCCGGCCTTCATCTTCCGAGCCAGCACAAACACGACACGTGCATTCAGCACCACATGGATAAGCAGAAAAGCAAGCAATATCTTGGCGGAAAATGCGTGGAAGGGATCCCAGAAATAGTACCCCGTAGCGAACAATCCGAATGAGGGAAGCACCGTTCCGGAAACCATAATCCCCGACACCGCACATGCTGCAAGTGAAAGCCCGATCAGCGCATTAAGTGCAATACGCGCAATCCGAATGCCGGAAACCCCACGACTCTTCTCGCCTGCTCCAAGCATGCCGCGCCGAGCGCAGTGAGCCACCATCACGACAACTGCAACAAGGCTTATCCACTCATGAGCAGGAACCCCCGTAATCGCAGGCAGCGCCGAGAGCGCAAATATCACAAGCAAAACAACGTCGAGTACAACGCGCTTTTTCATAGACATCATTTCGCTCCTTTCGGCCGCGAAAGCACCCGAACAAGCACCAGCAATGCAACCACCAGCGCAACCGGCATCATAATCCACAAGTTGAGGCTCGCATCCGATGCCTGTTTGTACCGATCAAGCAGCGAATCCCACGCATGACATTCCGTTGAAGCACAGCCGGCTTCCGGGCAAATCATTTCATGAATGCCGTCGGGAGTGGGAACGCTATCGAACCCATGGCATTCGCCCGAAGCGCACCCGGTAACAGGGCATGGCGAAGCAGCGTCGATCACATGAATGCCCGAAGACGGCTCGATGGCAAAGCCCACCGCTACCGTCAGCAGGATAAAGCCGAGGAAAATCCCTATGGTTGTCAGCGTCTTTTTCATGAGCACATCCTAGGGTTATACGAACGATTCATTATGTATGACAAAGTATGACAGAAGCTCTCCCCGATTGCTAGAGACACATCCAAAAAGCTTGCAGAAGTCCCCGGCTGCATCGAGAGGGGGCAAGCAGCCGGGGAACAGAGGGAGAGTAATTGCTCGCGATAAAACGCTACTTCTTTGGGCGAAGGGCTAGATACTTAATGCCGAGCAAGAAGATAAGTCCTGCAAGAGCAACAACGCCGATCATTACACCGAACTCAAGAAGGGTGGGCCAGTAGACCATGCCTGAATAGGCTCCTGCCCAACCAGCTTCCCAGTTCGTTACCGTCATTGATGTCATCGCACCTGCATAATCAAGGTTTGGAAGTTGAAATCCCCCGACAAGCAGCTGAATGCGCTTGCAAAGGATGCCGATGATAGCAAGTATGCTTGCAACAATCAGAAGT
>CAJUSF010000015.1 GCA_910588945.1 uncultured Eggerthellaceae bacterium | reverse complement strand
TGGTGTACCGCCGCTGCAGATCTTAATAACTTCTCCTAAGGGCACAATGCGGCTACTGTGCGCCAGGCAACCGTCGTAAGCAGCTTCCAGCAGGACAGCTAAATGGTCATTTATCCGACGGTTGAGCATGATCTTGTCGTGAATAGCGTCAAGCAAGTTGACGATCTTTTGCTGCTCGGCAAGAGGGGGGAGGGATATTGCTATTTTCGCTATGTCTCGAGGGTGAACACGAAAGACTTTCATTCCTGTGACGTATTGCTGCAGAGTTTTCTTGAAGCGGGAAGTCTGGAATAAGTAGTTTAGATATCGAGGGTTGACGATGTCTTTTCGCTCGATCCGCACGACGGTCGTTTCCGTGCCAGAAACGATTGGCTGAGAGCCCGCGTTGATGACACAGAGTGATTTTCCGAGGTCGTCTACTGTTTCTGATGTGAGGATGTAAACAATGTCTTCAGTGAGAACAAGCTGCTCGTCTTTAACTCGCTCGGATGACTTGATGTAGGGTATTCGCTTCTGAGGGCTGCGGACATCGATGTAGAGATCGTGCCCGGAGTAGAGATCCCCGTAGTGCAGGTAAAGGTATTCTCCGCTATCAAACATTCGGTCGCGAGGGATGCTGGCGCCCTTTGCGAAAGAGCAGAGTTCCCCGATGGCGTATTCTATACGTGTCACTCCAAATACCTTCTATGCGATGCTTTCACGTTGTTCTGATTCACCATGGCGTAGTGCATGGTGGTATCTATTCTCGCATGACCGAGGAGTTTTTGCACCTGCTCAATGGGCATTCCCTTCTCAATGGCGTAGGTGGCAAGGGTACGTCGGAACTTATGCGGATGCACGCGTTGAATCGCTAAGGTTTCTCCAAGTTTTCTCAAGCGCAACTCGATGGCACCGATGGTGAGTCGAGTGTGTGGTCTAGCATGAGAGACAAAGAGGGCCGGATTGTCGTCAGTGCGTTGTCCGAGATAGTCCGTTAGGTGCAGTTTCGCCCGTGCGTCGAAGTAGACCATCCGTTGCTTATTGCCCTTTCCCAGCACGATGCATTCGCGTTCGTTCAGATCGATGTCACTGCGATTGAGCCGGACGAGTTCTCCAATGCGCATACCGGTTGAGGCCAAAAGGTCAATAATGGCGAGGTCGCGCGAGGAGCCGCTATTGCCGCGGATTGTCTCTAGCTCTTCGTCTGAAAAGGTCTCCTTGATCATGCTCGCAACCTTCACGCGATGAATGCGTCGCACGGGGCTCTTTACGATGTAGTCTTCGTCTTCCAGCCACGAAAAGAAGCTCGACATGATGCGACGGATGTTGTCGATAGTTACCTTGCTCGAGTTCCGTTTTTGCTCGTACTCGGTAAGATAGGATCGTAGGTCGGATGTTTCAACCTGCGTGAATGGCTTTCGCAGCGCTGCATTTAGGCGTTCGAGAGTGTTGCGGTAATAGTCGAGTGTCTTTGTGGAGCATCCCTCTACCTGCTTCGCTTCGATGAAGAGGTCGATGAGGTCTTGGCTGGCGTGTTTGCCGAGGTCGGTGATGGGGGCAATGGCGCATTTAAGCACTTCACGCAATCGTTTCATCTGCTCACAATCGAGAAATGGCTGCATTTGGAGTGAGATCGAGTCGATGGTCGCAGAATTCATGGGTGCCTCCTGGTTCGTTTGACTATTGCACTTACGAAAGCTAGACTATGTTAGTGCTTATACCTTTAGGAGGAAACAATGGCTGCGAGTACTTTGACTATTCGGATCGACAATACGTTGAAAGAAGAGGCTTCTCGCGTAGTAGAGCACTACGGCCTTGATCTGTCTTCCGTGACAAGGGCTTTCTTTACCCAAATCGTAAACACCAACGCCATCCCGCTATCGTTCGACTACGAACAGCCGAACGCCGAAAGCCTGGTCGCCATACACGAAACCGAAGAAATGATTCGTTCCGGCAAAGGCAAGAGCTACAAGAGCGGCCACGATCTCATCCAGGCGGCGATGGCATGAGCCATCGGTTAGAGGCTAAGTTTGCTCCTGCGTTTAGTCGGGACTTAAAGAAGAAGGCTGCTAAGCGGCAGTGGGATCTTGCGGAGCTGGAGGCTGTTGTCGACCTCATTCTGGAGAATACGCCCGAGTCTCTTGAGATCCTTAGGCGGCGACATAGAATGCATCGTCTTTCTGGCAAATGGAGTGGAAGCGATGAGTGCCATGTAGCAAATGCCGGCGACTGGCTAGTAATCTGGCGCACAGACGGCGGAATTGCTTACTTCCAACGAACCGGTTCTCATGACGAGCTGTTCCGGTAAGGAAGTACCAGCCGTCAGCGCATCCGTAAGCTAAATGACCATTTAGCTGCGTGAGATCGACCTGCGAGACATCGATCTCGCCGGACATGAGTTTCGGGAGAAGTACATCGCGTATTTGAGAGAGCTCCAGGCTTTCCTTTTCATTTTCGAGAATCTGCAGCAGAAGAGCTTCCGCAAAGTTCGAATAACGGTCTAGTGTTTTGCTGGACGGCACGATCACGTTTTCTGTTTCCAGATCTTTGATGTTGATCGCGGCAAAAGTCGCTCCATTCGCCTTTGCTTGGAGGGAGCGAACCACTCTCTTGATTGCCTGGAATACCACGCTTTGCGGAACCCCTAACCCGACGAGAGCAAAGCATGACTGGTTCATTGCCATCGGGGCACCGGCCATTGTCACCTTTCCAACAGTACCGCGTGCCGTAAGCATCACTGTGCCCGTCTCGTATAGGTCACTATTGCAGTTGGCGAGACCTTGCTTCGTTATGTGTTTTGCTGTACTAAGCGAAAATACAGAATCCACTACATCGCCAGGAGCAAAAAACGGAATTTGTCCGTCCCTCCAATACTCGTCAACACTTGTCCTTGGTGTACCGCCGCTGCAGATCTTAATAACTTCTCCTAAGGGCACAATGCGGCTACTGTGCGCCAGGCAACCGTCGTAAGCAGCTTCCAGCAGGACAGCTAAATGGTCATTTATCCGACAATTAAGAGCGATCTTGTGGTCTAGCGCGCTTAATATGCTCGCTATTGCTCTTTGCGTTGCGCGGCTTTCCGGATATGTGACCACTATCTCTGTGCAGAGTCGCGCTTTGTTCATCT
>CAJUSF010000014.1 GCA_910588945.1 uncultured Eggerthellaceae bacterium | reverse complement strand
GAAGGTCTCAGACGAGGAAGTGGACAAAGCTCAATGGCAACTCAATAATCGCCCGAGGAAAGTTCTAGATTGGAAGTTTCCTTCCGAGGCGATGCAGGAAGTTTTGGCGGAAGGTGCAATGATCGTCTGAAGCCGCCCCGGCCACCGACAACTATAAGGGATACGATGCGTTTGGTCGTTCAGAGAGCGCCTCGATTTATTTCTCCGAGGCCGACAGCACGGGCGATCCTGCAAAAGCGGATATGCTTGCCACTTACAGTGCGTCATACATTCGCCTGACGGAGTGGTGCGACAATGCTGATCCGGTGTCGATTGCTGAGATCGATGTGATCTCAAGCCCGGTTTACAAGGTGTTATTGCTTGGCGAGGATGCGCATTTTGGTATGGGTAAGCTTACCCATGATGTGACGCTTGAACACGTGGTTGAGATCGATGGCGACGAGCAGCGCTCCGATATTTTCATTCCCAAGGGTTCTTTCGTCATAATGGGTGATTTTACAGGCAATCCAGTTTATAATACGGTCGTGGTCAAGGACCAAGCGGGCAATGTTGTGGCAGATCCTTCGCAGCAGATCATCATCACCGATAAGGTGGCATCTAGCGACGCGGCGATCATCGACAGCGCGGCCATGGTTTTTGGCGGCACTTGGCTTTATTACTTTGAGCCGGGAACTTACGAGAATAGACTTGAGGAGTGGGGCGCTATCCATCCGGAGCTTTTTAGAACCGATGGCGGAAGCTCGGTATCCGATGCTAAGCTCGTAGCGGTTGGATCCGCCCAGAACATTCAGCGTCAGGGCATCAACGACGAGATGTATGTGGACCTTTTTGGCATCACCTTGAATTTCGGTGCCTATGATGTTCACAGGTAGAGATAGAAGCAAGATGACGGTTGATGGAAAACAAGGGGTTTGCGGCAAGGGTTTTGCCAAAGGAGGAGCAATGGCGAAGTCATTAAAGAGGATGATGTGCGTGATGATGGCGGCGGTGCTCGCTTTGTTGCCGATGAACGCATGGGCCATAAACGGTGAGCTCAACAAGATCAACGAGAACGAGGTTGAGATCTACGGGCTTGATCTGGCTGGAGAACATTCTGTTCAGGTCGATCTAAAGATAGTCGGCGATGACGGAGCGGCTATTGAGGGAGCTTCATTCAGTTTCTCCGATATTGCGCAAGGCAACGTTGTATATCAATCGCCTTACAATAATCAAACGGGACTCATGACCATCATTGTATCCAATGGCGACAAGCCGCTCAATGCGGTGGGCGATGGCCCCTATGATCTGGGTACACTGAATGTTCCTACGACTGAGCGCGCGTTCGTGACGATGCAGGGTGTTACGGGCTCCGATGCCATGCTTCGCCTTCAGACGGAGAGTCCTTCGGGAGGTATCGAGACCGTCGAGCTGAATCCGAAGACCGACCCTGATCCTGGTCCTGGTCCGGATGATCCGGGTAATACAAACACCAATACCAATACGAATGCGAATGTAAACACAAATACGAATACCAATGCGAATACGAATACGAATTCCAACATAAACACGAACACAAACATAAACACAAATACGAACGCAAATATCAATACGAACACGAATACTAATACTAATACCAATACGAATGCGAATACCAACCAGGGAGGTAACAACAACGGCAGCTCGGGGGACACAACTACAAAGAAAGATATCTCCAAGAACTCCATGGCAAATGGATTGCAAGCCGTTTATTCTTACAAAAACGGTAACACCATCGATATCAACTTCGATTTTATTGTAGGCGGAAGCAAGCTAGAGAACGGCAAAGACTACATTTTTTACTTCACCGACAAGGATGGAAATAAAGTTTCTGAGGTCAGTGCGATCGGTCAATATAAGCTCGTCGTTGAGGGTATAGGAGATTACACTGGCAAGTTTGAGTCGGCATTTGCTGTTGCGGATAATTACCGTCCTGGAACAACCAATATTAATACAGCTAAAATCGAGGGCTTTACTCAATACTATACATACACAGGAAACCCGATCAAGTTCTCCAATTACACCATCAAGTACGGTGATAAGGTTCTGCAAAAGGACGTTGATTACATCATTCGCATCATCGATAAAGACGGCAATAGCGTTAATAACCCTCCGACAGCTATCGGAACTTACTATTTAGTTGCGGATGGTGCCGGCAATTATTCGGGGTCGATCAGCAAGCAGTTTGTTATCGTCGGCTCTTCAGGCGGCAACGGTAATAACCAGAACGTTGGCGGCGATCCGAAAACGAACGGCAAGCTTTCGCAGACAGGTGATTCTATGACCACCGTTGTGGGTATCTGTCTGGCTGTTGCAGCTGTGGCGGCGCTTGTTTTGGCGATCGTGGCGTTCCGTCGCAGCAAAGTGAAGAAGCATACGCGCTAGTCGCATCTCAAACGTTACATTGTAGGGGCAGGATGAAATCCTGTCCCATCTTACTTGATTTGTGCTACGGATAATCAAAGCCCGTAGCGTCCCTTTTCGATTTGCTCTGAACACTAACTATTAATTGCTTCCGTAAGGAAGCATATATAAATGCATGAAGGAGTTGACCGCTGACGCGAAGCGTCAAGGGTAAACGTCAAATACGAAAAGGGATGTAAGGGTTTTGATGTCATCGCCTATTTGCCGGTGGAAATGATTGCCGAGATACTTAGTCGCTCAAACAGTCCTCGTCGCTTCGCTCCTGCGGAACTCGCTTTGTAAGCACCTCGGCAATCATTTCTCGCTGTTTCGGACTTATGTGGTCTCTTATAACAATAAAAACATCCTTATCGAAACCTTGCGGCAGGGCATGCACGCCCTACACGCAAGGTTTCGTGCGCTCCTTGTTCAGGAAAGCCTCACGACTATCTTAAACTCGACAAGCTATACGTCCACTTGTCACGCGTTTCGGCAAGAGATACGCAAAACATTACGTTGACGAATGAAACTTTTCTGCCAGTTTCTCAATAAGAGTAATACAATCAGAACTTGGGGTTTCACGGTCGTTCAGCGCTTGAGCGACCGCAATAGGCCGAAGGAGGCATAATGGATATTTTCGCAGATCAAGTTCTGATGTCGCGTATCCAGTTCGCTCTCACAGCCAGCTATCACTTCATCTTCGTGCCGATCACTATCGGCATAGGTCTTTTGATGGCGATATTCGTCACACGCGCATATCGCACAAAAGATGCCGAAGATGACGCGCTAGCTCGCATGTGGGTGAGAATCTATACGGCTACGTTTGCAATCGGAGTTGCAACAGGCATCACCATGGAGTTCTCGTTCGGAACGAACTGGGCCAACTACTCTAGGTTTGTCGGCGACATCTTCGGTGCGCCGCTCGCCGCCGAGGCTCTTTTCGCTTTCTTCCTCGAGTCCATATTCTTGGGGATCATCATCTTTGGCAGGAACAAGGTCAAACCGCTGTTCTACACCATATCAGCATGGCTGACATTCTTCGGCTCAGCGCTATCCGCGCTATGGATCCTGATAGCGAATTCATGGATGCAGACCCCGGCCGGGGCTGTCATTTCAGAAGACGGTTCGCAGGCGCTCATCACGGATTTCTTCGCAGCGGCATTCAACCCCTCAACTCTGCCGCGTTATTGTCATACCATACTTGCAGTGCTCGTTATGGGAGCGTTTGTTACTATTGCGGTATCCGCATGGTATATGCACAAGGATAAGTTCAAGAGCGCAGCCACAAAGATGCTGCGCACCGGTACTGTTGTGGGAATCTTGGCGCTATGTGCGCTGTTCGTCTCGGCACATGCATCCGCAGTGGAGGTTTGGGAGGAGCAGCCGACCAAGCTTGCGATGATGGAGGGCCAATACGAAACAGAAGCGCCTGAGCTCTCGGCATTCGGATTTGTGGATGAACAGAATCAGGAAGCGGTCGTTGTGGGCATCCCGGGAGGCACAAGTTTCCTTGCTACCGGAACGTGGGACACCGAGTATCCCGGTCTGAATGATCTGGCGAATACCGAGCGATTCGAGGCTATCGATGTCGATACACTCCCGGTGAACTTCGTCTATCAGGTCTATCACTTGATGGTGGCTTGCTTCGGGCTTATCGGGCTTTGCTTGATCCTTGCGCTCATTTTCATGCGTAAGAAGGCAAAGCACAACGTTTCGAATATGAAGTGGTTGCAGTGGCTGCTCATCGTTTCGCCGGCATTTCCATTCCTTGCCATCCAAAGCGGATGGCTCACAGCCGAGGTCGGTCGTCAGCCGTATGTGGTTTATCCGTCCACTACCGGGCCTGAGAATGTGACGCTTTTGACCGAGCAAGGCACGAGCGTTTCTGTTCAGCCGTTCGAGCTCGTTATTACGCTGCTACTGTTCTTCGCGGTGTACCTCATCCTCTTCATCGGCTGGGTGCGCGTTGTAGGTCGTTTCATCAAAGCCGGTCCGGTTTATGAAGTCGACACAAAGCGCGAGGATGCCGATGCTGAGCGTCTTATCACTTTCAGCGAGGGCTCTGATACATCTGACGATGCGCTTAATGTCGTTCGTGGTGAGATCGAGGCTGCGGATCCAGATACTGAGACGGTTGTTTCGATCGAGGAGGATGAAGTCATCGAAGATGATGGAGCCGAGAAAGGCGGTGATGCGAAATGAGTGCGCTCGCTATTCTCTGGTTCTTCCTGATCTTCTTGCTCATTGCCATCTATTTCGTATTGGATGGATTCGATTTGGGAGCCGGTGTTCTCTATCCGTTCATCGCTAAAGATGTCGAAGAACAGCGCATCGTTCGCCGCGCTATTGGGCCGGTTTGGGACGGCAACGAGGTTTGGCTGCTCACCGCAGGTGGTGCATTGTTCGCGGCTTTCCCGGATGCGTATGCAACAACGTTCTCAGGTTTCTATCTGGCGATAATGCTGGTACTGTTCGCGCTCATCGTGCGTGCGGTGTGCTTCGAATTCTGGGCAGCCGACAGCAAATGGCGTGGAGTCTGGAACGTCTGCTTCTTCCTAGGTTCACTTTTGCCAGCGCTTCTGTTCGGTGTTGCGATCGGCAACGTTTTGGCAGGCATTCCGATGGACGCACAGGGTAACTACATCGGTGTTCCGCTGCTTGGTCTGATCACCCCATTCACGCTTTGCGTTGGCTTGCTTGGTCTGGTGATGTTCATAACCATGGGCGCTTGTTGGTTAGCGCTGAAGGCTCCGCTGGGCTCGGCCGTTCAGTCCCGCGCGGCGAAGCTCCGTCTTCCATTCCAGATCGTATCGCTTGTAATGTTTATCATTGTTACCGTTATGATTTTCACCATGATGAGCGGCACTGCCGAAATGGTGCCCGAGCTGGAGATCGTCAGGTATATCTTTGCGATTTTGTTTGCGGCCGGGATCGTTGTGTCGATCGTGATGGGAAAAAGAGACTGCTCTCGTTCGGACCTGATCGTGTTCTTGGCGCAAAGCGTCGCGGCGTTCTCGCTTGTGTTCTTACTGGCTTGCAGCATGTTCCCGGTGCTCGTGATGGCAACTCCCGATAGCATCGGCGACCCGATCACGCTTATGTCGGCCGGCGCGAGCGATCTGTCGCTCACGTGCATGACCGTCATCTTGTGCATCGGACTTCCGCTGGTGCTGCTGTATCATTTCATCATCTACCGTACATTCCGCGGCAGAGTGAAGATGGAAGACCTTGCAGAGGAGTAGGCTTTCTTACTTCGCCGACACCTGCACTTGCGCTTAATATCGAACGGAGTCTTCTTAGGCTCCGTTCTTTTGTAAAGGGCACATTTTTGCAACAAGGCTCGTGATGTACTTTTTTCGTGTTGTACGGCTGTTCTTTAGTACAATGAGTTATATACACATTTTTTTCGGTTGAAGCGATTTTTGCCGCATCAGCTAAAACATAGTGAAAGAGATACCGAAATGCCTGATAGCATGAACTTCAATGATCCAAATGCTATGAATCAGCAAGGGATGCCCATGCAGGGTTGGGATCCTAATCAATATCCTCCTCAGATGCAAGACGGTGGATACATGCAAGATCCTCAAGGCATGCAGGCTCAAGCTATGTATGGCAACCAGATGGGCGGCAATCAGGGCTATCCGGGCTATCAGGATCAGATGGCCACCCAAGGATACGCCGATCCGAATGCGCAATACATGCAGCAGAGCGGAATGTATTACCCCGAAGAGGCATCAATGTACGGTGCGTACGGCTATCCTGAGGAAGAGCCCGATCGTATGGCGCGTCAGCAGCAGGTTCGCGCGGCATCGAATTTTGGACTGAAGAGCCATGGCGCGCAACAGCCCCAAGCTGCGGAATACGCCACAACCGGTGCAGGCATGCCGGTATCAAGCGGAATGGGAATGGGTCAGCCTGCTCAGCAAAGCGATATGGCACCTCAGATGGCTCAGCCTCAAGCGCAGCCGCAGCATGTTCAACCTAGCATGGTGCCGAGCGTGGATGCGCAGCCCAAGCATCAGCAGCCAGCTCCGCAACCGGTGCAGCAAGCATATCAGCAACCGCAGATGCCCCAGCAGGCGGCACCTATGCCGTATATGGGCGAGCCTCCGAAGGATTCCAATGCGGTGCTCGCTTTGATACTCGGAATCCTGTCGATCGTGTTCGCTATTTTGCCGCCGATCGGTATCGTACTCGGGTTCTTCTCATGTAGGTTCTCCAAGAAATTCCAGAAAGCGGGTGGCGATACAGGTGTCGGTGATTCGGCTAGGATCTTCGGACGCGTCGGATTCATCTTCTCCATCGTCATGTTTTTCGTGTTCGCGTTTGTTATCGCCTATGTCGCCGGCGCATCGTTTGGCAACTACGGCGCGCGTGCCATCGCAATCTACTTCAACAATTCGCCGTTGGGGCAGATCTTCGGCATCATTCCGCTGGCTAGCTAATCGAAAAAACCATTCGACTACTTAGGATCAAAAGCAACTAAATGGATAGAGAATCTGATAGAGAAAAGAAGCCGAGCTTCTTTGAGAGAATCACGGGCAGCAAGCGTGAGACCGCCTCGGAAGAGGAGATCAGGGAACTGGTTGACGATACCACCGAGCTTGCGGACGATGAAAAGCGCATGATCCAAGACATCATTGATCTGGGTGACACCCACGCAAGCGAGATCTGCACGCCGCGGGTCGACGTCATGCTTGTTGAGGACACGGAGACGGCGCACGCTGCGCTTGAGCGCATGCGAGGAACGGGTTATTCGCGGCTGCCAGTCTTTCATGAGAGCATTGATGATATCGTAGGTATCGTTCACTACAAGGACCTGATCGGGCCTTTGATGGACGGCTCGATCGATGAGCCCGTCTGCAAATTCATGTACGAGCCGATGTTCGTTCCTGAGACGAAAGACGTGATCCCGCTTCTCGGCGAGATGCAGGCGGCGCATCAGCAGATGGCTATCGTCGTCGATGAATACGGCGGAACAGAGGGGCTCGTCACCATTGAGGATATCGTTGAGGAGATCGTTGGAGAGATCGGGGACGAGTTCGATACGCAAGGGGAGGTCATCACAGCGATCGAGCCCGGTGTATGGCGCGTAGACGGGCGTTTCCCGGTCGAGGATGCGATCGAGCTGGCATGGCCGGTCGAGGAATCGGATGATTATGAAACGATCGCCGGTTGGTTGATCGGGACTCTCGATTCGGTGCCCGATACCGGCGATGTGGTGGAACTCGGTGGGTTCAAATTCACAATCGAAAAGATGCGCAGATCCCGTATTTCGACTATCAAGGTCGAAAAGATTTCATAGACTGAAACAAGCTTTCATAAGACGAAGCAAGCTTGCACGCTTCGAATGTGTGCATCCGACCTGTTCCACTGTGCCCCAAGATGAAGCAAAGCGAAACAGGTCCTATTGGGTGGCTTAATCCAGAATCTCGATGCGGGTAATAACAGGCTGCATGGACTCATCAGAGATAGATCCCATATACTCGTCGTCCACGAAACCGATGGTGTCGCTAACGATTTGATCGACTGTCTCCATGCTATCAGCATCGACTGTTCCGAATGCTGCATATTGGCCGTCAAGGCTTGTGCCGACCATGTCGTTGGAGCCAAGAGTGATGAAGAACGTGCTGGTGGCAGAGTTGGGAAGCTGGGTCCTTGCCATTGCGATGGTCCCACGCTCGAAGTTGTCTGCAAGTGGGTTGTTCACGCCGTTGCTCGAGAATTCGCCGGTGATGGTGCCAAGCTCGTTGTCGGTACCTGATGCGGAGTTGCCGGATGTTCCGCCTTGTAGGCAGAAATTGTCGACAACACGGTAGAAAGTGAGGCCGTTGTAGTAATCCTCATTGGCTAGATTCACGAAGTTTGTGACGGAGATCGGTGCGGAATCGGCATCAAGCTCAACCTCGATTGGATCATAGCCCTCAACATAGATAACCGCGTGATGTTTTCCGCTCATAAGTTCGTCGTCCGAGAAGGTTAAGGTTGCCTCAGGGATTCTCGATGTCATCGTTGATGTGGACGCATTCGAGCTAGAAGGAGAGTTCACGTTCGAATTCGCACTAGAGGCGCATCCACTCATTCCGAATATGGTCAGCGCAAGCGCGGCTGATAGCGATACGGCGATAATAGACCTGAGTTTCATCAAAAACCTTTCCCGACTTCCGAAATTTCAATTGCAGATAACTATACTCGATAATCTTGACGCAATTGTGAAGGACGTTTCATTCTCTAGCGGAATAATCGTGTGAATAAAGTGGAATCATACTATCGGTGGGAATTTTGTGGTTGGGGCTTTCAGCCATGATGTGCGCGGACCGGCGAACTCTCAATCTGGCCGGATCAGATGTTGGTATTGCCGGCAGGTTGCGCTTAGCATCTCGCGCGGGATGTGTCCGATGGCGTATACTTAAGCGATGATTGACGAGAACCACATTCCCCACATGAGGCGCTTGGATTATGAGCTCGAGGCGCTTGCTTATCAAGGCGATCTAGCGATCGCGTTTTCCGGCGGCATAGACTCGACATTTCTTTTGCACTACGCGCACTCTCTTCTAGGCAACAAGGTCAAGGCGTTCACGGCCTCATCGGCATTCTTTCCGGAATCGGAGCTCGCTTTCGCGAAGGGGTTCTGCGCTGAGCGTGGAATAGAGCTTCACATTGAGAAGATAGATATTTTGGCCGATCCAGTGATTGCTTCTAATCCGAAAGATCGGTGTTACCACTGCAAGCGGGCAATTTTTGAGCGCATTACAGATGCTGCGAAGTTGCGCGGATGCGCTCATGTTGTTGATGGGACCAATGTCGATGATATGGATGATTACCGCCCGGGCCTCAAGGCGCTCGAGGAGCTGGGAGTGGAAAGCCCACTGAAAAGAGCAGGTCTCACGAAAGATGACATTCGTGCGCTGTCTTGTGCGATGGGGATCGAGATTTGGGATAAACCGGCGTTCGCATGTTTGGCTACGCGGCTTCCCTATGATACGGCGCTTGTGCGCGATCAGCTGATCGCCGTCGAGCATGCTGAGCAGGTTCTTCACGATCTAGGGTTTGCCCAGTGTCGCGTTCGCGTTCACGGGTCCGATCTGGATGTCGCGCGTATAGAGGTGGAGCCCGAACGAATTGCGGATGTGATGGATGAGGACGTGCGAAGGTCCATCGATTCCGGATTGAAGGCGCTCGGATTTGGGCGCGTGAGCGTCGATCTTGCTGGATACGGAAGATAGCCGTCTTGTTATAACGGTGTTCTTAGATATAATTAACATTGTGTCGCTTATATAGAAGAGTTGAGGGACACAAAGGATTCCAAAGAGATATAAGAGGTATCGGGAAATGGACAACGATATCAGAAGGACGCTTGAGGGTGTGAAAAGCGGTGCGATCTCCATTGATGATGCGCTTTCGATCTTCAAGCAAAAGCCATTTGAAGAGCTGGGGTACGCAAAGGTGGATTTGCATCGCAAGGTGCGACAAGGTGTGTCCGAGGTTATTTATGGCGCGGGCAAAACAGCTGATCAGATCGTGGGGATCGCGAATTCTCTTATAGAGGGCGGGCAAGACAGGCTGCTGATTACGCGATTGGATCCCGAAAAGGCGGATAAGGTCGCAAGCCGAATACCGATCGAATACGATGCGACCGCGCGCTTGGCCACATTCGGGGATATGCCTGTACCGGATGGGATTGGCACGATCTTGGTGGCGACCGGCGGCACGAGTGATATCCCTGTCGCGGAAGAGGCTGTTTTAACGGCGCAGATCCTAGGAAATGAGGTGACGCGCGCATATGACATGGGTGTCGCCGGACTTCACCGGACACTATCACATATGGATGACATCATGAGCGCGAGCGTGATCGTTGTCATAGCCGGCATGGAAGGCGCGCTTGCAAGCATCGTCGCGGGCCTTGCGGATTGCCCAGTCATCGCGGTTCCAACAAGCGTCGGCTACGGCGCTTCATTTGGCGGCGTATCCGCGCTGCTCTCGATGCTGAACTCATGCGCGAGCGGCGTGAGCGTGGTGAATATCGACAACGGATTCGGCGCAGGTTATACGGCGCATCTGATAAATCATATGAGGTGTGCAAGATGAGGATTCTTTACTTCGATCTGAACATGGGTGCGGCTGGCGATATGATCACCGCTGCGCTGCTTGGGCTCTACGATGATCCGGAGTCGGTCTGTGAGAGGCTCAATGCACTTGGGATCCCGGGCGTGAAATACGTGCTTGAGCGCGGCAATAAACGTGGAATTGCCGGCCTTCACATGCGTGTTGAGATCAATGGTGAAGTAGAGGGCGAGAAGGAACAGGCTTGTCGATGCGATGCTCATCATCATGGTGATGAGCGCGAGCACCACGAGCATCACGGTTCGCACAATAGCTCTCACCATGGTTCGCACCACAGGCACGACCATCATGACCATCACCGCCATAAACACGACGCCCATCATCACCATGCGAATCTTTCCAATATCAAAGGCATCATAGGCGCGCTCGGTATTCCTGAAAACGTAAAGACGGATGCGCTTTCGGTGTTCGAGCTTATCGTTCAGGCTGAAAGCGCTGTGCACGGTGAGCCGATCGAGAACATACACCTTCACGAGGTCGGGACGATGGATGCGGTGGCTGATGTGGTGGCTGCAAGCTTTCTGATCGATGATCTCGCCGTCGGCTCGATCTATGCAAGTGATGTCTGCACCGGAGTGGGAAGCGTCGAGTGTGCGCACGGTATCCTGCCTGTTCCAGCGCCTGCAACTGCGGCGATTCTCAAAGGAATACCGGCGTACGGTGGCACTATCGATAGCGAACTCTGCACACCTACAGGTGCTGCGATCGTGAAGTATTTCGTCTCGAAATTCGCCCCTATGCCCACGATGCGCATCGAATCTATCGGTTATGGCATCGGCACCAAGGATCTTCCGCGCGCGAATTGCCTGCGTGTGATGCTTGGGACGGCAGAAGCATCAACCCAAGCCAGCGATGAAGCCGCATGTGCCAAATGTTCAATGCCGTCTTTTGATGACGAGGTCGTGGAGCTTGCCTGCAACATTGATGACATGACAGGTGAAGCGCTCGGTTTTGCTTTGGAGCAATTGATGGATGCAGGTGCGCTCGATGCATATTTGGTACCTATCACAATGAAAAAGTCGAGGCCGGCCACTATGCTATGCGTGATCGTAAAGCCAAGCGATGAGACGCGTATTGCAAAGCGAATATTCGAGCTGACATCGACTATCGGAGTCAGACGATGCGCTCACGGGCGCTATATTCTTGATAGAGATATGGACGAGCGCGAAACGCGCTACGGGAGGTTCCGCGTTAAGGTGGCGAGTGGGTACGGCGTGAAGCGCTGCAAGATCGAATATGATGATCTTGCCCGTTTTGCCGAGGAGCAGGGGATCTCTTTGAGCGAGGCGTGCGACCTGATCGAGAAGGAGCTTTTCTGATGGAGGTTTTGGACGAGGGGTTCATCCGCTCATTCATCCGCATGGCTGATGACGGCTGGAAGCAAGGCTGGCACGAGCGCAACGGAGGCAATCTTTCGTACCGTCTAACGCCTGCTGACGTCAATGCGATCGAAGATGTTTTGTCAGCTATCGAGGCGCAACGATGGGAATCGATATCGGATGAGGGTGCGGCGCTGGCGCTTCGCGATATAGCAGGCGAGATGTTCCTCATCACGGCTGCAGGAAGCTATTTTCGTAACATCACGCTCGAGCCTGAGAGATGCATGGGGATTATCGAGGTGGATGATGCTGGTCTGCGCTATCGCATTCGATGGGGATTTGCCGATGGCGGTCGCCCGACGAGCGAGCTGCCGACGCATCTGCTCAATCACAGCGTCAAAAAGCGCGTGAGCGATGGGCGGATTCGCGTCATATATCATTGCCATCCCGCAAACATCAATGCGCTCACTTTTGTACTTCCGCACAGTGGAGCTGTTTTCACGCGCGAGCTTTGGGGGATGATCAGTGAATGCGCGATGGTGTTCCCTGAAGGTGTGGCCGTGGTGGAGTGGATGGTGCCGGGAAGCATCGATATCGCAAGAGCATCGGCCAAGGAGATGGAACACTGCAATGTCGTGATCTGGGTGCATCACGGAATGTTCTGTGCTGGCGAGGATTTCGACTCGGCATTCGGATTGATGCATACTGTGGAGAAGGCAGCCGAGGTTCTCGTGAAGGTGCGCTCGATGAGCGGGGGTTGTGAGTGTGTCTCGCGCATAACCGATCAAAACCTAGCCGATCTTGCTGATGCCTACGATCTCGATCTTACGCCTGCGGAACTCGCTTTGTAAGCACCTCGGCAATCATTTCTCGGATGACAATACGATCTGCAGGCGAACTTCGTAGGTGCGCATCCGATCTTGATGCGCACAACCCAATGGGGATAAGGCTATTGAATCAGGCATCATTGATTCGGCCCGATACATCCCTTTTCGTATTTGACGTTTACCCTTGATGCTTCGCATCAGCGGTTAACTCCTTCATGTATTTATATAAGCTTCCTTACGGAAGCTATTAATAGTTCGTGTTCAGGGCAAATCGAAAAGGGATGCATCGGGCCATCTGCAGGCCTAGATGGAAATGATTACCGAGATACTTAGTCGCTTTACAATCTGCTTGCACCTATCCGCTTTGGCTTCGCGCAGGCGAAACGCATGATGCTATAAGCTTATCATGCGTTTCTGGCGCTGCAGAATCAGCGGAGTAGGTGCAAGTAGATCGCATGCAACAAGCAAGACTCGCTTTGTAAGCACCTTGGCAATCATTTCTCCGACACCAAAAGGATATACGGACGAACTTCGTAGGCGCGCATGCGTCCCTCATGCGCACGTTTGTTGCCATCGGCGGTAAATTCCTTCTCCAAATGAAAACTTCCGTCAAATTCGCAGTCGAACGGCTATCATTGATTGATTCCATTTTCAAGCAGATAAAAGCAGATCACAGGCGGACTGTGGAGTTAGTGCAGACCGCACGCGGGCAATATGCGATGTGCTTTTGACGAATAAGGAAAGACAGAGGAGCGATGAACTCAATAAAAGGTCAGTTAAGTATACGAGGTGTCATCATAGGCTGCATCGGATGCGCGGTAATAACGGCATCATCTGTGTATGTGGCATTGAAGATGGGTGCGCTTCCTTGGCCGATCATCTTTGCGGCTATTTTGTCTCTATTCCTGTTAAAAGTGGTCAGCCGCGGAAAATCCACTTTGAATGAGGCCAATGTCACGCATACGATCATGTCTTCAGGCGCTATGGTTGCGGGAGGTCTGGCCTTCACGATTCCCGGTGCTTGGATGCTCGGTCTTGGAGATGACATCTCATGGGTCCAACTTATCGTGATTGCCGTCTGCGGCTCAGCGCTCGGTCTTATAGGCTCTATCGCGCTTCGCCGTCATTTCATCGAGGACGCCAAACTTGAATATCCGATCGGCGAGGCTGCTGCAAAGACGCTTGAAGCGGGCGATACGGGTGGCAATACCGGCAAGAAGCTTTTTGGCGCAATGGCTTTCGGTGGCGTGTTTGCTTTGTTGCGCGACGCGTTGGGGATCATCCCGCGGATGCTCTGCCAGCTTCCCATCCCTGGGGTAACGTTCGGGATCTATTGCTCTCCCATGATGCTGGCTGTCGGATTCCTTGTCGGAACCGGTGCGGTCGTCATATGGTTTGCAGGCGCCGTGCTCGGCAATTTCGGAATAATCGTGGGAGGTACAGCGCTCGGCTTTTGGGACACCGATACCGCCACGCAGATCGTGTCCTGTCTCGGTATGGGCTGCATGATGGGTTGCGGCGTGGCTGTAATAGTGAAAGATATCATCCCCAAAGGATGTAAGCTCATCAAAGACTCCATGAGGCGCAACAGTGAGGAGTCCAAGCTCTTAGGCCTGACCGCGCAGAGTGCGAAGACAGCCACATGCATGAATTTCGCATCCGGATGCTCGCAAGCGCATGAGAGCGATGTTGCCTTCGAAGTGACGAAAAAGCCGCTTCGTGCAGCAGTGGTGACAATCTTTGTTATCACATGCATTGCGATTGCTGCGGCGATGCTTCTGGGGTTGCCACCCGTTGTGAGTGTCGTTGTCGTGGCGTGCGCTTTTGTGGCATGCGCAATGAGTGCGCAAAGTGTAGGCCAGACGGGCATTGATCCGATGGAGATATTCGGCTTGATCGTATTGCTCTTGGTCTCGCTGTTCGCGCAGGTCGATGAGCTGAGGCTCTTTTTTATCGCGGCTCTTGTGGCTGTAGCATGTGGGCTTGCTGGTGATGTGATGAACGATTTCAAAGCAGGTCATGTTCTCCGTACAAGCCCCAAAGCGCAGTGGATCGGGCAGGGGATCGGCGCTGCTATCGGATCGGTTGTGGCTGTGGCCGTTATACAGGTGTTGTTCGTCGCATACGGAGCGGACTCGTTCGGCGTCGGCAAAGAGTTCGTCTCTGCACAGGCGAGCGTGGTCGCAACGATGGTCGGTGGAATCCCGAACATCACGGCATTCATCATCGGTTTGGCGGCTGGATTTATACTCTATCTGGTAGGGATTCCCTCGATGATGCTTGGCCTTGGCATCTATCTGCCGTTCTACATGTCCTTCACTGCATTTCTCGGTTGCATGGTGAAGGTTATCTTCGATCTTTTCCGTAAGAATAAGCTTGCGGCCATGAGCGAAGAGGAGCGCGAACGTGCAGAGGCGGCAACAAGCGAATCGGGTCTGATATTGGCCTCAGGACTTCTCGGCGGCGAATCGATCATGGGGATCATCCTCGCGCTGATAGTTGCCGGAGGCGCACTTATCTAACGCTGCTGGATAATGCCGTTTGCAGTTCCCTTTTCGATCGGTTTCATGGGTTTCACCCTTTTTGCATGAGATAATAAGCTATGCAAGTTTTTTAGAGTTCAACGCAATGCGTTAGGTTGATGCGGTCTTATGGAAAGAGAAAATGCAAGCAGCAATCGTTCTACGTATACGATGTTTGCGATCGTTACTGTTGCTTGTGCGTTAGGTTCGCTCACACAGACCGTAACAAATTCGATGCTGCTCGGAATACAGGATTCCTTTGGCACTACGGAAAGTGTCAGTCAGTGGCTCACCACCATATATATGCTCACGATCGGTATCACCGTTCCGATCGTTACGCATCTTTCGCGCAAGATGTCGATTCGTGCGCTTACACTGCTCTCGCTTGGATTCTTCCTTATTGGCAGCCTGATTGATCTCGTGGCACCTGATTTCACAATATTGCTGATCGGGCGAATTCCACAGGCAATTGCTACAGGCATAACGCTTCCCTTGCTGAATACGATCGCCATGGTTCGTTTTCCGAAGGGGCAAAACGGCACCGCGATGGGTATCGCGGGTATCGCCATGGGCTTTGCGCCCAACATAGGTCCGCTCATCGGCGGTGCTTTGGTCGACACACTAGGCTGGCGAAGCTTTTACATCATTCTGTCGGCGGTGCTCGCTGTAATGGTGGTACTCTCGTTCATCATATTGGTTCACGAGAAGGCGCCGGCACACGATGCTCGCCTCGATTTCGTCTCATTCTTGGAGTCGACCATCGGATTCGGCGGTCTTCTGCTCGGCTTCACTAATGCAGCCACGCTCGGCATCACCGATGTGCAGGTACTTGTCGAACTTGTCATAGGCGTTGTCTTCATCGTTTTGTTCGTGCAGCGGCAAAAGAGGCTCGAGCATCCGCTCATCAGCATGAAGATCTTCAAAACGCCGGATTACGTCATCAGCTTCACCGCGCAGAACTGTCTGTTCGCATCGTTTATGGGAATCACGCTCATCATCCCGCTGTTCGTCCAGAATGTATGTGGGCTTTCGGCGCTCGACGCAGGCATCGTGTTCATCCCGGCAACCATTTTGGCCGTCATCTTCAATCCTCTTGCGGGCATCCTGAGCGATAAGATCGGGCCGCGTCCGGTTGTGGTGGTGGCAAGCATCTTTCTTTCAGTCGGATCCGCCTCCATGATTTTTGTTGACGCCTCGACGCCGCTTTGGCTGTTGACCTTGATGCAGACTATTCGGGGAATCGGCGTGAGTTCTCTTATTGGGCCGCTGATCTCGTGGGGAATGGCGAAGCTGTCGTTCGATGTGATGATGGATGGAAGCGCGTTTCTGGCCACAGCGCGTCAGGCATGTGCATCTTTCGGCACCGCCTTGATGATGCTGGTGATCGCGATGGCCTCAGCGAGCTTCGGTCCTAGTGCTTTAGCCTACCAGCTCGCGTTTGGCCTATCCGCGCTTCTATCCGTTGTTGTGCTTGTGATATCTGTTCTGAGGATTCGTTAACAGAGGTAACCTACTGGCTAAATCCGACGATCTGCCTGTGATCTACTGAATCCCATCAATGTGTGGAATCGTTGCAAACCCTGCTTCAAGCTCCTCATCGGTTGGGGTATGATCTACCATCTTGCCGTTGTTGTAGGCATCGTATGCATACATGTCGAAGTATCCGGTTCCCGTGAGCCCAAACAGGATCACCTTCTCCTCGCCGGTCTCCGCGCACTTCTTGGCTTCCTCCATCGCCACATAGATCGCATGCGCGCTCTCTGGTGCCGGAAGGATAGTCTCAAGACGGGCGAAGTCCTCTGCCGCCCCGAAGACATCTGTCTGCTTTACAGCCACGGCATCGATATATCCGTCGTGCTTGAGCTTGCTGATGATCGGCGACATGCCGTGATAGCGAAGTCCTCCTGCGTGATCGGGGGAAGGAAGAAAACCGTTTCCGAGCGTGTACATCTTGCATAGTGGGCAGGTTTGACCGGTATCGGTAAAGTCGTATGCATACTTTCCGCGAGTAAGTGATGGGCAGCTTGCTGGCTCAACCGCGATGAAGCGCGTATCGGGCTTTTCTCGGCGAAGCTTATCACGCATGAATGGAGCGATGAGCCCGGCTACATTCGATCCGCCGCCCGCGCATCCGATCACGATATCCGGGTATTCACCGAGCTCCTCCATAGCGGTATAGCTCTCAAGGCCGATGATCGACTGATGCAAAACCACCTGATTGAGAACGCTTCCAAGCTGATAGCGGCCTTTGTTGTTCGGAACATTCATAGCGCGCTCCACCGCCTCTGAGATGGCAGTTCCCAGAGATCCGGTTGAGTCAGGGTGCTCGACGAGCATCTTTTTGCCGACCTCTGTCGTATTTGAAGGAGAAGGTGTAACAGTCGCGTTGAATGTCTCCATGATATTGCGGCGGAACGGCTTTTGCTCATAGGAACATTTCACCATGAAAACATCAAGATCAAGCCCATAGTGATCGGCAGCCTCCGAAAGGGCGGTGCCCCACTGTCCAGCTCCGGTCTCGGTTGTGATCTTTTCCAGATCCTGCTCTTTCGCGTAGTAGGCCTGCGCAAGTGCGGAGTTGAGCTTGTGGCTGCCTGATGTGTTGTTGCCCTCGAATTTATAGTAGATACGCGCGGGTGTATTCAGATAGCGCTCAAGATTATAGGCGCGGCAAAGCGGAGATGGACGATAGACCTTATACATCTCGCGAACGCCTTCGGGGATGTCGAAGTAGGCTGTCTTATCGTCGAGTTCCTGTTCTACAAGCGCATCGCAAAATACTGGCGAGATGTCAGATGCTTCGGCAATCTTGCCATTCGCAAGACGCATGGGCTCAGGAGGCTCAGGCATGTCCGCGCGAAGGTTGTACCACTGTGTCGGGATCTGATCTTCGCGAAGATAGAGTCTGTAAGGTGCGTTTGCTTTTGTCTCCTGCGTCGTCTGTGTCATCTTTCTTCCTTTCTCTTGACGCCTTTTCATGCGCATCGTTTCTTTTGTTGCGTAGGCTCTGCTGTGTTCATTCGCTCCACCTATTGCCAGCGCCGCGATCCGCGTATCGGGAAGCTAGCTGGAAAAAGAAAAGACCCCCGGATTACCGAGGGTCTTCACAAGCTATGTAGGTGGATGCGCGAAGTCCGATAATCCCTAACCGTCTATTCCTTTGCGCCACCACCAAGCACCTGCAAACGCCGTAGCGTTTGCGAAGGCATAAGCGATATGCAGGTTTGTTTCGGTCAAGGAAAACCCTTTTCGTCATTCAACGAGACTTACATCAAGACGAAGTCTAGCATCCTTATAAGTTTTGATGCAAGAGCAAACCGCAAGGATTCGGCTATCGGATTTGCCGATAGCAGATTATGCACATCGCGTATTATGAATCGCGAACTCAATCGAGTAGAATTCTAATCCTGTCCTAAGCGATGATGGGCGCATCCGTTATCCCTCATAGAGATGCGCTTTCGCTAGGATGGAGAAATGCATATCCAACTGCGAATTTTTGAGGCGCTACAGTGATCGAGCTGAAAGACTTAAATAAGAGTTTCAAGGTTGCAAAAGAAGAATTGCATGCTGTGCGAGATGTTAGCCTCACTATAGAAGATGGCGATATCTATGGCATCATCGGATTTTCTGGCGCAGGCAAATCAACCTTGGTCCGCTGCATCAACCTTCTTGAGCGACCAACATCCGGTTCCGTGCTCATTGATGGAGTGGATCTTACGAAGCTTAACGGAAAAGAACTTCGCGAGGCGCGTAAGAACATCGGCATGATATTCCAGCAGTTCAACCTGCTCTCGCAAAGAACAGTCGAGGCGAATATCCGCTATCCTCTCGAGATCGGCGGCGTGAGCAAACCTGATGCCGATGCGCGCGTAAAAGAGTTGCTTGAGCTTGTCGATCTTACGGAGAAGGCTAAGGCCTACCCGGCGCAGCTTTCGGGTGGTCAAAAGCAGCGCGTGGCAATCGCTCGTGCACTTGCGTCTGATCCGAAGATTATTCTTTGCGATGAGGCTACAAGCGCGCTTGACCCGATCACCACACGCTCTATTCTCGATCTTTTGAAGTCGCTTAATGAGAAGCTGGGTGTCACCATCGTTGTCATCACGCATGAGATGCGCGTTGTCGAGCAGATCTGTCATCACGTGGCGGTCATGAGCGAGGGGCAGATCATGGAAAAGGGAAGCGTCCATGATGTTTTCCTGAAGCCTCAGTCTGAGACCGCTCGCAAGTTGATCGAGCCGAGCGACGGGCAGACATCCCTTGCCAACAGGGAAAACACGCTTCGCCTTGCGTTTACAGGCGACGAGTCGGGCGACCCTGTCATTTCGGATATGACGCTCAAATGCGGCGTTATGGTGAACATCCTTGCGGCCAACACTGAAGAGATCGGCGGCAAGACGTTCGGCCAGATGCTCATTGAGCTTCCGAAAGATAAGCAAACCCAAGAGCGCATCGAGCAGTACCTGCAGGGCCGCGGGATCTATTACGAGGTAGGAAGGCCTGCTGAAAGCGAGGAGGCATCGGCAAGCGCAGATCCAGCCGAGCGCGAAAAGAGCAAGAAGGCTACCTCAGATAAAGCGAAAGACGAACTTAAAGAGGAAGGGGAGTTGATCTAAATGTCTCCAGAGATGATACAACTCCTGATCGACGGAACGTGGGAGACGCTCTATATGACGATCGTCTCGACCGCTGTTTCTTATGTCTTGGGAATTCCTATCGGTGTGATCCTGTATATTACAGGCGAGGGCGGCATCAAGCGCAACCGTGCGATCAACTTGATTGTCGGCACAATCGTGAACATCCTTCGCTCTGTTCCGTTTCTGATCCTTTTAGTTGCCATCCTGCCGTTTACGAGAGCGGTCGTGGGTACAACCATCGGCTCGACAGCAACGATAGTGCCGCTTGTTGTCGCTGCCGCACCGTATGTTGCACGTATGGTGGAATCATCGCTTAAGGAGGTTGATGCAGGCGTTATTGAGGCAGCTCGCGCTATGGGTTCCTCCGCGTTTCAGATGATCTTCAAGGTGTTTCTGCCTGAAGCAAAGCCATCTTTGCTCGTGGGTGCAACGATTTCTCTGGCCACCATCTTGGGATATTCCGCGATGGCGGGCTTTGTAGGCGGCGGCGGACTCGGCGCCATCGCCATTAACTATGGCTATTACCGTTATCAATCCGATGTGATGCTTATCACGGTTGCGCTTCTGGTCGTAATAGTCCAGATCTTCCAGGAGGGCGGATTGAAGTTGGTTAGCAAAGTGGACAAACGACTTCGTTAGTAAAAGACTTAAAGATTAGGAGAAAAAATGAAAAAGTCTTTTTGGAAGAAGGCAGTTGCTGTCATTGCGGCAGCAGGCTTGACGACCTTTGCGCTGGCAGGTTGTTCAGGACCGGGAGCTTCATCAAGTGCGAGTTCTGCGGCTACATCGAGCGAGGACAATGTCATTCGCGTGGGTGCATCGCCTACTCCTCATGCTGAGATCCTAGGTGCGATCTCCGATGAGCTTTCCGAGCAGGGATACACGCTCGACATTGTTGAGTACAACGACTATGTGCTTCCCAACACTGCACTTCAGGATGGCGAGATCGATGCCAACTACTTCCAGCACATCACCTATCTCAACGACTTCAACAAGGAGAACGGGACAGACCTTGTTTCTGTAGCAGAGGTTCACTTCGAGCCGTTCGGCATCTATTCCGAGAAGATCGCCAACCTCTCTGAGCTGGCCGATGGCGCAACCGTTGCTGTTCCGAACGACACCACCAACGAGGCCCGTGCACTTCTTCTTCTCGAGCAGGAGGGCCTTATCACCCTGAACCCGGATGCGGGACTTTCCGCGACTGTTGTCGATATCGTCGAGAATCCCAAGAACCTTCAGATCCAAGAGGTCGAGGCTGCTCAGCTTCCGCGCATTCTTCCTGATGTTGAGATCGCCTGCATCAATGGCAACTACGCTCTTGAGGCAGGATTGAAGGTCTCTGATGCCATCGCTGTTGAGTCCGACACTTCTGAGGCTGCACAGGCTTACGTGAATGTGCTTGCTGTGAAGGCCGGCAACGAGGACGATGCGAAGACCAAGGCTTTGGTTGATGCTCTTCTTTCTCCGACAGTGCAGCAGTTCATCGCTGACACCTTTGACGGTGCGGTAGTTACAGTGTTTTAAGATAGGTCACATAAAATAGGTGACAAACCGGGTTGCAAACCGGATTCGTGGGGCAGGATTTCGATCCTGCCCTTTTTTGTTGCGATAAAATGATTCCATGGAAAACTCGACTGTCATAACCATAGAAGACGATCTCGATCTAGGGAAAATTGCTGTATCGGGGCAGTGCTTTCGCGTTCGCGAATTCGACGGCGGAATCTTTCGCTTCATCACTGGCAACAACGTCATCTATATGAAGAGACTCTGCGGCGATGCAGATACCTCGAAGGCCTCTGGCGAATCTTCATCTTATGAGATCTCATGCTCTGAGGAGATCTGGCATGAAGTTTGGGAGCCTTACTTCGATCTTGCTCGCAGCTACGCTGACATCCGTCGCAGAAGTGCGGGAGAGAATCAGTTCGTGGATACAGTCATGGATTTCGGGCGCGGCATTCGTGTTCTCAAACAGGATGCATGGGAGATGCTCGTCACGTTCATTATTTCTCAGCGAAAGAACATCCCTGCCATATCGAAGTCGGTCGATTATATTGCCGAGCGCTATGGCAGGCCTATCGTTACGGAGTTTGAAACTGTTCATGCCTTTCCGACCCCCGAAGAGCTTTCGGCGGCAAACGAGGAAGACCTGCGCGGGTGCTCGCTGGGGTATCGCGCGCCTTATGTGGCCGATGCTGTGCGTCTGGTTTTGTCGGGCGAGCTCGATCTTGAGGCGATCGCGAAACTTGGCGATGAGGAGCTTTTCGAGGAGCTTCAAAAGGTACACGGTGTGGGTAAGAAGGTGGCAAATTGCATCTGCCTTTTTGCCTACGGACGCACAGGCCTTGTTCCTGTAGATGTGTGGATCGCACGCGCGATCGAGCAGGAGTGCGAAGGCGTGGATCCCTTTGCGGCCTTCGGCGACGATGCGGGGATCATCCAGCAATATGTGTTCTTCTACATGACTCAGGTTGCGAAATAAACTTTAATCATTTCGCAGCTGATACCGTGCGGCGATTCGAAGATTTTATGGTAAATATATCTAGAAAATGCTTGATTAGAAATGGAATAGTCTATGGGAAATGAACAAACCTCGCAGCACCCGGCATTCGATGAGTTCGTGGCGACGGTCGCGGCGTTGCGTGCTCCCGATGGGTGCCCTTGGGATCGCGAGCAAACACATCTGTCGATCGCTCCCAACATGATCGAAGAAGCCTATGAGGCCGTTGATGCTATTGAGCAAAACGATATCGTCCATCTTCGCGAAGAACTTGGCGATGTACTTTTGCAGGTGGTGCTGCAAAGTCAGATCGCAAAGGATGAGGGCGAATTCACGATAGACGATGTGTGCGCGGATGTGAACGATAAGATGATCCGTCGGCATCCTCATGTCTTTGGCGATGCGACCGCCGGGGGTGCCAATGAGGTGCTTCAAGTTTGGGACAAGATAAAGCTCAAGGAGAAAGAGGTGGCAGCGCAAGAGGGTAGCGTCGACGCGGAAAACAAGAGTCTCCTCGACGGCGTTCCTGGAAATCTTCCGGCACTCATGCAGGCGCAAAAGATTTCTCGAAAGGCAGCATCAGCCGGTTTTGAGTGGGAAAACCTTGCCGATATTTGGGATAAGGTACATGAAGAGGTGAGCGAGCTTACTGAAGCATACGAAGCGGCACCCAAAGATAGCATCGGTAAGATAGAGCATGATGACCCTCTCGCGGAGGATGTTGAAATGGAGTTTGGAGATGTGCTCTTTGCGCTTGTTAACGTGGGCAGGCGTATGGGGGTTAATACGGAAAACGCTCTTCGCAAGACATGCATGAAGTTTCGGGAGCGTTGGGCTTTCATGGAGGCGGCGGCGCAGACTGAAGGAGTTGATCTCGAAGCTCTTTCGCAAGCCGAGCAAGAGGCGCTCTGGCAGAGGGCGAAGGGTTAGCGTTATCATTTCAGGCGGTCAACAAAGCCGTGTTGGACGGCTTTCGTGCGGTGTCTGTTTGTTAGCATGATAACGATCCTATGTTAGTAAGCCCGTCACGAAGCGGAGTGGCCCATGATCGCTCGAAAAGTCTACGAAAATCCCGAAGTGTACCTGATAGAGGTACCGTTTCAGAACGTGGCGCTCAGCGAGACCAACGTATATGTGGTGCGTGACGGCGACGATGTATTGATTGTGGATATGGGTTCTCCCACCGATGAGGCCGCTGCGGTGTTCGCCGCCGCTCTCGATGAGCTGGGCATCGACCCGAGTAAGGCGCGCTACGCCTTCACACATATGCATTTCGATCATTCTGGGCTTGCACGGGCCTACATTCCATCTACGGCCACTATCTATATACATGAACACGAACGCGCCTCAGCGCGACCGGATTTCACCGAGAAGATGAATCGTATCGTGAAAAGGCGGCTCGAAGAGGAAGGGATGGATTCAGCTCAGGCATCCCTGATGTGTGCTTCGATCGAGATCGCAACACCGCTCGACGATGGCTCGAAAACGATCGAGACTGTGCGCGGCGGCGATGTGATCGAGGTGGGAAGGCATGGTTTTGAGGTGGTGGATCTTCCCGGACATACGCGCGGCATGATGGGATTGTACCAGCCGGATTCAGGCATCTGCTTTTCTGGGGATCAGCTTCTGTTCATCATCACGACAACTACCGGGCTCTTTCTCGATGGCTCGGACAGCCTGCTTGCTTATGAGCGCAGCCAGCAGCGGCTGCTTTCCCTTCCTATCACTATGCTGTTTCACTCGCACGGTGAGATCCGTCCTGATTTCCGCGAGCGTGGGGTGCAGATTTTGCAGCACAAGAATCGGCGTTTGGATGTGACGGCTGACGCTGTCAAGCGCTTGTACGAACAAGCTGACGGGCAGCTTGCGCCGCGTGGTATCGATGTGATCAGAGCGATGGGTTGGAATATTCCGTTCGGTTCGATTGATGAATGCGAGGCTCATCAGCAATGGTTGATCTATACGCAGGGCATCGCGATCCTTGACCATATGGTGGTCACTGGCAGGATAGATCGGGTGGAAGAGCCCGCGATGGCCGGAGTCGCTTCGGTATTGCATCGGTATCAGCCGGTATTCTCATAGGTTGATAGCATGCGCCTGTGGTAGGGTTGAACGAGATCGCAAACGGGATCGCAAGTGGGATTGCAAACGGGATCGCAAGTATGAGAGGGAAGGAGGTGTCAGATGGCAACGTTGAAGGAATTCGTGAAGATGACGAAGCTGTCGCACAACGATAAGACCTCGGGCAAGAGAATGCGCGAGATCATCGACGTGCTGCGCCAATACCATGTGACACAAGGACTCACCCCTCAAAAGGCGGTCGATGTGCTCGAGGCGCTCGGGCCCACTTTCGTCAAGATCGGACAGATTGCAGCCACGCGCTCGGACATGCTTCCTCAGGATTATTGCGAGGCATTCTTCAAGCTTCAAACCGATGTCAAGCCGATGCCGTTTGACGCGGTGATCGAGTGTATCGACAAAGCATATGGGAAGAATTGGAACGAGGTGTTCCTTGCGATAGACCCTAAGCCGCTTGGATCGGCGTCGATCGCCCAGGTGCACAAGGCTGTGCTGTTGGATGGCAGCGTGGTGGCCGTAAAGGTTCGCCGTCCCGGCATCGTTGAGGAGATGAAAGACGACATCCGGCTTATGAAGCGACTGCTGGCGACTGCGGAGTTTGTCACATCGCAACACGAGAACATTCTTCTCAATTTCGAGAATCTGCTCGATGAACTGCAAAAGACTACTGAAAAAGAACTTGATTTTCGCATCGAACTTGAGAACCTTGTGCGCTTTCATGCGGATATGGCCAAGCAGCAAGGCATCACATCTCCGATGCCATACCCGGAGATATCGAATGCCTCGGTATTGGTGATGCAGTATATTGAGGGCATCCAAGTGGATGATAAGGAGGCGCTCGTGAAGGCGGGCGTCGATCTGAACAAACTAGCCTCTCGGATTCTTCACAGTTATATAGTGCAGATACTCGATGATGGCTTCTTCCATGCCGACCCACATGGCGGCAACATCATCATAAAGGACAAGACGATCATCTGGATTGATCTTGGGATGACGGGCTCTCTCAAGGCCAGCCAGCGCGAGCTTGTCTCTCAGATGTTCCGTGCGCTTGTGGCGGATGATCCATATAAGATGATGCAGGCTGTGCTCGGGATCTCGCATCTGAACGGCGATGTCAACTACGGTATGCTGCTTTCGCAGTTGGGGGCGTTGATCCATAGATATGGTGGCGCGGATCTTTCCGATATCAACATGGCGCAGGTGGCCGAAGAGCTCATGGATATCATGCACTCCCAGCACCTGATCATGGATCCTTCCGTCACGATGCTTGTGCGCGGAATCGTCACCATTGAAGGGATGATAGAGCGGATGTCGCCGTCGACCAACGTGATGAAGATCGTGAGCGAAAGCGTTTTGAGGGAGTCCTTCACGCCTAGACATATCGAGATGAAGGCGATAGAGCTTTCGAGCGCTACCTTGAATTCGATCGAGGCCATGACTAAGATCCCGTCTCAGATGCTCAATACCATGGAGATGCTCGATCGTGGCGAGATCACGCTGAAGGGCGAGGTGAAAGCATCGGAGGATATACTTGTGACCTTGTATGCTTCGGTCGGGAGGATCTCGCTGGCGATAATATCTGTTGGACTGTTTCTTGGATCGTCTATCCTTTGCACCACGAATATGGAGCCTAAGCTGCTTGAAGTTCCGGTGCTTGGTGTGCTCGGATATCTGGGAGCTTTTGTGCTTGGCATTTATGTGATTGTGCAGACATTCCGCTCTCGACACAAAATAAGAAACAAAGAGAAGCTGAACTGATTCGCCGCTGTTGGGTTGGAGTAAATGATTGTCGAGTCCCTTCGTAGGCGCGCATCCGCTCTTGTGATCAATCGGAAATGTAAGCATCGTAGGTGCGCATCCGATCTTGATGCGCACTTTTTTGTAAATCTTGATGGAATTATGTCAGGGGACGGGGCGGCTTCAGACGATCATTGCACCTTCCGCCAAAACTTCCTGCATCGCCTCGGAAGGAAACTTCCAATCTAGAACTTTCCTCGGGCGATTATTGAGTTGCCATTGAGCTTTGTCCACTTCCTCG
>CAJUSF010000013.1 GCA_910588945.1 uncultured Eggerthellaceae bacterium | reverse complement strand
TGTGTGAGCGGAACCATGGAGCGGGGGATCACCCGATCCCATTCCGAACTCGGCAGTTAAGCCCCGCATCGCCGAAGGTACTGTGGCGCAAGGCCATGGGAGATCAGGACGTTCCGCTCACACAGGATGCTTTTTTGTTTTTCGGCGGCTTAGAACAGCCGCCGAATTGATTTGACGCTGCGCGCCATCCCAGCGGTTCATATTCACGCTGCAGGTCCTCCTTGCGTACCTGCGTACGCGTCGTCGGCCTTTCCCGCAAATCAGAACCGCTGCATATGTCGCTCGCTATCTTTGCGGCGATCGTTCTCTTAAATGTGCCAATGCAATGTGGTATTCAGAGCAAATAATCGACCTTTTTTGTGCTTATAGAATCCTGTGTGAGCGGAACGTTCGGGTGGGGGCTCTTTTTGTCTTGTAAGGCTTGATCTGTTGAATGACCCCTTTGTCTGTTGAACTATAGATGCGTCTGTAGAGAGGATGCTGCTTTTACCAAGATGGTGATCGCTCGAACATATAGCACGTTGTAAAATATACCGGCATGTTAATGACGGATACATCAGCAGATAGGGGAGAAACGCAGTGGCCATCGATTTAAGGACCGACGGCAGATCTAGGGCAAGGTTAGCGGAGAGCCCTTTTCGCGACAATGTCATTCTTTTGGGAGTCATATCGGCGTTTTTGCTGTCGATGTCCGTGACGGTATTTTCTACGTCATACAATTTTGATATCTGGTATATGATGGCCACCGGTCGTGAGATCCTTGAGAGTGGAATTCCGTACGACAATCCGTTTTCGCAACATGAAGGTGCACAGATTATCGTTCAGCAATGGTTGCTTTGCATGATCTACTACCTTATCTATGAGGCGTTCGGAATGGGCGGGATCGCTGTTCTCATAACCATCGTCGCTGCGCTCATTGTTGTCTCCGCATATCTGCTAGGGCGTTTGAAAAAGGGCGATGCTTTCGGTGGAGAGATTGTCGCTTTGCTGTGTGTTCCTCTTCTGATGGCACTTAATGTCAAATTGAGCATGGGATCCATGACCTTTTCGATGCTGATCTTTATCTGGATCGTCCTACTTTTGGAAAAGTATCGAAACACCGAGCGATATCTTTGGCTTGCATTGCTTTTGCCGATCGCTTTGATCCATGCTCAGATTCATCTAGCATTCGTTCTGTTCGACCTAGTGATAATCGCGTGCTATGCGATACCCGATATCCCGCGTTTGATCGATCGTATTAAAGGACCTTCCGCACGATATAAAATCACCGATAACATCGCATTTACGCAGAGCTCCTACAAGCGCTTGCCGGTTCTTGTCGCACTTGTGGCATTCACTTTGGTGCTATTCGTGAATCCATACGGTATCCGAGGCGTTTGCTATATATTCCTTTCATATGGCGCTGCGGGATACAAGATGGATATCCCGGAGATGCAACCACTGAGGATAGGTCAATTCGGTATAAACGGTGCAGCGATACTTGTATTGATTTTGCTCGCGTATATGGCGATCGCAAAACGCGGAATAAAAAGGATCGACGCGCCACTTACATTCATGGTCCTTTTGACCACGGTGATGACATTTCAACATTCGAGAAATTGTTGGCTTGCGCCTTTGTTCGGCTTCATGCTCATCTGTGGCGCAATAAAAGGCTGGTCATGGGAGTTCTTCAATATCAAGGCTTTCTTCCAAGGTAAGAGTGAGCGTGAGGTTCTTGAAGATAGGGAAGCGAAGAGCGCTTTGCGTGGGTCAAAGGTGCTGTTGGTTGAGCGTATCCTGATGTGCGCATTATGCGCTGTGGTTGCGATCGTCTCTGCGATATACATAGCGGTTGTGCTGGTTCCCGTTATGAATATTGCGGAGAAAACGGATGAATTTACACCGCAGGGCATCGTTGATGCGATAGTTGATGGCGAAAAGGGCGCGGATGTGAAGATATATAATCCGGTAGAGCTCGGGGGTTATCTCGAGTGGAGAGGGATCACGCCGTATATTGATTCGCGTGTGGAGACTTGGAATTCGCTGATAAGCGGGCTTGATCGAGATTACTATTACGAATACGTCGATATGATCACCAATGATTGGGTGCTAGAGGACTTCCAGCGCTTCGTGGATGAGAACGATTTTGATTATCTGATCACGAAAAGAGAATCGACGCTCGGGAATTATCTTGAGGGTTATAGAGACGATTATATGCGCCTACGCGGAAACGACGACTTTACGTTATGGAAAAAGGGAACGAAGTAATGTGTAGAGCAATGAAAGAGAACAGCGCTTTAAGCAATTGGTTCCAGGCTTATAGCAAATCGCTGTCGATAGTGGTCGGCATAATATTGAGCATCATGCTTATATTCTGCTCAGCCTATTTGAGTAACTTGTCATCGATATCTGAATATATCAATGACGGCGGAGTGTTGCACACTTTGCGCGTAATGCCTTATCTCACTCCGGAATTCATGCCGCTGGTGGTCCTTCCGATAACATCATTTGTATATCTAACAAGGCGTGGCTTCGAAAGAAGGCAGATAGCGATCGGGGTGGCATCGTTATTGATCGCATCAAGCGTAGTATTTTCGCAATCGTTGATTCAAACACACACTTTCGCGACCTTGTTCTCGAGCGGGTTTTACTCGGTATGCTCGATCCTGTCTTTGCTCACAATATGGCTCTTCGTGTTCTTGATGTTAAGGGCGGCCTTTTATGCGATAGTGAACAGCGCAAGCGACGGATCGGTACTTTCAGACAAAAGTCAGCCTGCCGATGAAGACGTTTCGCGGCATGAAGAATCTGCTGCATCTGAGCAGCAGCGTCGCTTGAATGTCGCGCCTGCGATCGAGAAGCAGAGCACACTATTCACAAAGAAATACCATCTTCTGATTGTGTTTGGGATCTTGCTATTGGCGTGGCTGCCCTACATCATCGTATTCTTGCCTGGAAGCATCAGTTATGACCTTCATCTTCAGCTATTGCAGTACACCGGCGTAGCAGAATGGTCGAATCATCATCCTGTTATCACTACGCTGATCTACGGAGCCATATTTTCTCTTGGGAATTTTATAGGCGGTGCGAATATCGGGCTGCTTTTTATGTCGATCTTTCAGGTCATACTAATGGCGGGCGTGCTCACCATGGAGGTATGGGCGATATCTAAGCTGAATGCGCCGAATTGGGTTGTGTTTGTCTCGATCGGCTTTTTCGCGCTGTATCCGCTTTTTCCGTGCTATTCGGAAAACGCGGTGAAGGATATTCTGTTTTCGATTCTGTTTACGCTATATTTCACATTGTTTGTCTTGTTCATCAAAGACCCTAAAGCATGCATGGGCAACCCTAAGAGAATCGCGCTCTTACTCATAGCTGCCCTCCTCTGCGGCATCACACGAAACAACGGGCTTTACATAGTTGTGCTATCTATGCCGTTCCTGCTTCTGTTCTTGCCCGACGCTAAAACAAGACTAAAGGCCCTCGTGCCGATATGTTTGACCATAGCACTCATCCCGGCTCTTACGTCTTTGGCTGTATTCGCTGTGTCGGCGAAGAGCGGAAGTGTGCGGGAGGCGCTCTCCGTGCCATTGATGCAATCCGCTCGTTCGTATTTGGAGCATTCGGATGATATGAGCGAGGAAGAGTTAGAGGTGCTAGACAACACTTTTAGCTTGGAGGAGCTTGACACCCGCTATGATCCCTACCTTTCTGATCAAGTGAAGGGTCGTTATGCAAACGAGTCATCGATCTCGCAATATCTTGGTGTATGGGCCGAGCAAGCAACGCGCTATCCCATGTCGTATCTCGATGCGTGGGGAGAGCTTACTTACGGGTATTGGTCGCTTACTGTAGATCCAGCGTATGAGCTAGATGTTTTCTACAACTACCAGCAAAACATGATCAGGGAAGTGGAGGATGCTCCTTATCAGTTCACATTCATCGCGAGCTTTCCTTTCAGGCAGAGCTTCAGCCAGTTCATCGAGTTTTTGATGCATATCCCATTTATCGGTTTCCTGATGCAAGGTGGGGTTTATACATATGCGATGATCATTCTGGCTGCACTGTTGATATTTGCCCGAAGGTATAGATACTTGGTTATTCTGCTGCCTTGTGCGGTCTTGATGTTGACTATCATATTTGGCCCCATGAATGGCTTGACGAGATACTTCTTAGGCAATATTTGTGTGTTTCCGATAATGATATGGGCATGCGTTGCAATAGCGCGGGGTAAGATCTTAGCATTTCACAAACTTAGCGCACTTAAAAACGTACAAGCGGATGATCGGGTGGTTGAGGTGGTTGAGCCTTCTGCAACAAGTGCGAACTAGAATTCAGAACTAGGATTCAGATATGAATATCTTCGATTTTGATGGGACACTCTATAGGGGAGATTCGTCTGTCGATCTATGGAAGCATTGTCTGAAACGATATCCCGCCATTGGTAAACGGATTCCCGGGCAGCTAGTGGCAGGGATCGAGTATGTATCAGGTGCGATATCCCTAGATGATTTCAAATCTAGGTTCTATAGGTATTTCAAAGGGATTCCCGATATGAAGGCTGAGGTGGAGGTGTTCTGGGATCTACATCAGGCCAAGCTTAGAATGGATGTTTTGGCATATTCTTCCGATGATGATCTAGTGGTATCGGCATCCCCAGAGTTTTTGATTGCGCCGATATGTGAAAGGCTCAAGCTGAGATCGATCGCATCTGTTGTGGATAGCGAGTCAGGCGAGCTGCTCGGACCCAACTGTAAGGGCGAGGAGAAGGTTCGTCGCATCGAGGCGCAGGGTTATCCGATGCACTATGAGAAGGCATTTTCAGACTCGATGTCTGATGTGCCGATAGCGCGTCTGGCTGACGAGGCGTTTTTTGTTACGAAAAGCGGGATCGACGCCTTCCCTTTAACAGAAGATGGAGATCGTTAAAGATCGCATATCGTTAAGCGTAGGGCGCAAAGGGAAAAGTTGCCTAGGACAAAAATCGCCGCGCACAAGATGATGTTTGGAATCTATACGGGTAACTTTGCGCAGATAGAACGCGGATGGTTTAACCGATGTCGTCCCCATGTCTATCATCTGCGCCATCTGAGCTCTTTGGCTTTCGCGCGCCACGTGGGTTGTAATGATGGATCAATACCGGATGCAGGAGCTGTAGTTTCACCACGACATAGATGGTAACGCCCAAGATGATGATGAAGAACGGAATCCTCGCAAAGCCTACAGCTTCCGTGATGAAGATGCCGCACAGAGCCAGTATCGCCGTCCAAGCCCACATGATGAGCACGGTTTTGCGTTGGCTGAACCCAGCTTGAAGAAGCTTGTGGTGAATGTGGCCCTTATCGGCTGCGATGATAGACTCGTGCGCGCGCAGTCGTCTTATGATGGCGAAAAACGTATCCATGATCGGTATGCCCGCGGCTAGGATAGGAACGAGTAGCGATACGAACAGTGCTGCTCTGGTCACAGCCAAAAGCGAGGCTATACCGAGCGAGAATCCGAGGAATAGTGCGCCTGAGTCTCCCATAAAGATGGAGGCAGGGTAGAAGTTGTATCGGAGAAATCCGATGCAAGCGCCTGCGATAGCGATGCTGATGATGGCGGCATCAAAGCGGTTCGTGAGTACGGCGAAGACGAATATGGTTAATGCCGAGATCATCGTTATGCCCGATGCCAAGCCATCAAGGCCGTCGATCAGGTTGATTATATTGGCGAATGCAACCAGATAGAATATCGTGATCGGATATGCGAGCCATCCGAATTCGATGAAGCCCGATCCGAACGGATTATGGATGCTCGATAGGAGCACGCCTGAGAATGTGACTATGGTGGCGGCGATGATCTGTCCGCCGAGTTTCACGAGTGCGCGCAGATCGAAGACGTCGTCGATAAGACCCACACCAAACATGAAGAGCATTCCGATGATGGTCCAAAGATAGTTGATCGTAAGTCCGGGATGACCGGAGAACGGAGTGCGCCATCCAAAGAAATACGAGCCGAGCCAAGCCATGAAAAGGCTTATAGCTATGCCGCCTATGATGGCAATACCGCCCAAGCGTGGGATGGGCGTTTGGTTCACCCTTCGCTCATCCGGATAATCGATGGCATCCAGCTTGACGGCGAGCTTCTTCGCAAGGGGTACCAAGGCGATGGTGGTAATGAGGGCTATCACGAAAAGACAGCCGAATTCTACCCACCTCATCAGTTGCATCCCTCTATTCCTAATACGCAGAGCACCCGCGCGATACAGTCTTAAACGGTAGATGAGATTATACTCCATAGTGGACATGGGTGCTTCTTTTCGCGAGTTGAACCCAAGCTGCGCATTGCGCTCGGATGCTCGCCTGTAGCGAATAGATGATAGAATGCATCATATGTCTCAGATGGCCTAGCTTTGCTCTTATCAAGGTGCGCCCCATCGGTCGGACATACTGTTATCGGCGATCCTCAAGCGATCATTTAAGGAAGTTCTTATCTTATGGCAGCAATAAGCGTGATAATCCCTGCTTATAACGTGGAGAAATGGATCGAGAAGTCGATCAGCACATTGCAAGGCCAGACATTCAAGGACTACGACGTATTCATAGTCAATGATGGAAGTACCGATAGGACCGGTGCCATTGCAGATGAGTTGGCGCTGTCTGACTCAAGGATAAATGTCATCCATCAGAAAAATGCCGGTGCGGCCGGAGCTAGAAATGCCGCGATCGCTAAGGCGCAGGGGGAATATCTCTACTTCATGGATGCTGATGACTGGGCGGAGCCTTCGATGCTTGAGGATATGTATTCTTTTGCCGAGGAGTATGATCTCGAACTTGTGGTAACGGGTTTTTATATCGATACCTATTACAAGGATGATAAAGCCTATCGGGAGACAAGGAGCGCTCCGGATGCGGTCTATGAGACGCAGCACATGTTCAGAGAGGCCGCGGCACAGCTTTTTGATGCGCAGCTTCTATATGCGCCTTGGAACAAGCTTTATAAGAGAAGTTATCTTGTCGATAGGGAAATATTCTTTCCCGATACATTTTGGGATGATCTGCCGTTTAATCTGGAAGTGGTGCGTGATATCGAGCGCGTGGGTGCGATGTCGGGGCGCTACTATCACTTCCTCCGTGCGCGCGAGGAGAGTGAGAACACGAGGTATCGTCCCGATATGTATGATAAGCGCGAGGAAGAAAACGCGTGGATGCACGAGCTTTATGAGCATTGGGGCATCGATACGCCAGCGGTGCGCGAGTTCTTGGCGAGAAGATATGCCGAGCGCTTGGTTGGTTGCATCGAAAATGTGACGTGTCGCAACTGCGATCTTAGCCGCACGGAAAAGCGCGAAGAGATCAGGCGGATGATATCAACTCCGCAGGCGATCGAGGCTTTGGCGCTCGCTGAGCCGACAAGTGCGATCATGGCGTGCCTGTTCGCACCGATGCGTCGGGGTAGCGTTACTATGACAAAGCTCCAGAGTTCATTCATATCATTTGTCAAACGCAACAGCACCAATATTTTTGCGCGATTGAAGGCCAATCGATAGACCTGCGTGTTTGTTTTCCTGAAAATCAGTTGAAAGCGGTCGAAAGATTTCATGCTTATGATGTGAAGAGATGCACTGTATTCAAGATTTCGTTATAATATTCGATTCAAAGATAAGAGTATCTAAGAAAGCTATCGTTACCGGAATTTTAACCGCAATATAGTCCAAATAGAACAGATCGGAAGATTCGGAAGATGCCTCATAAGCGTAAACCCAACAAGAAGAGCAGTCCATATCAGCCCTCGGGCAACCCCACGGTAGTTCATAATGCATCGGTTTATAACTCCGGTATGCACAAATCGAACGTAAATCCTGTTGGTCAGTCGTTTGAGTCTTATTCGCGCACATCGGGTGGTTACAGCGTGGCTGCCAAAAAGACAGGCATGTCCAAGAAGAAAAAAGCGATCATGATCGTTTTGATATCGATTTTGGTTATTCTTCTCGGATCTGGAACTGCATTCGGCCTTTATATTATGCATCTGAACGATTCGCTTACCAAAGGCGATAAGTCAGATGATGAGCTAATGAAGATCAATGAAGCGCTTGCATCGTACAACACATCGCTTGATGATGTGTTTTATATGATGCTTATGGGTTCAGACACACGCGATAAGAGCGTAGAGGGTTACGGCCGAAGCGACTCGAACATCGTCGCACGCGTTGACCCGAAGGAGCATAAGGTAACGCTTCTTTCTATTCCCCGTGATACAAAGATCGATATTCCGGGATACGGAACGCAGAAGTTTAATGCCGCATACGCTTTCAACGGACCAGCTGGTGCTATCGAAGCTGCAGAGGATCTGCTTGATATTGAGATTACGCACTATGCAGAAGTGAGCTTCAACGACTTGGCGAACCTTGTCGATGCTGTGGGCGGTGTGACGGTAGAAAATGAGTCCAAGATCGACAACAAGAAGTGCGATTGGGACGGAAATCATTATGTTATCGAGGAGGGTACACAGCATCTGAGTGGTGGTGCGGCACTAACTTTCGCGCGTAACCGCGACTATCCCGATGGCGACTTCACGCGTCAGAAGCATCAGCGTATGGTGATCGAAGCTATCGCCAATGAGGTGCTGAACGCTCCTTTGACATCGATCCCTGGCATCATTGAGGCGGCTATAGACTGTGTGGTTACTGATCTTGATGTGATGGATATCATCGGTTTGGCACAGAATTTCGCCAATGCGGATGAACTTACGATGTATTCATGCATGCTTCCTTCATATACCAAGACCATCAAGGGTATCTCTTTTGTCATCAACGATGAGGAGAAGACAGCCGAGATGATGAAGGTCTTCAAAGAAGGTGGAGATCCGGGTGATTATGTGTCAACTAAGACAGCAGCCGATTATAAGGGAAGCACCGATGTTTCCAACGTTTTTGTATACGATGACGACGATGAGGCTAATAGCGGCGCGGCTACTGTAACCAAGCCTTCGTACAAACCGCCGACAAATTCGAACTCGTCAGGCACTAATAGCGGCAACAGTGGTTCGACTAATACGACCACAAAGCCGACTGATCCCTCAACTCCTATCGAGCCGGATCCGGGGGATACCGAAAAGCCTGGAGAGAGCGGTGGGGATGGATCGGATTCGAGTGGTGGCGGTAGCTTAGATGCAGCGAAGGCTGCTTAAGCTGGCGAGTATAGGCGATACGCCGCCCGAGCGTATGAGCCTCTATGGGAAATCGTAGAGAAAGCAATGGCGCTTATCATTCATGAATAAAAGAAGCGGAGCTACTTGATGCAGTTTCCGCTTCTTTGGTTTATGTTTCAGATGATCGTTTTGTAGGGGATCTGGGGGGCGTTTCTTCTATAGCGAACCGTCTTTCCAAGCGTTAAGGCCTTCGATTACCTTGTCGTTGGCATCGCTGAGATCGGGAAGCATCTTTTCGGCGGCCTGATATTCACCTTGAAATAGAGCCTCAGACATGGAGGCTGCGACATCGAACAGCTTTGAGAATGAGAGGTTACCGGCAACGCCTTTGAGCGAATGTGCGGCCTTATAAGCCTCATCGAAGTCTTCGACCTCAAGGGCTGCCACCAAATCGGTGTATTTGCTGTTGTCGAGATACTTCAACGCGAGCATCTTATATAGATCTCCGTCGTTGTCCATGCGATCCATTGCATCGAGGTAGTCGATCCCGTAGGGGGCGAGTTTGGTGTTCATATCCTCAGCCATTTCAGAGTCCTTTCTTTGCTGCTATATCTTGATTGTAGGACACCGAATCATCGAAGCGGGGATCATTTAAAGATATTTGCCCAAACGTTGATATTGATGGCAAGTTGTGTAATTAGATGGGTATTTCATCGATTGGTGCCGCGATGGGCGCGATTCGTCTTTATACTGTTTGTTCGAAAAGAACATTTCGTTACAAGCCTTATCGGCATATGTCAGCCGATGAGGCGATACGCACATTTCGATCGGAAGAGAAGATATGCAAGTAGAACTTCTTTATCACACTCCTGACCCTGAACGCGCGATAGCCACAGCGGCGCGCCTATGCTATGCGCCAGTTGGTGCCAAAGAGCTGATGGAGACGATGCCACCGGAGAGGGTTGCCTCGGTGCTCAGCACGATCATGGCGGGCGGGCATTTCTCCACGCTCGAGCATGCCAGTTATACGTTCGCAATTGACGGCGTGTCGCGTGCGCTCACGCATCAGTTGGTGAGGCATCGTCTTGCGAGCTTCAATCAGCAATCACAGCGCTATGTGAAATTCAAGGAAGGTATTGAGGTTATAAAACCCGATACGATTGCGAAAAACGAGAAGGCCAATGCCCTTTTTGATAGTGCGATGCAAGTGGCTGAGCAGGCATATGCTGATCTTGTAGAGCTTGGGATTCCGGCCGAGGATGCCAGATTCGTCCTTCCGAATGCGGCTGAAACGAAGATCGTTGTTACCATGAACGTTCGCGAACTTCTGCATTTCTTCGAGCTGCGCTGCTGCAAGCGGGCCCAATGGGAGATTCGCGAGCTTGCTTGCAAGATGCTTGATCTGGTGCGCCCGAGCGCTCCGTTCGTCTTTAAGCGCGCCGGCGCGCCGTGTGTTAGCGGCCCTTGCAGGGAAGGCAAGATGACCTGTGGCGATCCCTATCCTGCCGCAGAATAGGATCTGCTATGTCAGAAGATCTAAAAAAGAGCGATCTTGCGCGCGCGTTCGCCGAGGATGGCGAGATCAAGACGCATGTAGGTGGTCAGGCGCTTCTTGAGGGAATCATGATGCGCGGTAAGTATAACTGGGCCGTCGCTGTGCGAGAGCCTGATGGCGATATCTATATAGAAGAGCACGATCTTGTCTCCGGCAAGAAGAAGCACTCTTGGATGGGGTGGCCTTTCGTGCGTGGATGCACTGCGCTGGTCGAATCGCTCGCGCTCGGCTTCAAGGCACTCGAGATTGCTGCCGAGCATGCCTTTTCAGATGACGATGAGCGTGAACGCCTTGAGAAAGAGGCTGACGTTATCGTTGAGGAGATGGAGGAGCAGTTCGACTCTGCGCAAGATGAGGTTAGCGCATATGTTGTGAGGCCATCTGAGGCGGATGCGGCTCCTGAGTTTGTGACGCTCTCAGATGAGCTAAAAAGCAAAGATGAGGCCGTTTGCGCCGATGATTCGAAGAAGGATTCTGCTGACAAGGACTCCGACGGGCTCGGGAAAGGTTTCATGGGACTTTCCATGGTACTCGGTGTGGTGTTGGGCGTGGCGCTTTTCATCGTGGCTCCTGCTGCCATCACGAATCTAATTGTCGGCGAATACGACTCGAACACCGTGCTTTGGAATGTCGTCGACGGCATCTTGAGAGTGGTCGTGTTTATCTTTTATATATGGCTTATCGGACGGATGGAGGATATCCGCCGTATGTTCATGTACCACGGCGCGGAGCACAAAACGATCCACTGCTATGAGCACGCATTGCCGCTCACGCCGGAAAACGCGAAGAGCTTCCCGCGGCTGCATGTTCGCTGCGGCACGGCGTTTTTGATAATGGTGCTCGTAATCGCGATCATCGTCTATACCATCCTTCCGGTGAATGCTCTTATTGACGCTCTCGGCGTGGCTGATGGGCTTCCGAAGCTCCTGCTGGTCATAGCAGTAAGGATATTATTCTTGCCGCTGATCGCGGGAATTTCGTACGAGATAACGGTGAAGTGGGCTGGAAGCCATCCGGATAATCCTCTTGTGAAGGTCATTTTATGGCCGGGGATGCAGATGCAGTATCTTACGACGAACGAGCCAGAAGACGAGCAGATCGAGTGTGCCATCGCAGCGATGAAGAAAGTGCTCGAGCGCGAAGCCGCCGAGGCTGCGAAATAAGTAGTCATTTCAAGCCCATAACTGTGGTATACTTTCGAAGTTTCTAATCACACATGCTCAAGCGACTTGTGCCTGCCAGTGGCCCTTATGAGGGTTGCGGGCATCAGGGATGACCTTGGGCAGAGGACTAACGAATGGAGTTTTAGACATGGCTACACCAACAAAGGTCAGCATCCAGTCGCTCATCGACGCGGGTGCGCATTTCGGTCACCAGACTCGCCGCTGGAACCCGAAGATGAAACCGTATATCTTCGGAAGCAGAGGAGATATCTACATCATCGATCTCAAGCAGACGCTTGTGGATATGGATAAGGCATACACATTTGTCTCCAACCTTGCCCGCAAAGGGGGCACGGTGCTCTTTGTCGGTACCAAAAAGCAGGCACAGGAGCCCATTGCTGAGGCTGCGAATCGTTGTGGAATGCCTTACGTGAACGCACGTTGGCTCGGTGGTATGCTTACCAACTTTGTAACAATCCGTCAGCGCGTTGTCTACATGGAGGACCTTGAGGCTCAAGAGGCCGACGGTCGCATGGCTCTTCTTCCGAAGAAGGAGCAGATCCTGAAGCGCAAAGAGCTTGCTAAGCTTCAAACTAATCTCAACGGTATCCGCAACATGAAAAAGACCCCGGATGCGATCTTTATCATCGACACTTGCCGCGAGGAGATCGCGGTCAACGAGGCTCGTCGTCTCAACATCCCGATCGTTGGTACGCTTGATACCAACTGCGATCCGGATGATGTCGATTACGGAATCCCTGCGAACGACGATGCGATCAGGAGCGTGCGCTTGCTATGCAATTTCATCGCAGATGCTGTTATCGCAGGCACCGGCGCCGATGTCACCGCCGCTGAGATGAGCGATGCTGCGGCTCCTGCTGCTGCAAACGCCGAGGTTCAACAGGGCGATGTCGTTTCCGCTGCCGCTGCAGACGAGCTTGCTGGCGCGATTGATGCGAACATTGCCGATGAAGAGGCGGCTGTAGCCGATCAGGCTTAAGATTTGGGGCGGAAATCAGCCCACTATCGATACGAGAATATCCTTTAAGGGAGGTAATGATATGGCAGAGATCACTGCTAGCATGGTCAAAGAGCTGCGCGAGATGACCGGCGCGGGCATGATGGAGTGCAAAAAGGCGCTCGCAGAGGCCAACGGTGACATGGAGGCAGCTGTTGATGTTCTCCGTACACGCGGATTGGCTGCTGTTGCTAAGAAGGCGGGCCGCGCCACCAACGAGGGAACTGTTATGGCTATCGTTGACGACACTTGCACAAAGGGTGCGGTCGTTGAGTTCAATTGCGAGACTGACTTCGTAGGAATGAATGAGAAGTTCAAGGGTTATGCCGAGAAGATCGCACGTGCGGCTCTCGAGAATATGCCCGTTGATGCCGAGAAGCTTCCCAGCTGTTCGATCGACGGCGAGACCGTTGAGGAGATCATCACCGATTGCATCCACGTGATGGGCGAGAACTGCCAGCTGGCTCGCGTTTCCGAGCTCGAGGCGAAAGGTGTTTCTTCCTACATCCATGGCGGCGGTAAGATCGGCGTTCTGGTCACATTCGACGTTGAGGGTATCGACCCTGCATCCGAGGGTTTCCAAAAATGCGGACGCGACGTTGCTATGCAGGTTGCCGCGATCAACCCGGTCGCCGCTACTCGCGAGTCGGTTCCTGCTGATGTTGCAGCGCATGAGATGGAGATATACAAGGCTCAGGCTGCAGAATCTGGCAAGCCGGAGAACATCCAAGAGAAGATCGCCATGGGAAGAATGGATAAGTTCTACAAGGAGAACTGCCTTGCAGAGCAGGATTTCGTGAAGGACTCTGACATGACTGTCGGTCAGTATGTCGATTCTTGCGCCAAGGAGCTCGGTGGCACCATCAAGATCACTGGCTTTCTTCGCTTCGCTTTGGGTGAGTAGACCCGACAAGCAAAGATATTATGTTTCGGAAGGTCGTGCGTTTGCGCGGCCTTCTCTACGTTATCTATAATATGTATCATGGTTGAACGATTCGCAGGCGTTCTTGCGTCAAGTTGATCGGGGGTAGAGTTTTGTCCAAAGAAGTCATCGTTGTTCGAGGCAACAGCACTTTGACCGGAGAGGTCCGCATCGCCGGTGCCAAGAATTCCGCGCTGAAGCTGATGGCTGCGACCCTTCTTGGTCAAGGACCGTCGACGCTTCACAATGTTCCTGTGATATCTGATATCGAGATCATGTCAGAAGTACTCACGACATTAGGCGCAAGCGTTGAGCGCGATGGGCATGATCTTTTCATCGATACGGCTGCGGTCGACAGATGCGTGACGCCCTATGAGCTCGTCTCAAAGATGAGGGCGAGCATTTCGGTGCTAGGACCACTGATTGGGCGCTTTGGGGCTGCACGTGTTGCAATGCCGGGCGGATGCCAGATCGGCGCGCGCAAGATCGATATGCATCTTGTCGGGCTTGAGATGCTTGGGGTCAAGTTCGATGTGGATCACGGCGTTCTTATCGCCAGTACACCGAACGGACTTAACGGTGCGCATGTTGTGCTTGAATTCCCAAGCGTTGGTGCGACCGAGAATATGCTTATGGCCGCTGTAGCGGCAAAAGGTCACACTGTGATCGAGAATGCGGCTCGCGAACCGGAGATCGTGGATCTGTGTGACATGCTCAACAGTATGGGCTGCAAGATAAGTGGTGCAGGCGCGTCGAGCATCGAGATAGAAGGCGTGGAGCTTGACGACCTTCATCCTTGCGAGCACACCACGGTGGGAGACAGAATCGAGGCCGGGACGTTTTTGGCGGGAGGCGCACTTACGGGTGGTCCTCTGACTGTCGTTGGTATTGATCCGTCATTTTTGAAGATGTCGCTTCTGAAGTTCGAAGCAATGGGATGCAAGATCGAAGCGCAAGCTGATCGCATCACGATATCTCGCGACCATCCGCTTTCCCCGACGGATATCCAGACTCTTCCGCATCCGGGTTTTCCGACCGATCTGCAGGCGCAATTCATGCTGCTTGCTGCGCTGGCTGACGGTATCTCGGTCATCACGGAAAATGTGTTTGAGAATCGCTTCATGTTTGCAGCCGAGCTCATGCGAATGGGCGCAGACATCACGCTTGAGGAGCATCATGCGATAATCCGCGGTGTGAAGAGGTTGCAGGGCGCTCCGGTGTCCTCAACAGACTTGCGGGCCGGTGCCGCTCTTGTGCTTGCTGGTATTGTGGCTGAAGGATATACCACGGTATATGAGATCGGACATATCGATCGGGGATATGAGGACTATGTTGGCAAACTTTCATCGCTTGGTGCCGATCTTGAGCGCCGGTCTTTGTAAGAGCGATCGAGCGTTCGCATTATTGGGATAGAAAAGGATTTCATGGGCAGATCGGGCGATCCATACGAAAATGATGAGCGTTCTGCGCGCTCTTACAAACGCGCGGAGCGGACCTATCGATCATCTCGCGCTTCTGGAGGCGACCTGTCCGATCGCGCAGCGAAAAGAGCATCGGCTATGTCGGGACCAGATGCAAGTACGTCTCGCTCGACTCGTGCATCATATCGCCGTAGCACTTCTGCCTCCTCGTCGCGAAATCCGCGCGCTCGTCGCGATGCGGCTTTGTATGGAGGCAGAGCTACGGATGACCTTGTAAACAGTGCGGGACTTCCAAAAGCGCAGAGGCCGCGTATTTCGAATGCATCGAGAGAGATGAGAAATGTTGACCTTGTATCCATGAGAGGATCGAAGTCTGCGGGTGGCATGTCGGCACGTGAGGATAGCTCATCGGCTCGCACCAAGCGCACGCTCGGATCTGGCAGCAAGCGTACAGAGCCGAGCGTGAGTGGTTCTTCTAGGTCTGCATCGCATAGCCGCGCTTCGGCGTACTCGCAGGATATCGCCGAGAGTTCGGTGGCCTATGGGCGCTCAAAGGCTTCTAAGGAAAAGGGATCGCACGCGAAGAAACAGAAAAAACGCGGCGGACGGAAGGCGACACTTGCGGAGAATACGCGCTCGCGATCGAATAGGCGCAAGCTCGGCGTGGTAGTGGCAATCCTGTGCGCGATCTTGGTAGTGGCGCTTGCCGTGGGCGTATTCGCTTTCTTCAGAACGACCGATTCGAATCTCGCGCTTGCGGATTCCAACGCCGCTGAGGCGCTGGTGGCGGGCAAAGATGGCGGGCCGTATTATGTGCTCTGTGTGGCGGATATGGATGATCGAGCCACAAAGGCGGTTGAGTCGGAGTCGGAGGGCTATATGCTCGTTCGAGTGGATGCTCCGGGAAAGAAGCTCACGTTCATCACGGTTCCTTCCATTCTCACCTACAAGATGAGCGACGGGGTGAGCCATCCGCTGTATGAGGCGAAAGATGTGGGCGGAGATGCGGAGCTTGTGCGAGCCGTTTCGGCATTATGCGGAATCGATGTCAACCATTTCATCTCTACCAACTCCGAGCACCTCATCAATATCGTAGATATGATGGGCGGCATCCAGTTAAACATTGCAGAGGAGATCGATGATCCTAATGCGGGCAATGAAGTTATATTCGCCGGCGAGCAGACTCTTTCAGGCAAGCAGGTAATAACGTATCTTCGTGCAACGAATGTCTTGGGCGGGTTCGATACGACCGTTGCCAATCGCGTCGCCTTTACGACTGAGGTGCTGAATGCGGCGCTGTCTTCATCGGGGCTCGGGCTGGCAAACCTTGTGGGGGATGCGAGTCTATACATCGAGACCGATATGTCGACATCCGATCTGCTATCGCTTGGAGATGCGCTAAAGCCCAGCGAGGATCTCGTGATCTACTCGTGTATCGTTCCTTATTATGAGACGCGTGGCTCGAGTACGGATGATGTTGTGTTCCAGGTGTCTTCGAATAGCTGGGATGGCATTCGCGAGCTTGTGAAGAGCGGGCAGAATCCAGATATGACCGATGAGTCGATATCCAATGTCGTCCCCGGCGATGTTACTGTCGAGGTGAGAAACGGGACTCAGATGACAGGGGCGGGTGCCAAGCTAGGAGAGATTTTGAGCGGATATGGGTACAACGTCATCGGCGTGGGCAATGTGACCGACGCTATAACCTATCCTGAGACGCTCATCGTGTTCACCGATAGCTCATATGAAGGTGCGGCCAAAGCGATCGCATCTCAGATAGGAAGCGGCCGTGTTGTCAATGGCGGTGATTACTATTCATCGGAGGCCGGTGTGATCGCGATCATTGGCGCGGATTATATGCCGGCTGTGTGATATTTTCGATTCGGTCACATTCCGTGATATCATTTGCTCGATATGATAAAAAGGACCGTGCAGGTCTTTGAATTAACGATCCGATCGGAGAAGAAAATGGTAGATAAGGAAAAGGTAGCAGAGGTTATGCAGCTCATTCGTCCGAGCCTTCAGGCCGATGGCGGCGATGTCGAGCTTGTTGATGTGAGCGAAGACGGCGTTGTGACCGTTGAGCTTCAGGGAGCCTGCAAGGGCTGCCCGATGTCGCAGATGACGCTCGCTAATGGGGTAGAGCGCATCCTCAAGGATAGGGTTGAGGGCGTCACGAAGGTCGTTCCTGCATAGGAATGCTCTTTCAGGGGTCGCTCGATAGAAGATGTTGAGTTTCTTTCGGAGTGGGGCTTTCCCACTCCGTTTGACGTAAGGGGGCTGGGTTTGGAAAGATGCTGGGAAAAGCGCGGTTGCGATGAGGAGATGATGGGCAGATGCCCTCACAACACTCCCGGTGAGCCGTGCCCGGCCGACTGCCATTACGCGGCTTGTGTTCGCAAGACCCATGTGGTGTGCGAGGATTTTAACGTGCTGCTCAATCCTGATCGCGACTACGATATGGCTCAAAAGGAGATCTGCCGATTCTGCGAGCATTTTCTTATCCATGGGCCTGATATCTCAGAGCGGCCGGAGGGCTTCAAGCGCCAAGGTAATCCGAATAGATTCCTTCTCTGATCGTATCTTTAAGGTATATAGATGCAATACAATCAAACGACGATGGTATGCCCATCATGCGGGCTCTCAACGCTGAATCTTTTCGAGTACAGCTCGCTTATGGCACTGCGACAGGACTTGGGGCTTTTTACTGTCGAGTGTCCTAATTGCCAGTCCAAAATCTCATCCATCCAGCCAATTCCGTTGCAACTTCAAAAAGAGGTCGTCAGAGTGGCCAATGAAGTGACTGCCGGAATGGGAGTAGATCGCGGAGGTTTAGGCGATTCGCAGGATGACGGGAGCCTGAGTGATGATAGGAGTGATCGATAATGCTCGATGATATCTATCATGCTCTTGATCCTGTAGCCTTCTCAGTAGGTCCGTTCGCTGTTCGGTGGTATGGCATAGGCTATGTGCTTGGGTTCGCCGTTGCCGCACTGCTTCTTTATAAGGTATCCAAGCGCTGGAAATTGCGCATTGATGCCGATAGTGTGCTCACCATTATGGTGTGCGTCATCATAGGTATCATCATCGGCGCTCGTTTAGGATATTGCCTTTTTTATGGCAACGGATACTATCTCTCGCATCCGCTGGAGATATTTGCCATCAATCAAGGTGGGATGAGTTTTCACGGGGGTCTTATCGGAGCGCTTGTCTCAGGCATCGTGGCGGCCAAGATCACAACTATCCCATATCTGACACTAGCTGATCTGGGCGCTATTGCAGCCACTTTAGGGATATTCATGGTCAGGTGCGCGAATTTCATCAACGGTGAGCTTTGGGGCGCGCCTACAGATCTTCCGTGGGGTGTTGTGTTCGGTGGAGCGGCTGGTGATATGCCGCGTCATCCGAGCCAGCTATATGAAGGCATCCTTGAGGGGCTTGTCATCTTCGCTGTGTTGTTCGCCATGTCGTTCAAAAAGCCCACGCTCCCAAGAGGGTCGTTCATAGGTGTGTTCCTTGTTATGTATGGAGTGTTCCGCGTTCTGATAGAATTCGTGCGCGAGCCGGATATCCAGCTCGGATATCTGGCCTTTGGTTGGGTTACGATGGGGCAGGTGCTCTCTTTGCCGCTTATCATAGTGGGTGCAGCCGTGCTCATCTATGCGGCCAAGACGAAAAGACCTCAAGAGGGGATTCGTCGCTCATCGAGCTCAAGCGATCGGCCGGATACTTCCACGCAATCATGATAGGATAACCGTTTGTAATCATCGCCGAAAAGTAACTGTACGATGGCGATCAAAGATAGTATCTTATCGCTACATATGGACTGATCGCAAAGATGCGTTCAGACATTGGAAATAGCGTTTCAGAATAACGAAAGAGAGGTTGATCATGCAGGTCAAATTCTATAAGTGCATGCATTGCGGCAACATTGCAGTAAAGGTGTTCGACAGTGGGGTGGACCTTGTTTGCTGTGGAGAGCCGATGGTGGAGCTTGTAGCAGACACACAGGACGCGGCGCTTGAGAAGCACGTTCCAGATGTGAAGATCGACGGCGATCGTATCGATGTGAATATCGGAAGTATCGACCATCCAATGATGGACGAGCACTACATCCAGTTCATTTGCCTTGTGAAGGATCGCGGCTATGAGATACATCCGCTCAAACCAGGCGATGCTCCTCACACAGTATTCCATCTCGGTGAAGGCGAGAAGGCTGTTACGGTATATGAGTACTGCAATCTTCACGGGCTCTGGAAATTCGATATTTAGTTGTGATATCATATTCAAACTTGTCTCGTCTTGGTCGGAAACCAAGACAAAGGTTAGGAGTTAGAATATGAAACAGGGAATTCACCCGGAATACGTAGAGTGCAAGGTCAAATGCAGTTGCGGCAACGAGTTCACAACGCATTCGACCAAACCGGAGCTCAGGATCGACATTTGTAACGTTTGCCATCCGTTCTATTCCGGTACTCAAAAGCTCATCGATACCGGTGGTCGTGTTCAGCGTTTTGCCGATCGTTTCGGCAACGCCACCAACACTGTTGCAGAGCGCGAGGCCGCTCGTAAGGCGGAGCGTGCTGCAAAGGCTGCTGAGAAAGAGGCAGCCCGTAAGGCAGAGCGTGAGGCTAAGGCCAAGGAGAAGGCCGAGCGCGCCGCAAAGTATGCAGAAGAAGCTGCGAATTCTACAGCATCTGAGGAGCCAGCAGCCGAGCCTTCGGCAGAGGTTCAGGATGAGGCTGTTGAGGCTGCTGCTGAAAACGCTGTTGCCGATGAGGCTGCAGCATCAGAGGAGACCGCTGCTGAGTAACGGTCTATATTCCGACATGATGAAAAGGACCCGTGATGTGCGGGTCCTTTTTTATGCTAGGGTGCAAGTGGTCATTTTGTTATAGACAATGGGTGAAGATGCCTCTTTACTGCTTGAGCATCTGACGGGCGATCGGCATGGGTCAAAACATAAACTTTTCGTTAAATTCGAAAATGTGGGGCGTCGATAGGCATCTTATGCATTAAATTGAATCGATGGATAAAAACAGGTCCGATCTGAAACGAGGATGCATCTTGGATAACCAAGCTCGAGAACAGGATTTCGTTCTAAAGACCATCGAGAGTAGAGATGTTCACTTTGTGCGATGCTGGTTCACGGATGTTCTTGGGAATATGAAGTCATTCGCTGTGGTCCCCGGAGAGCTCGAGCATGCATTTTGCGATGGGATGGGGTTCGACGGTAGCTGCATCAAGGGATTTTCCGAGTCGCAGGAAACAGATCTTCTGGCATTTCCCGATCCGTCGACCTTCCAAGTGCTTCCATGGCGTCCTCAATCAAACGCTGTTGCTAGGATGTTTTGCGATATCAAGATGCCTGATGGCTCTCCTTTTGAGAGCGACCCGCGCCACATCCTTAAGCGGATAGTGCGAAAAGCGGCTAAGATGGGGTTCTCTCTCAATGTTGGGCCTGAATTGGAGTTTTTCTACTTCAAGGATCCCACCGGAACAGAGGTGCTCGACAAGGGTAGCTATTTTGATCTGACGACTTTAGACTACGCGTCTGACCTTCGCCGAGACACCGTGCTCACTCTCGAGAAGATGGGGATACCTGTCGAGTATTCGCATCATGAGCTTGCACCTTCCCAACATGAGATAGATCTGAGATATTCCGATGCGCTTTCGATGGCTGATGCTGTTATGACCTATAAGCTCGTCGTTAAAGAGATCGCGCTCAAGCACGGTGTGTATGCATCTTTCATGCCGAAGCCGATGAGCGACGCTCCGGGATCTGCGATGCATGTCCATCAAAGTCTTTTTGACGATCAGGGCAACAATGCGTTTTTCGATGACAGGGATCCGTCTGGTTACAATCTATCGAAGACGGCTAAGCAATATATCGCGGGTATTCTCAAGTACACACCGGAATTCTGCTTGATCACCAATCAGTATGTGAATTCTTATAAGAGGCTTGCAAGCGGAGTGCAGGCTCCTGTCAACATCGCATGGGCGCGCAACAACCGCTCGGCTATCGTAAGGGTTCCGGGATACAGGCCCGATGAGAAGGATGCTTCGCGCATCGAGCTTCGAAGCCCTGATCCGGCGGCCAATCCCTATCTCGTCTTCGCTGCAATGCTTGCGGCCGGGCTTGCGGGGATCGAAGAGGAACTAGAGCTTTGCGATGCATGCGAGGCCGACATCGGTGAGGCGGCAAAGCCCGATCGGGTATCTGGGCCTGCAGAGCAACTTCCCAAAACGCTGTTCGAGGCTATTGAGCGCTTTGAGGCTAGCGAGCTTATGAAAGAGACGCTTGGTCCATATGCGCACTCATATCTGGTGAAGGCCAAGGCCGAGGAATGGGATGCATACCAGCGTATAGTCACCCCATGGGAGCTCGACAGATTGTTGGCGGTGTTGTAGATGGCCAGAAAAAAGGTGATCTTCATAGCCGATTCGCTCGATAATGCACATCGTTTTCAGCAAGTGCTCTCCGGGCTTGATGTGGATGTGGTGGCAGGCTCCACACTGCAATTCAGAAAGCTGCTGGCTGCCAATCCATCACATGATCTCGTTATCTTCGAGGCGAGAGGCGATGTCGCCAAGGATGTGGCCGATGTCGAGACAGTGCTTGTCGATGACGATTCGACCTCGCTTCTTCTGATCGTGAACAATGAGCAGCTCAAAGAGTTCAGGCTGCCTGTTCAGGTGAAGGCGGATTTTATAGTCCACGGGGCAACGGCCGAGGAATGTTCTGCGCGCATATCGCAGCTTCTGTGGCCTGGCAACGAGCTTTCCTCGAGCGATTTTATCGCCATAGACAACATGACCATGAATCTTGCCACCTATCAGGTGAAGGTCGGCGGCGAGCCACTTGATCTCACCTATCTGGAATATGCGCTGCTCGCGTTTTTGGTGACGCATCCTGGGCGCACCTATTCACGTGATGCCCTTTTGCGTCGGGTGTGGGGATTTGACTATTACGGCGGTTCGCGGACGGTGGATGTTCATGTCAGGCGCGTTCGCGCAAAGCTCGGCCCGGAATTGGCGCAACGTCTTGAAACAGTTCGCGGGGTCGGTTATCTTTGGAGCGTCTAGAGCGATAGGCGCAAAGGTGCGTCGGCGCTTTCGTTTCATATCGACTCGAGATGGATCATCTCGAATCGCATGAGCTTAGGATGGGAATATCTATGTCCAAGAAGATCGCCGTCATCGACGGTAATTCATTAATGCACAGAGCCTACCACGCGATCCAGACGCCTATGATCGCTCCGGACGGATCTCCTACAAATGCGGTGTTTGGCTTCATGCAGATGCTGTGCAAGTTCATCGAGGAAGCCAGCCCCGATGGGGTGGTGTGCGCCTTTGATGAGGGAAAGCCCGCCCACAGAATAGAGGAAATGCCCAGTTATAAGGCTCAGCGTCCACATATGGATGACGAGCTTCGCGTGCAATTTCCAATCATCGAGAAACTGCTCTCATCGATGAGCATCCCGATCGTGAAGGTTCCCGGATGGGAGGGAGATGACATTCTCGGCACGATCGCTGCGCGCGATGAGAAGCTGGGATTTGAGACGCTGCTCGTTACAGGCGATAAAGATGCATGCCAGCTCGCCACTGAGCTCACCAAGATCGTAACGACGAAAAAAGGCATCTCGGATGTGGTCATATTCGGCCCTGATGAGGTGATGGAGAAATACGGTGTGACGCCCGCGCAGTTCATAGACTATCTGGGACTTATGGGGGATTCGTCTGACAATATACCCGGTGTTCCGGGCATCGGTCCGAAGAGTGCGCAGAAACTTCTTGAGAAATACGGTGATATAGAGGGCATCTATTCGCACATCGATGAGCTCAAAGGCAAGCAGAAGGAAAATCTTGCCGAAAACGAGAAGATGGCTTATCTGAGCCGTCAGATAGCCACGATCGTCTGCGATCTGGATTTTTCGCTCGATCTTGAGGAGGTTTCGTTTCCAGACTTCGATCCAGATGAAGTGGATAAGACGTTCAAGGAATATGCGCTTGCAAGCCCGCTAACGCGTGTGCTCAATTTTGTAGGAAAGGCGGCTAGCATCGAGGTGCTCGAAATCGATTCCGGTGAGCGAATCGATCCAAAAGATGCTCGCATGCTTGTGGATTCGGCGGTAGAAAATCTCGAGAGGATCGGGTTTGCGTATACCGAAGAGGGCGGTGATACCCTTTTTGGCACTCAAGTCCGCATATGTCTGTCGACCTCGAAGGGAAGCGTCATCCTTGATGAGGATCAAGCGATGGATATGCTCGTTTACTGTCTGAAAAACGCCAGTTTGGCTACAGAGGATCTCAAGGCGGTCATTCAGCTGGCCTATCCGCCTGACACCTCGAAAGAGGCACTCATCACCCTTGATGAGCTCTACGGTAACTCCGCAATGGATATCTCATTGGCGGCATATGTGCTGCGCTCCATAACGAACGACTATTCGCTTGATAAGCTCGCTGAGCAATATCTTGGCGGCGAGATCGTCGAGGCGGAGGATCCCGATGAGGATCTGTTGCAAAAAGCGGCATTGACGCGGATGCTCGCTGGTGTGTTAGACAAGGCGCTCGTCGATGACGGATCCGCCGATGCTTACTTCGATATCGATCTGCCTCTTGTGAACGTGCTCGCGCAGATGGAGCGTATCGGGGTGGCGATCGACACCGACAAGCTATCAGAGCTCGGTCGCGATGCCGCAGGAGAGCTCACCGAGCTTGCGAGCGAGATCTATGCGCAGGCGGGCGAGGAGTTCAACATCGATTCTCCCAAGCAGCTCTCGCACATACTATTTGAGAAGATGGGGCTAAAGCCTATAAAGAAGAACCAGCGCGGGTTTTCAACAGACGCTTCTGTGCTCGGAGAGCTTGCTAAGACCGAGAAGATCGCAAGTTCGGTCTTGCGCTATCGCGAGCTTGCGAAGATCAAATCAACATACATAGATAGCCTTCCGAAGATGAGGGGTGATGATGCTCGCATACATACGGTATTCCATGAGACGGTGACCGCTACAGGGCGTCTTTCATCCTCGGATCCAAACCTTCAGAACATCCCCGTGAGAACAGATTTCGGCCGCCGGATTCGCGAATGCTTTATCCCGCTAGCTGAAGATGAGGTGTTCCTGTCTGCTGACTATTCGCAGATCGAGTTACGTCTTTTAGCTCATCTTTCAGGTGATGAGGGGCTTATCGAGGCGTTTCGCTCCGGTGCGGATTTTCATGCGCAGACAGCCGCAAGAGTGTTCGGTGTTGATGTGGATGACGTCACTTCTGAGATGCGCTCGAAGGCAAAGGCTGTCAATTTTGGCATCGTTTACGGTCAGCAGGCCTACGGGCTCTCGCAGACGCTGGATATCGATTTCGGCGAAGCGAAGGAGATGATCGAGAGATATTACGGGGCCTATCCGGGAGTGCGCACTTATCTTGATAGCGTTATCGCGCATGCAAGCGAGACCGGCTATGCCGAGACGATGTTCGGGCGCAAGCGCCATATTCCAGAGCTTCGTGGATCCAACAAGCAAAGACGCGGATTCGGGGAGCGCACAGCAATGAACCATCCGATGCAAGGCAGTGCGGCGGATATCATCAAGCTAGCCATGATAGAGGTCCAAGCAAGGCTTCGTGCACAGGAAAGTCGAGCGAAGCTGATGCTTCAGGTGCACGATGAGCTCGATCTTTCTGTACCCAAAGACGAGGTGGACAAGGTCGCGCAGATGGTGAAAGAGGTGATGGAGTCGGTTGTTGAGCTGAGTGTTCCTCTGGTGGTGGATGTTTCGTGGGCGGATGATTGGGCGAGCGCACACTGATAGCGATTTGACACCTTTTAAAATAAAGTTTGGACAATTTGTGAAAAAATCGTTGACGCAGGGGTATTACATTGGTAGGATAATTCCTTGCGTTTAGACACATACTAGGAGACAGATCAATGTATGCAATCGTAAAGACCGGTGGGAAGCAATACAAAGTTGCACCCGGCGATAAGATCAATATCGAGAAGCTGCCGGCAGAGGTCGGCGATAAGGTCGCTCTTGAGACCATCTGCGTGGTTGATGGCAAGAAGGTCGAGGCCGATCCGAAGAAGGCGGCTGCCACAAAGGTAGAGGCTGTTGTGCTCGAGCAGTTCAAGGGCGACAAGCAGCTTGTCTTCAAGTTCAAGAAGCGTAAGAACTATAAGAAGCTTCGCGGACATCGCCAGAACCTCACTCGCGTTCAGATCGTGACAGTGGGCAGCGAGAAGTACACCGAGCCAAAGAAGGCTGCTTCTAAGACCAAGACTACAAAGGCGGCAGAGGAGCCGAAGGCCAAGGCCGCAAAGGAAGATAGCGCTGAAAAGAAGACGGCGACAAAGGCTGCTTCCAAGACCACAAAGACCACTAAGACCGCCGCTAAGTCTGGCGAGACCAAGGCGAAGGCTACAACGAAGAAGGCAGCCGAGAAGGCTGACGATAAGGCATCGGAGGAGTAATCATGGCTCATAAGAAAGGCTTAGGCTCTACAAGAAACGGCCGCGATTCTCACGCAAAGCGTCTTGGTGTCAAGATGTTCGCAGGCCAACCGGTCAAAACCGGAAATGTTATCGTTCGTCAGCGCGGTACACATTTTCATCCAGGTGAGAATGTTGGTCGCGGTGGAGATGATACCCTGTTCGCTCTTTGCGACGGTACGCTGAAGTTCACACGTGGTGACAAACGTAAGATCCATGTCATTCCGGAGGCTTAAGAGCTTTCGCAAGACGCAAGGATCATCAACATAACTAATCGCAAAAGGCCCTTTTATGAGGGCTTTTTGTTTAGAAGGAAGAGACAATGTTTGTCGATAAGGTGCATATTTACGTAAAAGGCGGCGATGGCGGGGCTGGTTGCATGTCCTTTCGTCGCGAGGCTCACGTTCCTAAGGGTGGCCCTGATGGAGGAGACGGTGGGCATGGCGGAGATGTTGTGCTTGTTGCAGACAGCTCGCTATCCTCGCTCATCGATTACAGGTTCAAGCATCATTTCAAGGCGCAGCGAGGCACCCACGGAAAGGGTTCGAAGATGCACGGCGCGCGCGGTGAGGACCTTATTCTCAGGGTTCCTGTCGGTACGATCGTGAGGGAGTATTCCGAGGATGACAAAGTGGCTGGCGAGCTTATCGCGGATTTGGCACATGATGGCGAGCGAGTCATCGTGGCTGAAGGCGGCATCGGCGGTCGGGGCAATACGCATTTCGTGACATCGACCCGCCGTGCGCCGGCGTTCGCTGAGCTCGGTGAGCCTGCCGATGACAAGTGGATCGAGCTCGAGATGAAGCTCGTTGCCGATGCGGCGCTCGTTGGTATGCCGAGTGCTGGAAAATCATCTCTTATCTCGAAGATGAGCGCTGCAAAGCCGAAGATCGCTGATTACCCGTTCACTACCTTGGTGCCTAACCTAGGTGTGGCGACGAGCGGAGATTTGAGCTTCGTGGTGGCTGACGTTCCAGGACTTATCGAGGGCGCACATGAAGGTAAGGGACTCGGACATGAGTTCTTGCGTCATATCGAGCGCACCGCGCTTATCGTGCATGTGGTCGATCTCACTGGCGACTACGAACAGCGCGATCCGCTTGAGGATTATGAGATCATCAACAGGGAGCTTGCGCTTTATGCCTCGGAGCTGGCACAAAGGCCGAGGATTGTTGTCGCGAATAAGATCGATGTCGCAGGAACCGAGGATGCGGCTCGTGCGCTTGCCGAGCGCGTGCGTGCGGACTCAATTGAGGCTGCGGGTGGCAATGAGTTTGCCCAATCGCCAATCGATCCCAAGCTCTACGAGATAAGCGCCCTTACAGGAGAGGGCGTGGATTCGCTCAAGGCGGCCATAGCCACAAAGGTGCATGAGCTGCGTGAGGAGGCCAAGCGTGCCGATGATGCGACCGAGCGTTTCGATCAGGTTTGGGAACACAGGAGGCTTGCGCGCGATGCTGCCTTTGAGATCATCGAAGAGGAGCAAGGAGCATTTCGTGTGGCTGGTAAGCAGGTCGAGCGCATGGTGGTTCAAACCGACTGGGAAAACGAGGAGGCTGTGAGCTTCTTGCAGCATCGTTTGCGGAGGCTAGGCGTAGATGATGCGCTGGCCGAGGCGGGTGCTGTGGATGGTGATGAGATCCGCATCTCGGGTCGTGCGTTCGAGTATGAGTCGGCCGATGGTGCCGATATCTATCAGGAATTGGACCTGTAGAGGGTTCGAGTCAAAGGCAGGGGCCTTATGGACACGGTGAAAGAAACTACAACGCAAACCGATCGACGTCGCCGGTTGGTGGTGAAGATCGGCTCGTCGACACTTACTACATCCGAAAGCTCGATCGACTACGAATATCTCGATTCTCTGTCCGCCCAGATCGCTGATCTTCGCGAGGAGGGCTGGGATGTCGTCATTGTGAGCTCGGGCGCCATCGCAAGCGGTCTTGAGGCCCTAGGGATAAAAGAGCGCCCGAAGGATATGCCTCATCTTCAAGCGGCGGCTTCTGTCGGACAGAGCGCGCTTTCTGCAGCCTATGCGAAGGCTTTCGCCAGATTCGACATAACGACATCGCTCGTGTTGCTTACAAGGCGCGACACGGCCGACAGAGAAGCATATCTGCACGCGCGCGATACTCTGTCCACTCTGCTTGAGATGTCCGTGGTCCCGATCGTGAATGAAAACGATACGGTATCTGTTGAGCAGATCCGTTTCGGCGACAACGATACGCTTGCGGCCCTTGTGGCTTGTCTGGTCGATGCTGATCTGATGGTGATACTGTCTGATATCGACGGTTTGTACGACGCGAATCCGCAGACGACGCCAACGGCAAAGCTCGTCTCTGAGGTCAAGCGGATTAGCCGCCGTGTGATGGATGCCGCCGGAGGTGCTGGAAGCGTGGCGGGATCAGGCGGGATGATCACCAAGATACGGGCAGCACGTGTGCTCATGAGCGCTGCGATTCCCATGATGATCGTCAACGGGCGCAGCGAGGACATCATCTGCGCAGCAACTCGCGGCGAAGATGTGGGTACGAGATTCATCTCTGATAAGCCTGCGCATGAGATAACGCCTAGAAAGCTATGGCTCGCGCTTGGCGACAGCCCGAGAGGAGCCGTGTTTGTGGATGAAGGTGCGCGTCGTGCGCTAATAGAGCGGGGAAGTTCTCTTCTTTGCGTCGGGATAACGAGGGTTGATTCGCGATTTGATGCCGATGATGTGATCGATGTTAAAGATGCTGAGGGCATCGTGATCGCGCGTGGGCGTGCTGGGGCCTCAAGTGATGAGATAGAGCTTGCTTGTGGGCGTTCGAGCGAGGAACTTGATCGCAATCGTATATTGTCGAGGTTGGCGAAGACGCCTGTCGTGCACAGAGATGAGCTTGTGCTTTTCGAGTGATGAGCTCGTTGTATCAAAGGGCTCGGCAAGATGGCTTGATGATTATCTAGCAGGCGCGCTCGGGCTTCATTGTGCGACGCTAAAGAGCCGAGACCTCTGCTGCTGTCATCCCATTTTCTGGATTTTAGCCGCATGATCGAGCTATCTGGGAAAAGTGACCGGGCTTTAGTGATATCGTAAATTCGATTGATATTGCGCTGAAAGAGGTTTGAAGTGGAAGATATCCGTTCACAGGTGAAGGAGATTGCGCTCATCGCTAAAGAGGCGAGCGTGTCTTTAGCGATGGCCTCCACCGAACAGAAAAACGAGGCTCTGTTCGCGATGGCCGCCGCGCTTCGCAGATGCAGCGAAACGATAGAGAAGGCGAACGCGCAAGACATGCGACCGGCGGCAGATGCCGGAACAAGCGAGGCGATACTTGACAGGTTGATGCTCGATGATTCCCGTATATGCGCTATGGCCGATGCACTGGAGGAACTTGTAGAGCTTGCCGATCCCGTCGGCGTGACGCTTGCCGAGGATACGATGTATAACGGTGTTTCTCTCGAGCGAGTGAGCGTGCCGCTTGGCGTTGTGGCGGTCGTCTATGAAGCGCGACCCAATGTTACCGCGGATGCGGCTGGTATCTGCTTGAAATCCGGAAACGCGTGCGTGTTGCGAGGCGGCAGCATGGCGCTTCACAGCAATGCCGCGATCGTCGATGTCTTAAAGAGTGCGCTCGCAACAACGTCGATCTCGCCTGATTGCATTCAGTTTGTAAGCAGCACAGACAGGGCTGCCACCGATGCGCTCATGCAGTTGCATGGTATCGTGGATGTGCTCATACCGCGTGGTGGCGCAGGGCTCATCGCGCATTGTGTGGAAACCTCGAAGGTGCCTGTGATCGAGACCGGTACAGGAAATTGTCATGTGTATGTGCATGAAAGTGCCGAGGCGTCCATGGCCAAGGATATCGTCATGAATTCCAAATGCCGTCGTTACGGGGTGTGCAATGCATGTGAGACGCTGCTTATCGATAATGGGGTAGCGGACGATCTTGCGGCTGAGATGATGGCGCTGCTGGCGAACGAGGGCGTTTTGATACACGCTGATGAGCGCGCATTGAAGCTTGCATCTGAGCGTGGAGTGGTGCCGGAGAAACTTGTTCTTGCAACGGATGAGGACTGGGCTACGGAATATCTCGGCCCGGAGATCTCGGTTCATTACGTCATTGGTGTGGATGAGGCGATCGAGCATATAAATCGATTCGGAACCAAGCATTCTGAGTCCATCGTGGCTGCGGATGAAAAAGCGGCCGAGGCGTTCCTCAAAGGAGTCGATGCTGCAGCTGTCTATCACAACGTTGCAACGTCGTTCACAGACGGCGGCCAGTTCGGCCTCGGTGCTGAGATCGGCATATCCACGCAGAAGCTCCATGCGAGAGGTCCTTTTGCCCTCGATGCTCTTACATCCTATAAATACGTGCTGCGCGGCAATGGACAGATCAGGGATTAGCTTCGATGTATGACAATGTCTCTGACATCGGCAGCTTTGCTGGTGCGGTCCTCGAAGAAGTTGAAACTGAAGACAAGCGCTTGGCTAGGTATGCTCTGTCTGGCAAGGGCAAAGGTGCCAGTTCCCGAGCGCTCGAAGATACGGACGCTGCTTTCTTTTGCAAAGATGGAGTGCCTAGGCGTCTCGGAATAATGGGCGGCACGTTCGATCCTATACATCTGGGGCACTTGAACTGCGCCGAGCGTGCCATGGAGGCACTAGGTCTTGATGGCGTGCTGTTTATTCCGGCAGGTGATCCAGCATTCAAACAGGATCGCGATATCGCAAGTACAGAAGCAAGACTTGCGATGTGTGAGCTTGCTGTCGCTGATAATCCTTCATTTTGCGTAAGCGATATCGAGATACGCAGGCATGGAATAACCTATACAGTGGATACACTCGAGCGTCTTCGGGCTGCATACGGAGCGGATGTCGAGTTCGTGTTCATCATAGGCACGGATTCACTATTGACGCTCAGCGACTGGAAGGATGCGTCGCGCCTTGCTTCGCTGGCAAACTTCGCATGCGTATCTAGGCCCGGGTATGAGGTCGATCCTGTGATAGTAAATGGCCTTTGCGAAGCGGGTTTTCACATCGAGTTCGTCAAGGCTCCGATGTTCGATATCTCGTCGAGCGAGGTTCGTGCGCTATGCAAAGCGGGAAGCTCGATCAGGTATCTTGTGCCCTACGCCATTCGCGTCTTCATAGCACAGCACGGACTCTATGGTGACGAGCGGGGCGAAGGCCGACCGACGATCGGCTTTGAAGGAAGTGGTACCGAATGGATGTATTAAGCGACCAATTCTATTCCGAGCGCGCCAAAGAGCTGAAAGACAGGGTGTCAGAGAAGCGCTTGGCCCACATTGAGGGAGTGGCAAAGTGTGCCGCCATGTTGGCACAGGTATACGGCATAGATGAGCGTAAAGCACGTCTTGCCGGGCTTTTGCATGATTGGGATAAAGGGTATCGCAATAATGCGATGCGCGAGCGCGTTTGCGATCTTGGTCTGGATAGCACTCTTGATCCTTGGGTGGTCGCGAATCTTCCGGAAGTGCTTCACGGGCCGACGGCTGCTGCTGCGCTTTCTCGGTCTTTTCCAGAGATTCCGCCAGATGTTATCCATGCAATCGAGGTGCACACGGTGGCTTGTAAGGATATGTCTGATCTGGATAAGATCATCTATGTGGCGGATGCCATCGAGCCAAACCGCAACTATGATGGTGTCGATGCGATAAGAGCTGAAGTCGGAAAAGTGCAGCTAGATGATCTATACCGGGATGTGTACAAGCATTGGCTTTCCGTTCTTTTGGAGAAGGAGGTCGTGATGCATCCCGACACGATAGATATATGGAACGAAATGGTCTACGATGGTTCTAGGAAAAAGAAGAAGAAATTCGATTGAGGTTTGAAGGGGTACAAAATTGAGCAACGAAGTCTCAAGCAGGCAAGCTGCGCTCATCGCAGCGCGTGCGGCCGATGATAAAAAGGCTACCGATATAATGGTGCAAGAGGTCGGCGAGCTTATAGGGCTTACCGATTACTTCGTTATAGTAACGGCGCAGAACTCGCGCCAAGTCGATGCGATTATCGACGAGATCGAGGAAAAGCTTCTGAAGGACGGCGGGCTGAAGCCGGTGCACAGGGAGGTATCCAGCGACGGATCGTGGTCGCTTCTGGATTACGGCCATATCGTTGTGCATGTGTTCCAACCGCAGACGCGCGAGTATTACAGGCTCGAAACGCTTTGGAACGATGCGCCCGTGATCGATCTTTCGAAAGAGCCGGGATTTGAAAACTTGGAATACTCTGAGAGGATCCGCGAGATGCTTGACGGTATCGCGCAGATGCCTGATGAACAGGAGATGCTAGAGGTTGAAGAGGGGCCGGATAGAGACTAACTTTCGCCGCGACGGCGTTCCTCTTCCGTGTCGGGCTCTATATGTACGAGCACTTCGCAGATATTGGGATTTTCTTTCTCTATGGTATCGGCGAGCTCATCGGCGATACTGTGGGCCTTTTTCACGCTCATATCAGGATCAACTAGAATATGCAGATCGCAATAGATGGCCGATTCCGTTCCACGCGTGCGGATGCGATGGATATCGCGTATATCCTCGAAGCGCTCAGCGATCGCTTCGATCTCGCTTGTCGGGATGCGCGAATGGTCTGAGAGGGTGTCGATCCCTTGTTTGAAAACACCTGCTGCCGCTATCAGGATGAACAGGCATACTGCAAGTGCTGCTATCGAGTCGGCGGCGGGATAACCGAGCGCCACGAACGCGAGGCCGATGATCACCCCGATCGATACGAACGCATCCGAGAGGGTATGCGATGCGTCGGCCTTGAGCATTTCGCTTGACAAGTGTGTGCCCGCGCGATGTTCTCCGATGCTCACGCAGATATTTATCGCAAGCGTGATCACCATCACTGTGAAAGACGTTGCGCTGACCTCTGCCGCAGAGGTACCCTCGATCAGGTTTCCGATCGCTGTGGTGCCCACGTTGATCGCAGCGATGAGAAGCAGCACGCCTATTAGCAAAGATCCATAAGTTTCAAACTTCGAGTGTCCGTAGGGATGGCTCGCATCGGCCGGTCTTGAGGCGATGGCCACTCCAATGAGCGCGATGACGTTTCCTAGCGAGTCGAACACAGAATGGATGCCGTCGGCCTGCATCGATGTGCTTCCGCTGAAGAGGCCCCACAGGTATTTCGCTGCGGCTACCAAAAGATTCAAGGCGAATACTATCCAAAGTATCCGCCTTACACGCACTGTTCTGTCGGTTCTTGTCATAGGGTTTTCAGATGTCATGCACTCTGTGCGCGGCATCGCTGAATAGCATCTGGAAAAATGGTTAATCGGAAAGCTCGCGAAGCAGGTTTGCCATCTCGATGGCCGCTTGTGCGCATTCGGAGCCTTTATTGCCCGCTTTAGTGCCAGCACGCTCTATGGCTTGCTCGATCGTGTCTGTGGTGATGACCCCAAAGATCACGGGAATGCCAGTTTCAAGCGAGATATGGGCGATGCCTTTGCTGACCTCGTTGCAGACGATGTCATAGTGTGATGTGGCGCCGCGGATGACCGCCCCCAAGCAGATGACGGCGTCATATTTATTGCTCTCAGCCATCTTCTTTGCGATCAGCGGGATCTCGAACGCGCCGGGAACCCAAGCAATGTCAATGTTGTCGTCTTCCACATCGTGGCGCACAAGGGTATCTATCGCACCACTCAAGAGTTTTGAGGTGATGAATTCATTGAAGCGTGATGCCACTATGGCCACCTTCATGCCGCCGCTTACGATCTTGCCTTCATATGTGGTCATGATATCTCCTAAAAATCGGTCGAGGTGATTATATCAATCACTGCAGGCCACTTGCGCCGTTTTATCGACTTCGGTCTCTTGAACTTCGTGCTCGACCTTACGCTCGACATTGCGTTTGTGTGCCCGTTTGATGAGGAGCCCGAAGATGATGGACAGCAACGCGATACTGCATGATGAAATGAGCCAAACAAGCGCCATTCCGATCCAAAAGTCTATCGGATACATCTCGATCAACAACGAATTTGCCGGAAATGTCCAAGTTCCTGCGGCGAAGAAGAGCGAGTGCAGGGCGGAAAACAGGCTGTCGAAAGAGACGAGTGCCCAGATGCCGAGGATAGCAAGGATGCCAAGCGTTGACAGGCCAGCATAGAGCAGGCTCTTCGCGGCAGTGTTGTAGCCGTAGTAACGAAGGGATGCCATCAGACAAAAAGCTGCGAGCACGGCGATGCCGAGCATCGGCAAAAACAGACGCGATAAAACATCGTTAACATCATTGAGGTGATCGATCGCCTCGTCGCTCAAAGCATATTGCTGACCTGCTTCGGAGAGCTTTTGCATCGTTGTTGCAGGGGAAGGATCATCATTTGCGGCTTTTAATACCTCAAGGGCCTCTTTGCTCCATCGATCATGCGTAGGTGAATCTGCCTGACTTGCACTGTGCGCCTTATCGATGATCTTTTCGGCAAGCGCGTTGTGCGCAGCATCAAAACCGAGCTCGCCTCTGTCATAGTCGTCGACTGTGAAATTGCGTACCTCAACAGCAAGTTCGGTCAGGTCCTGCTTGGAATATGGCGAATTGTCGAAGTCGCTCGTCATCAATGAGAGCTTCTCGGTAGTCATTGGAAGCGTGGCGCATATGGTGAATCCGAATGCGATGTATGTGAAAAACAGCATCAATGCGGCCAAGATCGAGACGACCTTGGCCTGGGTGGCGTTGTTCATCTAAAGCTCCAGTGCATCTTCGACATCAGTGTCCACCCAAAGGGTAGCAGATGTCATGCCATCATTTTGCTTGCAGATGGTAGGGTGAGGCCCAAGGCGGCTGAAAACTCCTTGGAAATGCCCGTCATAAAGGTAAAGGCCGTTGAGATTGTTGTAGAGCGCTGGTGCAGATGAGATGTCGCCGTCGGGAAGCGAGTCGATCTTCGTATCGGGTGGCAGGGTCTTCGTTTTGAATGGACGGATGTAGCGCTGCACGATGAATGCGTATCCTTCGCGCGAATTCGCGAAGCGATCTATGAGAGCCTCCCATTCCTTAGTGCTCACTTCGCATCCTGCATAGACGTGGTCTGCGCCGTAGTGATCGGCTGGCTTGATGATCCATTCGTCTTTGTTTTCCTTGATCTGCGCGAGATTCACCACGCTCTCATCTAAGAAATCTGTCTGCGGAATGGCTTGTTCGAGGAAGTCGATCTCATCCGCATCCAGAAAAGCTAGCGTTTCGTTTTTTATGAGGACGTCAAAGATCTGCTTGTCGTGGACGATGTGCCCCGCAAAACTGCCGATGAGCGCTACTTTTTCAGCTCGCACGGCATCGATCAGCGCGCTTGATTCGCTCCAATGGTCCAAAACATCGTTGGTGACGCATCGGCGCCAAATGGCATCAATGCGCCTGCCCGAGTCATCTGTCAGGATGTTGCCGTCGAAGTTTAGCGAGCGCACATCGCAAACGGTACAATCGTATCCGGCCTCCTTGAAAAGGTCGCAAAAGACGTAAAATTCATCAACGACACCGTTTTCAAGATAATCGCAGATGGCGAAGCGGGGATTGTTTATCCTATGCGTGTATGTGGAATAGATCTCGATAAACTTATCCACCCAAGGACGGAACAGGTCGCAACCTTGGACCCTGTGGTTTTCCATGAACACTTTCAAGGTTTCGCTTTCCCTGATCGAATTGGTGATCTCGCGATTCTCGTTCATCCCAGCCGAGCCGTCACCGTTGAATTCACAGAATCGCACAGCGTATGTGTCCTCGTCTATGAATGTGTCCACGCGGGCGAACGGTAGGATCGAGTTGTAACCACGCGGTAGTAAGATCAGCTCTTTCAGGCGCTCGTCGAAGTCGAAGAGTTCTCTGTAGTGAGGATCGTCGAGGTAGCGCTGCATCACTTTGCTAAGGATGCGATGCGTCATCTCGGCGGCTGACTTCATCGTAGAGTAGGTCTTTTTGTTGAAAAGACGCGGCACGAATGAGCAGGCAACAACCTCGTGATGCACGATCGCGGTTGAATTTTGCATATAGTTGTAAGCAGCCCTTCTGGAAGGGATATCCCCGTCGAGCTCATCTAGAATGTCGAAATATTCATCTGTGAAGTCAGCGTTGGTCCTATCGCTCATCAAAGCCTCTTTCCTCATCTATGTTCTACTGTGTTCGAGTTTATCATTTGGAGGGTGTTGAGAGATGCTGCGTAGATGTTGTTGCCGAAAAGTGATGAGGCAGCCCGCATCACCCAGCTAGGCTCTCGTTGGCAATGTTTAGCCTGTTGAGAAACCTATCGCATACCTAAGCGTGTTTGTCGGTCGGAGGCGATGAGGATCGCGCGTGCTTTTATGCGCCGTGTCACATTTCCCTAGGTTTGCAGGGTTTTTACGATATTTGACCTTGCAAAAGTCAGGGATAAACCGTATGATTGAAAATCGCTGTCAAATGCTACTGACGTATATAAGCATTTTATAAAGGTAAAGAAGAAGGAGTTCTGCTTAAATGGTTAAGATCCGTCTTGCTCGTCACGGTGCAAAAAAACGCCCATATTACCGTGTAGTCGTTGCTGATTCCCGTTGCCCGCGTGATGGCAAGTTCATCGATGAGGTCGGTCGTTACAATCCTTGCGTGCATCCTCATATGATCGAGCTCGATCAGGAGAAGATCGACAAATGGGTTGCAAACGGCGCTCAGCTCTCCGATACCGTGGAGCGCTTGCTGAAGCAGACCCGCGAGAACGCATAAGGTCATCATGTCTGATGTGGTAACCGATCTCTCTGAGCTTGTCGCGAGCGTCGTCGAGCCTCTGATCGAGAACAAAGAGGAACTTGAGGTGACCGGCATCGACGAGGAGGATGGCAATATCCTTATTGAGATCCGCGTCAACCCCGATGATGCTGGCAAGGTCATCGGCCGTCAGGGAAGGGTCATTAAGTCGATCCGTACGCTTACTCGGGCTGCCGCATCGCGCAAGGGCGCGATGGTCGACGTGGAGTTGGTCGACTAGTGCGAACCTGGCGCGATATCGCCGTCATCATCAATAAAAAGGGACTTGATGGAGGGCTGGTGCTCCAATGGAGCGCCGGTCTTTCTTGCGTTTTGAAGCAGGGTCAAGAGCTTTATCTCGTGCCACCGCGAATGGATGCGCCGCGCGAAGTGCACCTTTGCGATGAGGTATCCACGAGCGCTGCGCGCGAGGTCGTATTTTTCTCAGAGATCGAAGATGCCACGGTGGCCGATCGGGTCTGTGGATGTCATGTGCTCATCGACGAGAATGATATCGACATCATTGATGAGGCGCCGATGAGTGCCGGCATCTTTGTCGGCTGGACGCTCATCGATGCGACGCTTGGCGAGATCGGCGTTGTGAAAGATGCTGAGGAGCGCTTCGAACAGGTGCTCTTATATGTTAACGTCACAGATGTCCCGCACATCAGCGGTGATGTGAAGCTCATTCCTTTGGTGGATGACATCATCGTTGAGGTTGATGAGGCATCTTGCAAGCTCACGCTTGACTGCCCGCAAGGTCTGTTTGATATTTGATCGTCGGCATTACAGGAGGATCGGCATGCGTATCGATACGCTATCAACATTTCCGGATATGTATGATTCTGTAATGGGCACGTCCATGATGCGGCTTGCTCGCGAGCGCGGCGTGATTGAGTTTCACGCTTATGACCTTCGCGATTGGACCCACGACAGGCACAGGAGCACCGATGACTATCCCTACGGGGGAGGCTCAGGGCTTGTGATGAAGTGCGATCCGGTCTATGAGGCGATGGAGTCGATCTTGGGACTGTCATCCGGAAGCTTGCCCGAATCCAAGGCTGATGTGCCTTCAGCGCGCGTGATCTTTCTCTCTCCTCACGGGCGCACCTTCGATGATCGGTATGCGCTCGAACTATCGAAGTGCGACCGGCTGGTATTTGTATGCGGGCACTATGAGGGGATGGACGAGCGCGTCTATGCGCTTGCCGATGACATGATCAGTCTCGGGGATTATGTCCTCACATCCGGCGAGTTGGCATCAATGGTGGTGATCGATGCTGTCGTGCGAAAGCTGGACGGGGTTCTTGGTGCGGAAGACGGCGCTGCGGATGAGTCGTTTGCCACAGGGCTTCTCGAATATCCGCAATACACGCGTCCGGCGAACTTCAGGGGGATGGAGGTTCCTGAGGTGTTGTTGTCGGGGCATCATGCCAAGATAGAGAAATGGAGGCGCCAGACGAGCCTTCGTCGTACGCTCGAGTTGCGTCCGGATCTGATAGAGGAATATATCGAGAGCGACCGCATATCTGAAAGCGACCTTATTTTTCTGAAAAAATCGTTAGATGGAAAAGCGTAGAGCCTATTTGAGTTATCATTGCACAAGTATAAATTCGTCGTTCACCAATCTTTGCCGTATCAAGCGCTCAAACCTGTAGCTCTCGGCACTAAACGATATATGATGGAAAGGAGCCGATAGCGATATGTTTGAAGGAGAGCATGCAACTCCGAAAAGATCGTCGTTTGGTCGCAAGCTAATCTCGATCATTCTTACTTTAGCCGCGATCCTGTTGATCTCTTGGGGTCTTCGCACGTTTGTCTTTCAGGCATACGAGATTCCTTCAGGCTCGATGGAAGACACCATCATGACAGGTGATATGGTTTTTTCCGAGAAGATCACCTACTACATGAACGACCCCCAGCCGGGTGACATCGTTACATTCATAGACCCAGAGATCCCCTCGCGCACATTGATCAAGCGTGTCATCGCAACAGGCGGTCAGACAGTGAATCTGATCGATGGGGATGTCTATGTGGATAACAAAAAGCTTGTTGAGCCGTATACGGATGGAAAGCCGTCCTATCCGCTTACGACTGCATACGGCACAACGATAACCTATCCCTACAAGGTGCCGGAAGGCGAGATCTGGGTGATGGGGGACAATCGCACCAATTCGCAGGACTCGAGATATTTCGGCTCGATCCCTGTGGATAGCGTCACGGGTAAGGCGGTGTTCATCTACTGGCCGCTGAACAACATGGCGCCTTTGAATTAGTTTTCCTCTCGGTGCATATGGCGGTCACGATCGCTTGTGTGCCGGGAAAGCCTTGTCGGCAAGCAGGAACGGATCGCGCATACTGAGGCGATCGACCTTTGGAAATGATTTCGTATCGGAGGAGACGGAGTTTAGATGAGCAGATCTGAAAGATCAGGGGCGCACAAGGACGCGCCGACATTCCAAGATGTCATCATGAATCTTCAGCGTTACTGGGGCGAGCAGGGATGTGTCGTCCTTCAGCCCTATGACAACGAGGTCGGAGCTGGAACGAATGCGCCTGCGACCACGCTTCGCGCGCTGGGTCCGGACACTTGGAGGACGGCATACGTGCAAGGTTGTCGTCGCCCAACGGATGGGCGTTATGGCGAAAATCCGAACCGTCTTCAGTTCTACTATCAGTTCCAAGTGCTCATAAAGCCCTCGCCTGATAACATTCAAGACCTCTACCTTGGATCCCTCGAGGCTATCGGTATCGATGTGGCCGCGCATGATGTGCGCTTTGTCGAGGACGACTGGGAGTCGCCCACCCTCGGTGCTTGGGGGCTTGGCTGGGAGGTCTGGATCGATGGCATGGAGGTCACCCAGTTCACCTATTTCCAGCAAGTCGGCGGATTCGAGTGCAGCCCCATTCCGGTCGAGATCGCATATGGTCTTGAGCGCCTCACGATGTTCGTTCAAGGAGTGGACAGTGTCTATGACATCGTCTGGGCAAGAGGCAACGACGGTGTTACGTTCACATACGGCGATGTGTATCTTGAGAACGAGAAGCAATTCTCCAAGTATAACTTCGAGATCGCGGACACCGACTTTCTGTTCAAGGAGTTCAGCGACCGTGAGGCTGAGTGCATGAAGACGTTAGAGGCGGGCCTTCCCCTTCCGGCATATGATTCTGTGCTCAAGTGTTGCCACGCTTTCAACCTACTAGACGCCCGCGGCGTGATCTCGGCGACCGAGAGAATGGCCTACATTTTGCGCGTGCGAACGCTTGCGAAGGCATGCTGCGAGTCGTACATGGAAAACGTGGTCTATGCCAAGGATGCTCAAGCTGCAGAGAAGGGGGCCTGTGATGACTAGTAAGACGCTTGCTTTCGAGATCGGCACAGAGGAGATCCCGGCATTCGACCTGCAAAACGCCACTAAGCAATTTCCGAAGCTTCTAATTGAGAGGCTTGATGATATCGGGCTTTCACATGGGGATATCGATTGCTATACGACGCCTAGAAGGATGATCGCCATCGTCGCCGATGTGGCTGCCTCCACTGAAGCGCTCGTAGAGGAACACAAGGGCCCGAGCGTGAAGATCGCCTTTGATGAGGAGGGCAATCCGACAAAGGCCGCCGAGGGTTTCGCCCGCGGCAAAGGGATTGATGTGGGGTCGCTCGAGCGTCGTGAGGTCGATGGCGTCGAATACGTTTTCGCTGTTACATCAAAGCCAGCCATGAGCGCCACAGAACTTCTGCCATCGGTGCTCGAGGGTGTTATCGAGTCTATCTCCTGGCCGAAATCGATGTGCTGGGGAACAGAGAAGGCGCTTTTCTCAAGACCGGTGCGCTGGCTTGTTGCATATCTTGGTGATGAGATCCTGCCTGTGAGATTCGCTGGTCTTGAAGCGGGAAATGTTACTTATGGCCATCGCTTCTTATCTCCGGGCGCGCATGAGGTGAATCGAGCCGATGATCTGATCGGTGTGGTACGCAGCGCCCATGTGGTCCCATCCGAGGACGAGCGCAAGGCTGTTATTGCCTCTGGCGTTGCGAAGGTAGAGGCCGACACGGGATATACTGCGGTATTGCCGCCTAAGACGCTTACCGAGGTGATAAATCTTTCCGAGTATCCCACCGTGATGGTCGGTACGTTCGACGAGATGTTCTTGAAGGTGCCTGAGGAGATCATCGTGGATGCCATGCTCATGCATCAAAGGTATTTCCCGCTCTATGATAACGGTAAGCTCACCAACAAATTCATCATCGTGTCAAACGGCGACCCTGAATGCGAAACGACTATCGTTGACGGAAACGAGCGCGTAGTGGCTGCACGTCTCTACGATGCTAAGTTCTTCTATGAGGAGGATCTGCGGCATCCGCTCGAGGCGTACGTTGAGCATCTGGATGAGGTTGTCTTCCAAGAGCAGCTCGGCACCATGCGTTCGAAGACCGATCGAGTTGCCCGTTTGGCTGAGAAGCTATGCGTAGATGCCGATGTGGAGGCCTCCATCACTCAGGATGTCGCGCGCGCCGCGCTCCTTTCGAAGGCCGATCTTGTGACTAATGCGGTTATCGAGTTCACGAGCGTGCAGGGCATTATGGGGTCCTACTATGCGATTGAATCAGGCGAGAGCGAGCGTGTCGCGCAGGCTATTGCCGAGCATTATCGCCCACGTTTTGCAGGTGACGAGCCACCGAAGGATATCGTTGGCAAGTTCGTGGCCGCAGCGGATAAGCTAGATACAGTATGCGGGTTGTTTGCTGTCGATCAAGCTCCGACAGGGTCATCTGATCCCTTTGCGCTGCGCCGTGCCGCGCTCGGTATCATCTCTATTCTGCAAAGTGGACTAGATATCTCTCTTGAACGAGCGATCGACGATGCTCTTTCTATCTATCAGGAAAGCGACCTTGAGTTCGATCGTGAGAAAACGCGCGCAGAGGTGCTGGAGTTTTTCATCACCCGCTGCCGTGTGATGTTGCACGACCAAGGCATGCCGCTAGATGCGATCGATGCCGTTTTGGCTGCGGGAGTGCTTGAGCCTGTCACGATAATCGAGCGGGTTGCGGCTTTGCAGCATGCGCGCAGCGAATCTGCCGATACGTTTGATGATCTGGCTACGGCATACGGGCGTGCGAATAACCTTCGCGATGCGGATGCCGGGATCGATTTCGATCCGACGCTGTTCAGCGAGAGTGAGACGAAGCTGGCTGACGCAATCGCTAAGGCATCCACTGAGGTGGAGGAGTATCTTGCCGACGGTCTTTATGAGCCTGCGCTTGATTCGCTCGCATCCTTAAGGACGCCGATCGATGAGTTCTTCGAGACCACCATGGTCATGGATGACGATGATCGGATCCGCGCCAATAGGATGAAGCTTTTGAACCGCTTTATCGGTGTGTTTGCTAATGTGGCCGATTTCGGGCTTATGGTGAAGACGAGGTAGATCACGATGGCGCGCAAATTCCCGACGATCCATGTCATATCCGACTCGATCGGCGAGACTGCGCGCTCTGTCGCACAAGCGGCATCAGCCCAGTTTGGAGTCACTAATCCTAAGATTGAGATCTTCGGAAAGGTTACGAGTTTTGAGCAGGTAAGGGATTATCTGGAAGAGCACAGCAGGTATCATATCGAGCAGTTGGGCGATGATAGGCTCGTTGTGTTTTATACGCTTGTGCATGGGCAGATGCGCGATAAGGTGTCGGCTTGGATCGACGGGCAGGCAAATATCTATGGCGTTGATCTACTGACAGCGGCCATTGATGCCATCGCCGATATTAGCGGGCTTATCCCGAACTCTTCTCCAGGCGCTTTGCGGGTGGCGGACATCAATTACTTTCACAGGGTGGAGGCGCTCGAATTCACGATCGAGCACGACGATGGGCGCAATCCTCAAGATCTCAACAAGGCAGATATTGTTCTCATCGGCGTCTCGAGGACCTCGAAGACCCCGCTTTCCATCTATCTGGCACAGCACGGCTTTCACGTGGCCAATATCCCTCTCGATGCGGATACGAAGCCTCCGGAGGAACTTTTCGACATCGAGCCGACGCGACTCTTTGGATTGATGTCCACCCCTGATGTATTGGAGGGGATCCGTCAGCGCAGACTCGGCACCGCAGGCAATGTGGCGGGCAAGTATGCCGATCTGGAGTACATCTATGATGATCTGGAACAGGCGCGCTCGCTCATGAGAAAGCTCGGTTGCTATATCATCCGCACCGATGGCAAGGCGGTAGAGGAAACCGCGCAGGAGATAATTTCATTCTACATGCGATCGCATGCGGTGCCGAGCGATGTTATGATATAGGATCGAGTAAAAAACCATTCAAGAGCACTTGCCGCCATGGATGAGGTGGCGTGCTTCGACATGAAAGAGCCGGTATGCCGAACACACACGAAACGAACGAAGGTGACCGTCGATACGATGCTCCTGTAGCGGGGGATCTTTCCCAAGCGGGGGCGCACCGTCAAGAATGCAGCCATACATTCGGAATCCGCCAGACCAACGATCATAGGTCTGGCGCACATGCAGCCAATCCGGTCTTTGCTATGCAAAGCCGATATGGGGAGCAGGTTCCTACAACTTGCGCGACGGATGAGTTTTCTCTCTTCGATTCAGAAGAAGATGTAAATGCTGGCAACTTTGAGGGCGTTGTTGAGCGTCCTTGCGAGCAGGTCTATTTTGCCGAGCGCGCTGTTTCGGGTGATGGCTCACCTGTTGAAGGCCTGCAGTTTGCTGCGGCGCTTCCTGCGAATGGTGCGGGCACTTTTGCTGCGGCGCTTCCTGCGAATGGTGCGGGTGATTTTGCCGCAGCGTCTCCGTCGAACATCTCTCCAATCAATGCGCTGAAGGATAAAGCGGCTCAAATTGTGACCGATCCAAAGAACAACATCCTTCTCACCGTCATCTTCTATGCGCTCGTTGCGCTCTATGCTGCGTGGGATATTTTCGGAACCGCATATGACAACGATATCTGGTTCATCATGGCGACAGGCGAGGAGATTGTGAACAACGGTATCCCGTATACCAATCCGTTCTCGCTTCATGAGGATATGGGGATCATCGTTCAACAATGGCTTCCATGCGTGATCTCGTATTTCATATACAGTGCAGGAGGTTTTGTCGCTCTTAGCGCTTGGGTGCTCGTGCTATTCGTGGCGATGGCTCTCTCGTTTTTCTTCGTCGGGCGCATCTTGCGCAATGATTCGTACGGATCTGAGATCATCGCGCTCGTATTCATGCCGCTCACCGTGGTCATGTCGACCTACAGCTCTGTGCGTCCGCATCTTTATACGATGATCGCCTTCATCTGGATCGTCGGGCTGCTTACGCTATATAGGAGAACGTCGAAGATCGCATACATAGTGCCGCTTCCGTTCATCGTAGCGCTGCATGTAAACTTTCAAGCATCAATGGCGCCTTTCGATATCGTGATAATGGTGTGCTATCTCATCCCGAATTTTATAAAGCCGCTCCATGCGCGTGGAAAGCTTGCGAAGCTGCAGTTCATCGAGTGGGACTATAGGCGTCTGCCACTCCTTATTGTCACGCTTGTGAGCGTGGTGGCGCTGCTTGCCAATCCGTATGTTTTGGACGGTGCGCTCTATCTGGTCAAGTCATTTGGAACAGCGTCCTATAGAAACTATATCTCGGAGATGAATCCGCTCGTTCCCGCATCGAATTGGGTGTATGTCACAGCTCTCCTGATCTTTGTCGTCACCGCGATCGTGATCGGCGCTAAAGGAGCGAAGAAGATCAACTTCCCGCTTATACTGCTTATCCTTGGCACCAGCGCGCTCTCTTTCACGCAGATCAGGAATATCTGGCTTGGCCCACTGTTTTGCGGTCTGTATCTGGTATCGATGAGTTCGCATCGATCGATCAGGCTTTGGATCAAGGCAAAGGCATCGAAGGTTGTGTCGATAGCATCAGGTGTGCTTGCAGCCATCGGATGCTGTTTGCTTATCGCATTTGAGATACCGCCGATCCAGGCTCTTCCTCAAAACGATTCGAGCACGCCTGTGGCTGCTATCGACTACCTTGATGAGATCGGGGCGGATAAAAGTAAGACGAGGATCTTAAACTTCTTCAACTCGGGCGGATATTTCGAGTATCGCGGATATAAGGTCGTCATGGATCCGCGCCCGGAGCTTTGGGCGCCATCTGTCACAGGGCTTTCGTTTGACTACTACACAGAATTCGTCGACATGACGCTTGGTGATACGTATATCGACGATTACATCGCAAAATATGATCTCAATGTCTATGTTGTAGACAAGACTGATGCGAGCGTTGATATCTTCAAGAATCAAGAGATCTATCTTGAGATCTCGGGTGGAGACGACTATCGCGCATTCATAAAACGTGATGCATACGAATACATCACGGGCAAGGATATATCCACCGCTCCAAAGGCTGTCAGGCATACGTCGAAGGCCTCAGCTGAGCGCTCATGATCTCACAGGCGATAGGATACCGAATGCCGTTCTAATCGTTGCAAGCATAATCCGAGTATTGTTAATATAAAGAGGTCCTCACCAAAGAGGACCTCTTTGTGCAAGTCGATGTTTTTCGGCAGCGTTTCTCTTTTGCGTTGAAGCGAAGAGGACGAAAAGGGTGGGAGCGCCCTTACGGCGCATCATTTAAGGAGAGAAAAGTGGCGGAGCAAGTCAAACGCGTTTATGCTTTCGGCAAGGATGCTGCGGGCAACAACGTAACCGAAGGCAACACCGATATGAAGAGCATTCTCGGTGGCAAAGGTGCAAACTTAGCTGAAATGGCGAACATCGGTCTTCCGGTTCCTCCGGGATTCACGATCACCTGTCAGACTTGTATGGAGTACGCTAACGCGGGTAATGTTTGGCCTGAGGGCGCACTCGAGACTATCGCCGAATATAGAGCTGACCTTGAAGAGCGTATGGGTAAGAAGATCGGCGACTCGCAAGATCCGCTGCTCGTTTCTGTGCGCAGCGGCGCACCGATGTCGATGCCGGGCATGATGGATACCGTTTTGAATCTTGGTCTAAACGACGAGTCGATCAAGGGCCTTATCGCACAGACCGACAATCCTCGTTTTGCTTGGGATTCCTACAGGCGATTCATCCAGATGTTCTCCAACGTCGTGATGGGTCTTGACGGCGATCTTTTTGAGAACGCTATTACCGCTATGAAGAATGATCGCGACGTGAAATCTGATACCGACCTTACCGCAGAGGATCTGCAGGAGCTCGTCGGGATTTTCAAGAAGATATTCACAGACAATGTTTCGGCTGCCGAGTACCCGACGCTTGTCATCGACGGCACGGTGCAGTTCCCGCAGGACCCGATGGTGCAGCTTCAGCTGGCTATCGAGGCTGTGTTCGGTTCTTGGAACAACCCTCGCGCGGTCCTTTATCGTAAGAAGAACAAGATCGCCGATGATCTGGGAACCGCTGTGAACGTTCAGTCCATGGTCTTCGGCAACAAGGGCAACACCTCTGCCACAGGCGTTGCGTTCACGCGCAATCCCGCCAACGGCGACAAGGAGTTCTATGGTGACTATCTCGTCAACGCTCAGGGCGAAGACGTTGTGGCCGGCATTCGCAACACATCTCCGATCGCTGATCTTAAGCATGTGGAAGGGCTTGAAGAGGCAGGTAAGCAGCTCGAGGATATCTTTGTCGTGCTTGAGAATCACTTCCGCGATATGTGTGATATCGAGTTCACCATTGAGCAGGGCAAGCTCTGGATGCTTCAGACTCGCGCCGGAAAACGTACGGCAGCTGCGGCGCTGCATATCGCCATCGAGATGGTGAAGGAGGGCCTCATCGACAAGAAAGAGGCCGTTATGCGCGTTGAGCCCGACCAGCTCGACCAGCTGCTGCATCCGCAGTTCGATAAGGATGCATCATATGATGTGGTGGCTAAGGGTTTGAACGCCAGCCCCGGCGCCGCTGTCGGCGAGGCTGTCTTTTCTGCAACGGATGCCGTCAAGGCTGCAGAGGAAGGCCGCAAGTGTGTTTTGGTGCGTTGGGAGACAAACCCGGATGACTTGGCTGGCATGATCGCCGCTGAGGGCATCCTTACTTCACACGGTGGCAAGACCTCGCATGCAGCTGTTATCGCGCGCGGCATGGGCGCACCTTGCGTGTGCGGTGTTGAAGCGCTCAAGATCGATGCCGAGAACAAGCAGGCCGCTATCACCGGCACCGATATCGTCATCAAAGAGGGCGATATGGTCTCGATCGACGGCACCACAGGCATCGTCGTGCTCGGCGCTGTGGAGCTTGTTATGCCTGAGCTCACAGGCGATCTCGATACCATCCTTGAGTGGGCCGATGAGTTCCGCACTCTTGGTGTTCGCGCAAACGCAGACAACCCAGAGGATGCGAAGCTCTCGCGTGAGTTCGGTGCCTCGGGCATCGGTCTTTGCCGCACAGAGCATATGTTCCTCGGCGATCGCAAACAGATCATCCAATCGTTCATCCTCAACGACGACGAGCTCAATCGCGAGAAGGCCGTCTCCGAGCTTTACAAGGCACAATCTGGGGATTTTTACGGTATGTTCAAAGAGATGGACGGGCTTCCTGTCATCGTCCGTCTGCTCGATCCGCCGCTGCATGAGTTCTTGGACAATCCGCGTGAGCTTGAAGTGGAGATCGCAAAGCTTGAGGCTTCCGGTGCCGGTGCGGCAGAGCTCGAGGATAAGCGCGCGATGCTCGAGAAGATCGACTCGTTTGTAGAGCAGAATCCGATGCTGGGCATGCGCGGAGTGCGCCTAGGCATTGTCTATCCCATCCTTCCGAAGATGCAGATCCGCGCCATTGCGACGGCTGCAGCAAAGCTCAAGAAGGAAGGCCTTGATCCGAAGCCAGAGATCATGATCCCGCTCGTGTCCACCGTCAACGAGCTTGCGCGTCTTCGCGGGGTTGCCGAAGAGGTGATCGCCGAGGTCGCTCAAAACGAAGGTGTTGAGCTTGAGATTCCGATCGGAACTATGATCGAGCTCCCTCGTGCGGCGCTCACCGCTGATGAGATTGCGCAAGAGGCTGACTTCTTCTCGTTTGGCACCAACGACCTTACGCAGACCACGTTCGGTTTCAGCCGAGATGATGTGGAAGGCGAGTTCGTTCCGCTATACCTACAGGATCACCTGCTTCCGTATAACCCATTCGCGACGGTTGATGCTGGCGGTGTTGCTAAGCTTGTCAAAATGGGTGTTGAGCTTGGACATGAGGGCAATCCGGATCTGGTATGCGGCGTTTGCGGCGAGCACGGAGGAGATCCCGAGTCGATCCATATCTTCAACAAGATCGGACTGGATTACGTATCATGCTCACCGTATCGTGTGCCCGTGGCAAGACTCGCCTCGGCACAGGCTGCTATCTCTGAGGCTTAGTGATCTGTTTCAGTCGCTAGGCTGATGCTGTGGTTCCGACAGGCATCTGCTCTTGCCGTTTTCCTTTGGGTTATTCAGGCGCATTTAGGCGCTCGGCCCAAAGACGGGGCATTTGCAGAAACCGGTCGGAACCTCGCTTTCTTTATGGCGTTTTATTTGTTCTGATTCTTTTGAATGATGGATCGCGCGGGCGGATCGAGCCGCTGCGTTCATCGTGTGGATTGAAAAGAAGTAATGATGGCGATCGAGCTGGACAACATACCGAGGACGGTCAATCTTATGCGGGCAAGAGCGCAGGATGCGCCTGTGCCTGAGGGTTTTCCGATCCTTGAAATACTGGACCAGACCAAACTTCCAAGTGATGTACTTATCAAGCGCATCACGGACTGGAGGGAGGTCATTGATGCCATAAAGCTTCTAGAGGTACGCGGTGCGCCGGCTATTGGGATTGCGGGTGCAGCTGCCATCGCCCTTCGCGCTGCGGAATTCTGTTTTGCGAGCGTGGATGACCATAGAAGCGATGCGCTTGATTTCGACCGAGTGTTTGTCATCGATAAGGAGGGCCTTGATAAGGAGCTCTACCTTACGGGCATGAGCTATTGCGCCGATATGGTCAAAGGCGCACGTCCTACTGCGGTGAATCTCGCGTGGGCCGTCGACAGATGTATGCATCTTGTCAACGACAGTATTGCATCAGGGGACGATCCGGATATCGTGGCGGCTAAGCTCTATGATCTCGTTGAGCAGATGATTGATGACGATGAGGCTGCCAATCGCAGCATCGGGTCATCTGGCGCCGCCATCTTGCCGGATGACGCATGTGTGCTCACCCATTGCAATGCAGGCAGCCTTGCGACGTCGTTTTTTGGAACGGCGCTCGGTGTGATATACGAGGCTGCACAGGGCAGAGGCATCAGGATGGTGTATGCCGATGAGACTCGCCCCGTATGCCAAGGAAGCAGGCTTACAGTTTGGGAGCTATCACGTGCAGGTGTTCCCGTTACGTTGATCTGCGATGATATGGCGGCAAGTGTACTTGCGTCGGGCGAGGTGGATGCTGTCATCGTCGGAGCTGACAGGATCGCTGCTAATGGTGATGTCGCAAATAAGATCGGAACGCTTGGGCTTGCGATTATCGCAGCGGAGTTAAACATAGCGTTTCTCGTGGCCGCTCCGCGCTCGACGATCGATATGAGCACAAAGACAGGCGCGGATATAGTGATCGAGCAGCGTGATGCGAGTGAGGTTCTTGAGAGGCCGATCGATGGCGTAGAGGTATTCAACCCTGCATTTGATGTGACGCCTGCTAAGTACGTGGATTGGATCATAACCGATCTCGGAGTGTTTCGTCCCGATGAGCTTGCGCTCGCCTTTGCTAAGTGATCGGTCGGGTGAGGTTGAGATGATCCAGAGCGGCGATACGGTTACGAGGCGCGAGAGCTTGCGGCAGTCGTTTGCAGCCGCATATCCGATCATGCTCGGGTATGTCGCTATTGGCATTCCTTGCGGGATACTTTGCGACTCGATAGGGCTCAATGCTTTGCAGGTTCTGCTGCTGAGCGCGCTTTTCTATTCCGGTGCCGGGCAGTTTATGATCCCGAATCTCTATCTCGCCTCAACCCCTGTTGCGTCCATCATCGCAAGCGTTTCGCTTGTGAATACCAGACAGATGCTCTATTCGGCCTCATTCGCGCCTGAATGCGGAGGGGCTTCCAAGCTGCTTGCTTTTTTCTTCACTGCCACCGTGACCGATGAGAGTTACGGTGTGAACATAGCGAAGTTCAAGACAGGAGATTGGTCTGTCGGACGCGCGCTTGGCGTGAATCTGATGTCGCAGTCTTCATGGGCGATCTCAAACGTCATCGGTGTGCTCGTAGGTTCGCTCATTGACATTCCGCTTTCGATCGCATCGTTTGCGATGACGTCTATCTTTATATGTCTGCTATTTACCCAGAAGCTGACATCTGAGAACATCATCGCGGCGGTGATGGCCATAGTAGGTGTTGCGGTATGTAAAATCCTCGGACTCTCGAGCGCTGCGATCCTTATCGGCGCTGTTGTAGGCGTTGTTTGCGCTATGGTGTTCTCGTCGATCAAAAGGCGGCTTATCGGGAAGGGGGACAGGCTGTGAGCTGGGATGAGTTTTGGTTGATATTCGTCACATGCGCGATCACGATGCTAGCCTGCAGGGTGCTTCCTTTCTTCTTGCTGAAAGGGCGTGAACTTCCCGATGAGGCAAGACGTGCACTAAATCTGATCCCGCCTGCGGCTTTTGCCGCGCTCGTCGCAAACGATATATTTGATCCTGCGATGTTTGATGCGGGTATTTGGCCTGCAGCTGCTGTTCTGGTGGCCTCATTGTTCGTGATCTTGGTGGCATGCAAGACCGGCTCACTTGTTTGGAGTGCGATCACCGGTGTTGTGGTATATGCGTTGCTGTTGTTGATATGATCTAAGCGCCGTGGTGCGCTGCGTTGCACGAGCGGTCTCCTGTCGCCGAAAAACGGACCTGATGCGCAAAATTGCAAATCGAGTATTGCAAAGGCCTTCATCGAGCGGTATACTTACAAATCGCGTCTTAAAAGGTAGACGTTATTTCGTTTTTAATGACTCAGAGGCAAAAGAGTAGGAAAATAGGATCATGGATATCATTCGTGCCATTGAGAAGCAGCAGATAAAAGAGAACGTTCCGGATTTCGTTCCTGGCGACAACGTGAAGGTTCACTATCGCATCACCGAGGGAAACCGTGAGCGTATTCAGGTATTCCAAGGCGATGTCATTCGTCGTCATGGAGAGTCTAGCCGCGAGACATTCACCGTTAGAAAGGTGAGCTTCGCCGTTGGTGTTGAGCGTACTTTCCCGGTAAACTCTCCGAAGATCGAGAAGATCGAGGTTGTTCGTAAGGGCAAGGTCCGTCGCTCCAAGCTCTACTACCTCCGCGACAAGGTGGGCAAGGCTGCCAAGATCAAAGAGAAGTCCTTCCAGTAGGATATTATGCATTCGTAGAAATGAAGGCTCCGTTACGGAGCCTTTTTTGTATCATCTTGTTATGGCTGAACTTAAGATATCCGACATAAGACGCATCCTAGCTGATGCGGATGCCCAAAGCTTTCCGGCTATAGAGCGATCGCTGAAAGCCGATACGCGAAAAGGCGTTGTTGCGGCTCTTGAGGCGGCGAGGCGTCGTCTTGCGCGTGAGGCGGAGGAGGCAGCGCGAATGGAGGATATGTATGCGTTCGAGCGCCGATGTTTGGATGAAGCGCAGGCTGAATTCGCGATAGGCCTTGATGAGGTTGGAAGAGGGCCGCTTGCAGGGCCTTTGACAATAGGGGCTGTGGTGTTGGATCTTGCGCGTCCGATCGAGGGGCTTAATGACTCCAAGCAGCTCAGCGAAGCAAGGCGTGAGGAGCTTGCTGCAATCATCAAGGATGAGGCTATCGCCTGGGACATCGTTCATGTTGAACCGGAGTTCATCGATCTTAACGGCATGAGCGCCTCATTGAGGCATGCTTTCACGAGCGCGATCACGCATATCGAGGCAAAGGGGATAAAGATCGGCCTTGTTCTGCTCGACGGAAATCCCATGCATCTTGACGACCGCGAACTCAATATCATCAAGGGAGACGCGAAATGTCCTTCGATCGCAGCTGCATCAATCATAGCGAAGGTCGAGCGAGATAATCTAATGAAGGAAGAAGCGCTGCGTTTTCCACAGTACGGATTTGATATCCACAAAGGTTATGGGACCAAGGTGCATCGCGATGCGATACGCGAGCATGGTCTTTGCGAGATTCATAGACGATCGTTCTGTTCTGAGTTTAATCAGCAAAGCCTTTTCTAACAATCTCGTCTGTATTTCGTTTCGTTTTTCGGGAAGCGCCCTGTATGGGGTGCTTTTTTATGTACTAGGAATGATGGGTGTTTCTACGGTTTTCCTAGTCTAGTCCATGTGTCTTCATCTGGCTTGCAAAATTCGTGCGAGATTTATGCTCCATCGATGGAAGGTTTGCATCGACATTTTGCAAGGTTTATCACAGATTCGTGTCAAATCGATGCAAGGTATATGCAAGGTTTTATCAGTTCTCATGTTGTATCCATGCAAGATTCGCATCATGGTAAATGCAAGGTTCTTGCGATATTTCTGTCAGATTGCAGCACTACATTGTTTATTGAAGTCGAATCAAGGAGGAAACAATGGTAGTAGCTGAATTGGAGAAAAGATCTCCTGTGAGGGTTCCTGTGAAGCAGGTTCCGACAAGAAAGAGAGGCGCTGACAAGAGCAAGAGGGCTGCAGAAAACATCGATCTGGGGCGCAGAGGCGAAGATGCAGCAGCACGATTCTTGGACAGGCGGGGATATGAGATCGTCAACAGGAACTGGAAGTGCTTTGCGGGCGAGGCCGATATCGTCGCACGCGATGGAGACTCGCTCGTTTTCGTCGAGGTGAAGACAAGGAGCAACTGCGATAAAGGGTTTCCCTCCGAGGCTGTAACGAAGTCCAAACGTGAGAGGTATGAGAAGATCGCGCTTGCCTATATTCAAGATCACGAGGTGGCTGATATCGCGGTGCGCTTCGATGTCGTGGCCATCGTCGTGGTGTCTTCGGATCGCGCGCTCATCCGTCATCACATCAACGCGTTCTCGGTGGAATGAAATGAGGTCGCAATGTTCGGTGATAGGAGCGACGCTGCATGGGGTCGAGGCAATACCTGTGACGGTAGAAGTCGTCATATCAAGCGGTCTGCCTCATATGTCGATAGTCGGGATGGCAGACACGGCGGTCCAAGAGGCAAAAGAGCGTGTGAGGTCGGCCATACAGGCCGCGGGCTTCACGATGCCGGGAGAAAAAATCACGATAAATCTGGCTCCCGGAAGTCTCAGGAAATCAGGGACCGCCTTCGACCTTCCGATAGCCATGGGGCTTCTGGTAGCTACCCAGCAGGTCAATCCCGATCACATAAAGAATCGGATGCTTGTGGGCGAATTGTCGTTGGAGGGTCCGGTAAGGCCGACGGTAGGTACATTAGCCTTTGGGATATGCGCCAAGCGAATGGGGCTGGATCTGGTAAGTTCGGGCGATCAGTACGTGCCGATAGATGGCTTGGTGCAACTTCGCCTAGCATCCCTTATCAAATTGCACCTGGAAGAGCCCTTCGAGGATGTAGTGCGATCCCATCTAGACACGAAAGACGAGCGAACTTCTTCCGCTCCAGATTTCAGAGACATAGCCGGCCATGAGGTCGCCAAGCGCGCGCTCCAAATAGCGGCTGCAGGCAAACATGGCGTGCTTATGATGGGTCCGCCCGGCTCGGGAAAGACAATGCTCGCTTCAAGGATGTCATCCATTCTGCCGCCGCTAGATCAGGAAGAGATGTTGGAGGCTGCTGTCGTGCATTCGGTTGCGGGTGAGGATGTGGAACAGATACTTGCAGGGGATCGCCCGTTCAGGCAGCCGCATCACACGATATCATCGGCAGGTCTTTTAGGTGGAGGCTCTCCGATACGACCGGGTGAGGTGTCGCTCGCTCATCGAGGCGTGCTGTTCTTAGATGAACTTTCCGAGTTCAAGGCATCGAGCCTTCAAGGGTTGAGGCAGCCTATGGAATGCGGATTCGTGAACATAACACGCGCAGAGGGCAACATTCACTTTCCCGCCGATTTCACATTGATCGCGGCATCCAACCCCTGTCCTTGTGGGTATTTCGGAGACGAGGAGCATGAGTGTGGATGTACAGGGCATCAGATAAGCCGCTATCAGGGAAAGGTGGGCGGTCCTTTGATAGACAGGATCGATATTCAGCTCAATGTGAAAAGGCTTTCCACCAGATATGTTCTCGACTCCGGTAAGGGGAAGGATTCTGCCAGCTTGAGACAAGGTGTTATAAAGGCGCGAGAGTTCGCTGAGTGGAGGCAGGCCAAGGAGGCTCAAAGCCGAGGGTTTTCTGATGATATAGCAAGGCTTGCGAGCACGAAGCTCTCTCCGAAGCGAATTATCGATGCTTGCGATCTGAGTCGAGAAGCGCATGATTTTATTGCCGATATGGCGCAGAGTTGCTCCATGTCGGGGCGTGGTCTTATAAACACGCTGAAAGTCAGCCGTACTATCGCTGATATGGAAGAGAGCGATGATGTGACATGTGAGCATATCGCCGAGGCGCTAGGGCTGCGGATGAGGGATGCGAGGTGACGTCATGGCTAAGATCCTTAGAGGCGATAGGTTCATCCTTGAAAAGGACGATGAGTCCTATCCCGATGCCCTGCTTCATGCGAGAAACCCGCCAAAGCGACTCTTTGGCATAGGAGATCCGTATTCCTTGCAAGAAGGGCTTGCGATAATCGGTGCCAGACGAGCCACGCCATACGGCATCAGTTGCGCCGAGCGTTTCGCGGCTTTAGCCGCTGAGCGCAGCATCGTGATAATCTCTGGCGGGGCCAGAGGATGTGATTCGGCGTCCCATAGAGCCGCGATATCAAAAGGCGGAAAGACGGTAGCCTTTCTAGGTGGAGGGTGCGATGAGGTGTATCCTCCGGAGAACTTCTCGTTGTTTCAGGATATTGTGGATAGCGGAGGTGCGGTGGTCTCTGAGAACGAATTCGGATTTAAGCCGCTACCTTATACGTTTCGTGAGCGCAACAGGCTGATCGCAGGTCTGGCTAAAGCGACACTGATCGTGGAGGCGGGTCTTCCTTCCGGTACGTTCTCAACGGCTGATGAGGCTATTGCAGCGAATCGGGATGTGCTCGTGATCCCCGGATCGATCACATCGAAGCAGTCGCGCGGGGCCAACAGGCTGATATATCAAGGAGCCACTCCTATCGTTGATGACGATTCATTCTCAGATGTATTGTTCAGCGTTTTTGGTCAGATGAAGATGGAGGATATGCGTCAGCGTGCGATCGATGAGATGGATGCCGGATGTAAAGAGCTCTATCAGGCGATCGCGGCGCAGCCGATGTGCGCGGAGGAGTTGAGCCTCCTTTCTGCTGGGCTTTGCGGGAAGGCTGATGCGCTCACGTGGTTGATGGTGCAACTTGCCAAGATGGAGAAAAGCGGCCTTATCGCAAGATATCCCGATGGATCCTATGGGCCGAAGGTGCAAGGCGCTTAAATAGGATGGTGATGTGTTAGGTGTAATGGACTTTTGGCTAGCGCGCCGTGACCGGAAAGGGTGGCATTAAAGTGCCTATGTCATCGCCTGAAGTCGTCGGGTTGAGAGGTTCGTGGTAAGCTAGGCGGCATGGAAAACGAATCGAAGAAAAGAGCATGCGTCATCGGCGGTGGCCTTGCCGGAGCCGAGGCGGCGTTGACGCTGTCGCGACTGGGGATAGGTTGCGTCTTGTATGAGATGCGCCCTGCGAAAAGAACCGACGTGCATCATACGGGCGATCTGGCTGAACTTGTGTGTTCGAATTCGCTCAAGAGCACAAAGCCTGACAGTGCGGCCGGAATGATCAAGGCGGAGCTTGATGCTTTGGGTTCATCGGTATATCGCGTAGCGCTTGACAACAGAGTTGCGGCAGGCGGTGCTCTCGCTGTTGATCGCGAGCTGTTTTCAAATGAGGTCACGCGTCTTGTTGAGAGTGATAGCCTGATCGATGTACGCAGGGGAGAGGTCGTCGATCTGTCGCCGCTTGCAGCTGAATTTGATGCGGTCATCTTGGCAACGGGTCCTCTGACATCTGATGATCTCGCAGCGCAGCTTACCGACCTGATCGGACTTGACGAGCTTTCCTTCTACGATGCCGCAGCACCGATCGTCATGGCGGACTCCATCGATATGGACAAGGTGTTTCGCCAGAGCAGGTATGAGGAGGGTGTAGAGGGTGATTACCTCAATGCGCCGTTTACGAAAGAGGAATATGAGGCTTTTATCGCCGAGCTTGTTGTTGCCAAGCGTGTCATAGTCAAGGATTTTGAGACGAAGGATCTTTTCCAAGCGTGCCAACCGATCGAGGAGATCGCACGTAAGGGGATCGATGCGCCGCGGTTCGGAACGATGAAGCCTGTGGGGCTCACCGATCCGAGCACAGGCAGGCGTCCATGGGCTGCGCTTCAGTTGCGTCGCGAAGATGCTTCTGGTCAGAGTTACAACTTGGTGGGATTTCAGACGAATCTTACATTCGGCGAGCAGAAGCGGGTGTTCCGGATGATTCCCGGTCTTGAAAAAGCGGAGTTCGCAAGGTATGGGGTCATGCATCGCAATACCTTTATCGATGCCCCGCGGGTGCTTGACTCGACATGCCGGTTGACCACCGATGGAGCGCGCGCTCTTGGCACCCCGATATTTGTGGCTGGCCAGCTTGCGGGAACCGAAGGTTATTGCGAAGCTATTCGCTCCGGACTTCACGTTGCCATAAATGTTGCTGCGATGTTGGAATCGAAGGGGGATTTCACCCCGCCGAAAGAGACCGTCTTCGGCGCGCTTCTCGATTATGCGACAAGCAAAGATACGATCGACTATCAGCCGATGCATGTGAATTTCGGGATCATCGCTCCGCTTGAAGAGAGTATCAAGAAAAAGCAGCTCAGATATGCGAAGTATCAGCAGCGCGGCGCCGAGGCTCTAGCGGCCTATGTTGCTAAGCTCAAAGAGGCCGGGCTTCATCCTTGCAAGGATACACCATGATATCGGATGCGGGAGTCGAATCAGACTGCGGTAAGTATGATGAAGATGAGCAGCTTGTAGGCGAAGACGAACTTGTGGCATATTTGGAGTCGCTGTCCTTTGAGCGGAATCTTTCTGCGCACACCGTTCGCAACTATCGAAACGATGTGAGCGATTATCTAAGGTGGGCCAAGCGAAAAGAGCTCGATCCGTTTCATATCACGCATAGGCAGTTTCGCAGGTATCTTGGCGAGATGGATGCGGCACGGTATTCTAAACGCACAATAAATAGGCATCTTTCTGCCTTGAAAGGTTTCTTCTCGTGGCTCAATGTTTCAGGCATCATCGATGTGGATCCTGTGAGCGCGATGTCTGGTCCAAAGAGCGCCTCATCGCTTCCGAAGGTGATCAGAAATAATGACATGAGGGCTTTTCTTCTCGTGCATTCGGGTATCGATGCTGATGGAGAGCAGGTGGAGCGCACGTGTGAGGACGTTCGCGATCAGGCTGTCCTTGAGCTGATGTATGCGTGTGGTGCGCGCATTTTGGAGGTTGCGAACTTGAAGCTTTGTGATGTGGATCTTTCCTCCCAGCTTGTAAAGGTATTTGGCAAAGGCTCGAAGGAGCGCATAATCCCGATCCATGATCTTGCGGTGGAATCTTTGAGGGAGTATCGTGATCATTCCCGCGATGAGCTTCTCGCGGGAAAGACTTCGGAGTTTTTTTTCGTTTCGAGCAGAGGTGGCCAGTTCAGTGATCAGGCCATCAGGCGCATGTTCAAGAAAACGCTTCTAGCGGCGGGGCTTGACCCCACACTGTCTCCGCATGCGATGAGGCATACGTTTGCGAGCGACATTCTTGCTGGCGGCGCAGATCTGCGCAGTGTTCAGGAGATGCTCGGTCACGCAAGCCTGTCCACCACGCAGATCTACACTCATGTCTCTCCCGAACGACTGAAAGCGATCCATTCGCAGGCTCATCCACGCGGATAGCGGCAACAACACGGCTCTTTCATACGCATCAATGTTGATGAAGCGGTGATTTTTTCTGCACTTCGTCAGCGATAAGCGAAAAAATTATAAAACATTTGTTCGCCTCGATAATTTCTTCATGATTCTGTATTAGAATGAACCAAAACATCGATCCGACCCGTTTTGCAGCCTCCTTTTGCTTGGGTCGGATGCCTGTAAGATGCATCAGGAAGAAGAAAAGTAAATATGAGTCAAAAAGAAATAGTCATAAAAGGCGCGCGTGAGCATAATCTTAAGAATATCGACCTCGCAATCCCACGCGATAAGCTTGTTGTTATAACAGGTCTGTCTGGATCGGGAAAATCCAGCCTTGCTTTTGACACGATGTATGCCGAAGGTCAGAGGCGGTATGTCGAGAGCCTCTCGAGTTATGCAAGGATGTTCTTAGGCCAGATGAGCAAGCCCGACCTAGATTCTATCGATGGGCTTTCGCCAGCTGTGTCTATCGATCAGAAGACCACATCGCGGAATCCGAGGTCGACGGTCGGCACCACGACCGAGATCTATGATTATCTGCGCCTTTTGTTCGCAAGGGTTGGTATTCCACACTGTCCTATTTGTGGACGAGAGATCAAGAAACAGACGACCGATCAGGTCACGGATGAGATATTGAAACTCGCAAAAGACGATAAGACCCGCGCCATCATAATGGCACCTGTTGTCACAGGGCGAAAAGGCGAGTTCACAAAGCTCTTTTCCGATCTTCAGAAGGAGGGTTTCTCGCGTGTTCGCATAAATGGCGAGATAGTGCGGTTGGAAGGCGAGCCGATAACGCTCAATAAGAAGATCAAGCACTTTATAGAGGTGGTTGTCGATCGTGTTTCGCTGAAAGGCTCGGCAACGAGCAGGATCGCCGAGGCAGTCGAGACGGCAACGAAGCTCGCAGATGGACGCGTTCTTGTTCAGATCATCGATGCGGATCGAGCGGTTGATGAGGGATCGGATGGCGTTGAGGCGGCAGGGCGCGATGGTGTGTCGTCAGGCGCGAAGGGCGCCATGGCAGAGAACGAGCACATCTTCTCACTGGCTCTAGCATGTCCTGATCACGGCTTTTCTATGGATGAGTTGCAGCCTAGGGACTTCTCGTTCAATGCGCCTTATGGGTCGTGTCCGGATTGTTTCGGAATCGGAAGCCGAGATGAGGTGGACGAATCGCTTTTGGTGCTCGACCCTTCGCTTTCGATCGAAGAGGGGGTCATTGAGCCGTTCAAGAAGGGCAACTATTACCCTCAAGTTCTCAAAGCGGTCGTCCGCCATATGGGTGAGAGCGAGAACACGCCATGGGAGGAACTGTCGAGCAAGACAAAAAAAGCTGTGATGAATGGGCTTGGGAGCGAGAAGGTCCGCATCGACTACATAACAGTAGATGGCCGCGAGACCTATTGGTATATCGAATGGGAAGGCGTCATCGAGGCTGTAAAACGCAAGTTCTCCGAAGCTGATACAGATGCCAAGCGTGAGCGTCTGCAATCGTATTTCTCCACCGTTGCCTGCAAGACATGCGGTGGAAGGCGTCTTAAGCCTGAGATACTGGCGGTCACTATCAACGATCGATCCATCCATGGGGTGACCGAGCTGTCCGCCGCCGATTCGCTTGCGTTTTTTGAGTCGTTGAACTTTGATGGGCAGGATGAATACATAGCAGGTCCGATCGTGAAAGAGATCATCGCTCGCCTGCGATTCCTTGTTAACGTCGGACTCGATTATCTTACGCTCGAGCGCGCAACAGCTACGCTATCAGGTGGCGAAGCGCAGCGCATCAGGCTTGCTACCCAGATTGGGGCAGGCCTTATGGGTGTGCTTTATATACTTGATGAGCCGTCGATCGGTCTTCATCAAAGAGACAATGAGCGTTTGATCGCCACGCTAGAGCAGCTTCGCGATCTGGGAAATACCGTCATCGTCGTCGAGCATGATGAGGACACGATCCGCAGCGCGGATTTCGTAGTCGATATGGGGCCGGGTGCAGGCGAGCACGGTGGATCGATCACGGCTATCGGAACGCCTGAAGAAGTGATGAGAACACCGGGGTCTATGACGGGCGAATATCTTTGCGGAAAGCGCCGGATCGTCCTTCCGGAGAAACGTCGAGCGCCCAGAAGGGGAAAGCTTAAGCTTACAGGCGCCAAAGAGAACAATCTGAACAACGTCACGCTCGAGGTGCCTATCGGTACGCTCACGGTTGTCACAGGCGTCTCAGGTTCAGGGAAGAGCTCGCTTATTACAGATACGCTTGCGCCAGCTCTTGTCAATAGACTCAATCATGCGCATAAGCGAACGGGGACCTATCGCAAGATCAGCGGTATCGATAGCCTCGATAAAGTGATCAATATCGATCAGAGCCCCATTGGTCGCACTCCGAGATCGAATCCTGCCACCTATATAGGTCTTTGGGACGATATAAGGGCGCTGTTCGCATCAACTGCTGAGGCCAAGGCCAGAGGATACTCTCCCGGACGTTTCTCTTTCAATGTGAACGGAGGCAGATGTGAGGCGTGCAAAGGTGACGGTCAGCTCAAGATCGAAATGCACTTTCTTCCGGATATCTATGTTCCTTGCGAGGTATGTAACGGCACCAGATACAACCGCGAGACCTTGCAGGTAACATACCGTGGCAAGAACATCGCTGAGGTTCTTGACATGACGGTCGAAGACGCGCTCGCGTTCTTTGAGAACATTCCCGGCATCAAGCGCAAGCTGCAGACGCTTTACGATGTCGGACTCGGATATATCCGCCTTGGACAGCCCGCGACCACTTTGTCCGGCGGAGAAGCGCAGCGTGTTAAGCTCTCGAGCGAGCTACAGAAGCGCTCGACAGGCAAGACATTTTATATCTTAGACGAGCCGACCACCGGTCTTCACTTCGAGGATGTGCGTCAGCTTCTAGAGGTTTTGCAGCGATTGGTGGATGCTGGAAATACAGTTCTTGTGATCGAGCACAATCTCGATGTCATCAAGTGCGCTGACCATATAATCGATCTTGGCCCTGAAGGAGGGGATAAGGGAGGCAATATCATCGCCACGGGAACACCTGAACAGGTTGCTGAGGTCGAAGGTAGTTTCACGGGGCAATTCGTCAAACGTGTGCTTGAGGATGCTCGCGCTTTTGTTGACGATATCAAAGAGAGCGACTGAATCTTATCCATGCATATATAATTAGGTGCATGGATAAGACCTTTAGAGAAAAGATCGCACTCATAGTCTTCGCGATGCTCGTCGTCGTGGCGAGCGTCGTGTTGATAGGGTATTTCTCAACAGGACGCTCTTGGACGATAGCGGCCACATTCGTTGACGACACAGTAGGCGAGATGGACGGATACTCAGTCATCCTTTTCAACGGTGTTGTCGAGCCCGATATCGATGCTGACGACGACTCCAAAACGCGCGCTTTGAATTCAAGTTCGGGTGCGGCTGCGTCAAGTGCATTGGACGGACAAACTCCGAGCTCATCGGAGGAGCGCTCTATCACTGATCCTGATAACGGTCCAGTTGAGGAGATCTCTCAGGGGCAGGGCATACAAGCCGAAGCGCTTTTGGAGACTAAAGACGGACTTATCCAAGATGATTCCGTGCTGAGAGGTGATGGTGTTTCATCGGGCTCGGATATAGCCTCTCAAAGTCCGAATGCGCTACTCGATCCAGCGCACAGCGTCGGCCTTCGTATCCTTGCGATGTATCCTCGCGCCATCAACGCCGAATACGATGGCGTATTCGTCTCCGATGTGAGCGATCTATATGAGCGAAAGGGCGCAAGCGTTATATCGCTCAACCTTTTTGATCTTGAGCATTATAACGATCCTATGGTCCTATCCAGTGGCTCGAAAAAGATCGGCGTATTCTCGATCGAGAGCTACAAAGGTAAGCAGGAAATGTCTGCGATTGAGCAGGATATGGCCGATCAGGGGGCCAATGTCGTCGTCTGCATAACACCGAGGCTTGCATTGATATCGGACTATGATGCTATCGATTTCGTCATCCTTACCACCCCGATCGAGCAGCAGTCTCAGTTCTACCGATCGAAGGTTGGCGGCGATACGTTTGTCGTGCAGGCTCCTGAGCGCGGAGATGTGGGACTTGTGATCCTCTCATCGAATGATATCCCCTCATCGCGTGTGATCGAGGTTCTCTAGTTACACACCGCATTTGAATCCTGGTAGGCGAAGCGCTAAGCGCTAGACCCAATCGGTTTATTGAGTTTGAGATATATGCGATGCGCTCTGTTTTCCCTTTGTCAGGCGCAATGATCCGCTCAAGGTTACGTAATGTTTCAAGATCATTAAATCGAAGGGGATCATTGCGACGCATCCATATAATCTTCTAAGCGTAAGTTGCGATAAATCTCGCAAAGCCATTAGGAGGTTTCAGGTGAAATACACTGAGCGAATCATCGAGCTGGTTCGACAGAAGAATCCCGAGCAGCCCGAATTCATCCAAGCTGTGACTGAGGTCATGCAATCCCTCGAGCCGGTAGTTGAGGCTCATCCGGAATATGAGAAGGCGGGCCTTCTCGAGCGCATCGTAGAGCCGGAGCGCGTTGTTATCTTCCGTGTGCCGTGGGTGGACGACAACGGAAACGTGCAGGTAAACCGTGCTTTCCGCGTTCAGTTCAATAGCGCTATAGGGCCTTACAAGGGCGGCCTTCGTTTTCATCCGTCAGTAAATCTTGGAATCATCAAGTTCCTCGGATTCGAGCAGATCTTCAAGAATTCGCTCACGACGCTTCCTATGGGTGGCGGCAAGGGCGGATGCGATTTTGATCCGAAAGGCAAATCCGATATGGAGGTCATGAGGTTTTGCCAGTCATTCATGACCGAGCTTCAGCGCTATATCGGTGCGGACACCGATGTTCCTGCGGGTGATATCGGCGTCGGCGGTCGTGAGATCGGTTTCATGTTTGGTCAGTACAAGCGCATCAAGGATGTCTTTGAGGGTGTTCTCACAGGAAAGGGTCTCTCTTTCGGCGGCTCGCTCGCACGCACCGAGGCCACAGGTTATGGACTTGTCTATATCGCACAGGAGTACCTGAAGTCGAAGGGCGACAGCTTCGAGGGCAAGACGGTCTGCATCTCCGGTTCGGGCAATGTTGCGATCTATGCGACGCAGAAGGCACAGCAGCTCGGTGCAACGGTCGTTACGCTCTCCGATTCCACCGGTTGGATCCATGATCCCAACGGTATCGATGTCGATCTTGTCAAGCAGATCAAAGAGGTCGAGCGCGGACGCATCTCGGAATATGCGGCGCGTCGCGAGGGCGTTGAATATCATGAGGGTAGGGGTGTTTGGAGCATCCAGTGCGATATTGCGCTCCCGTGCGCCACGCAAAACGAGGTGTTCATCGATGATGCTGAGGATCTCGTAAAGGGCGGCTGCAAGCTGCTCGCCGAGGGTGCTAATATGCCGACAACCATCGAGGCTACTGAATATCTTCAGGATCACGGTGTCTGCTTCATTCCGGGCAAGGCTGCAAATGCAGGCGGTGTTGCCACTTCAGGACTTGAGATGTCGCAGAATTCCGAGCGTTTGTCTTGGTCATTCGAGGAGGTCGACGAGAAGCTCAAGGGTATCATGATCAACATCTTCCACGCGATCGACGATGCTGCGAAGCGCTATGGACATGAGGGTGACTATGTTATGGGCGCCAACATCGCCGGCTTCGAGAAGGTTGCCGATGCCATGATGGCCGAAGGTGTCGTTTAGGGTTTGCGCTAAAACAAAGCACTACATCTGCGTCCGGGGGCAACGCTCCCGGACATTTTTCTATCTGAACATTGATGTTGGGCACCGACAGCCGGCGCTCTTCAGCTGGCAGTTGTCAGTTGGAAGTCATCAGTCGATGAGCTCTAGTACGTTATATGGATGACGTCGAGCTGTCGTTAAGAGCAAGCCTTTAACCCGCAGAACTTCGCATCTTCGAAAGCCCTGTAGGTCTCTCAAAGCATGAAAAAAGGCGCTCCTAGTAAGCGCCTTTTAAGATCGTGAGATGTATGACAGCCTATTAACGAAAGCACCGCCTAATACCATCGCGCTGGCTACTTCATACGGGCTGCACCGCGGCGACCTTTGTGTCTATCGCCCGCGCCACCTTGTTGGGCGCCCTTATAGTTGCCCGAGCGCTTACCGGAGCCGCGCTCACCTCGCCCATCCTGTTTGTTGCCCGCGTTGCTGTTCTTTTTGTGAGACCCTCTCATTGAAGCGTTGCGACCTGACTTTCCGCTTCCCTTCTTCGGGTTGCGAAGAGCGCTGCTTTTCATACCAGGACGGTTTGATCCACGTCTGGTGTCACCTTTTGTTAGGAGCTCTTCGTCATCCGTGTGGCCTTTGCGCTTTGCCTGAGAGGCCTTTTTTGCTCGTTTAGTCTTCTGCTTTTCAGCAGCCTCTCTCTCCTGTGCGTTCATATCCTTGAGCTTTTTCGCCCCGCGCCTAAGATCGCCCCAACCGGTGTAGTCGTATTTCGAGTTGCGGTGTTTGCGCGCGCGTTCGTTCGAGCGTGCCTGCGCTTTATTGCTTTTCGAACGCTTTAGGAGTCGTTCGTCTATATCGTAGGTCTCAAGTGTCATGGTGGGGATTGTCTTATTGAGAAGCGCTTCGATACTAGCGAGCACCTTTGTCGAGTTCGGACTGGCAAATGAAACGGCGAATCCTCGCTCTCCTGCGCGTCCAGTGCGTCCGATGCGATGGATATAGTCTTCTGGCATGTCTGGCAGATCGTAGTTCACCACATAATCAACGAGGGGAACATCAATGCCGCGCGCGAGTACATCGGTGGCAACGATGATGCCGCAGTGCCCTTTGCGAAAAGCGTTCAGAGCATCCTTGCGCTCTCTTTGCGATTTATCCGAATGTATGCTTATAGCGTTGAAGTCGGCATCCTTAAGCATTTTGCATACGTCTTCAGCGCGTGCTTTTGTACGGGCGAAAACAACAACTTTGTCATGACCCTTTTCATCAAGCAAAGATTTCAGCAGTTCAGGCTTTTCCTTATTTGCTACAGGGATGATGTATTGTTCGACATCTTTAGCAGTCTCGCCTTTTTGTGCGATCTGTATGATCTTCGGATCTACAAGAAGCGAACCTAAATTATTTGTTATCGACTCATCGATGGTCGCCGAAAAGAGAAGCGTTTGGCGCTTTTCGGGTATCGCATCGATGATCTTGGTGATATCGGGAAGAAAGCCCATATCAAGCATGCGATCGGCTTCATCAAGAATGAGTACCTCGATCTTGGAGAGATTGACCGCACGGCGATCCATCAGATCGACTAGACGTCCGGGAGTGGCGATTAAAACATCGGTACCTTCGCGAAGCTCGCAGATCTGCTTGTTATAGGGAGCGCCGCCATAGATGACGGTGGTGTATTGCTTGCATGCGCGGCAGATCTTGTAGCTTGAAAACGCGATCTGTTGCGCAAGTTCGCGCGTCGGCGTGATGACCAGTATTCTGGGCGCACGTCGTCCGCGCTTCACCTTTTCAAGCTTCGATATTGTGGGAAGCAGGAATGCCGCGGTTTTTCCGGTGCCGGTATTGGCTGCTGCGATCACATCAGCTCCGGCAAGGATCTCAGGGATCGCTTTTTGCTGAACAGGCGTCGCCTCTGTGTAGTCGAGCTTTTCCACTGCGATAAGCGCATCTTTTGAAAGCCCCAATTCGGAGAAAGTCGTCATATAGTATTTCCTTTTGTGTCTTTGATCGGGTGGTTTTCTTATCAGATCTCGAGAAGCACGGCGCCTGATGTCAGGCCGCCGCCGAATGCGACAAGTACCACCTTGTCGCCACGCTCGAGCTTTCCTTGGGCAAGAGCGTCGGTGAGCGCCATGGGGACACCTGATGAACTGGTGTTTCCAGTGTCTTCGATCGATAGTTGGAATGCCTCGATATCCATAGAGAGTCTTTTTGCCGCGAAGCGGATGATACGCTCGTTGGCCTGATGCGGCACGATTAGCTTGATGTCATCAAGCGCGAGTCCGGCTTGCTCAACGACGTGCTCGACGCAAGATGCCATTGCTTTGCCAGCGAACTTGAATACAGCTTGTCCGTCCATGCGGATCACCTGTCTGTCGCTTGATGAGCCAATGGCATCAACAAGGTCGAAGAATGCATCCACTTCATCTGCAGCCTCATCGACATCCGATGCGCTCGCATCGATTCCGTCTTTAGTGAAGGGTTGCGGTGCGGTAAAGTTGTTCGGACATGTGAGTGCGTTTGTGTCGTCATCATCGTTTCGCATGTATGTGGCGATGATGCCCGGCTCGTCATCGCGCCATTCGAGCACCGCAGCTCCAGCGCCATCACCGAACAGAACACAGGTTCCGCGCTCGTTCCAATCAGTAAGGCGCGAGAGCCTCTCAGAGCACACGATAAGCGCGCGCTTGATCTTCGAACGCTTACATCCGTTTTGAGCTGCAGCAAGATTGCTCGCTGCCATCATCGATTCCGCCACGCTGATTCCGTAGATAAATCCCGTGCATGCGGCATTTATATCGAAAGCGATGGCGTTTTGAAGCCTCATATCCTTCTTCAGCGCCGCCGCGGCCGAAGGGACGATGGAATCCGGTGTGATGGTGGGAAAGATCACCAGATCGATGCTTTCAGGATCGATGGGCTCTGCGCAATAAGAGATCGAGGCGATATCAGAGTGTTTCGACGCGCTCATTCCAAGTGCGGCTGCACTAGCGGCATATGCGAGCGCCTCTGTGGTCTCATCGACCGAGATATGCCTAGATCCGATGCCTGTTCGCGTGCGGATCCATTCATCGTTCGTATCGACCAACGCCTTGAGGTCGTCGTTCTCGATTTCCAGATTCGGGGTTGATTTTCCACATCCGATGATGACTGCGCCCACTTATGCTCCTTATGACATGATCTACCGCGTGAAGATGCGCGGATGGTTCTCGACGGTATCTATTCTATCACCTGAATGAGGTGCACCTATTTATCTATATTGCCGCGTGGGTCCATAAGGTCGTTCGGTGCAACGCGGATATCGGTGATCCCCATCTGCTCGAGCGCGCGTTGGGTCCTGTAAGGAGCAGTTCTCGCGCGTAGAGGCTCGCAATAGTTGAGAGCCTCTACGAGTGTGACATTATGCATAAGGTCTGCCATGGTATCGACATCGGCAACAGGCGGAAGCCAGATCGCCGGAAGAGACAAGGCGCGCGCTTTTTGTATGTATGCGGGGAGAACGGTGAGCCCGTCTTGGTTGTAGAAGACGCCTGTGTGGTCGAAGACGGTGGCCTTGGTCCAACCTATGATGCTCACACCCATCTCTTGGTCGGGTGCGAGCACGATGCCACCGCCGTCGATCTCGCAAAGCTCATGAAGCGCATCGAATCCGCGAATGACATCATCTTCGGTGAGCGCGGGCATGTCGCATCCCATCGAAAGTATGCAATCTGCACCGGAGCGCCATGTCTGGGCGAACGCGTCGTTGTAGTGTTCGTCGAAGCTCGCGCCTTCATCGGCGATGAAGGTGATATCGCGCGGCCAAGTCCCAGCATCGCTGAAAAGCCGCTCCATCTTCTCGAGATTGCTCTTCGGCGCCACCGAGATTACAAGCTCATAAGTATCCTCATCGCTTTTCGCCTCCAGCTTCGCAAGCGCCGCCATGCATATCTCGACCACGTCAAAGAACATGCAATGGTAGAGCACGCTTGCAACCTCGGGATCGAACATGCCGTCTTTCAGCGTGGTCAGCCGCGTTTTTACAAGACCAGCCTCGGGCAGCTTCGAGAAGAGCAGCAGCGAATTCTTGCGTTTGGGCATTCGAAGGTCCTTTCGCGAACGTTTTTCGAAACGTTTTAGTAAACTAGATCAGAAACCGAATCCGGATCGAAAGTTCGATATGCTGAAACAAACTTTAAACAGGATCTCGTCGATAGGGATCCCGAAAGCGTTGCTCTACCATCGCTACGGCATCCTATGGACGACGTTTTTCGACAGACTCGGGCTAGATGTCATTGTAAGCGATGATACCGACAAGGGCATCTTCGATGAGGGCGAGCGCGCTTCTGTGGATGAGTGCTGCCTTGCGTCGAAGGTCTTCATGGGTCACGTCGCAAGCCTTATCGGCAAATGCGATGCGATCTTTGTCCCGAGCTATGCGAGCGTCGATGTGCGTGCGGGCTTCTGCACGAAATACCAATCGCTTCCCGATCTTGTGATGAGCACATTCTCGCGCGACCTTGATGTGGTGAGCCTTGTGGTGGATAGCCCCATCGATGGCAAGGCCATGCGCGAGGCTTATCTCAAGATGGCATCCGAGCTGGGTGCGTCATCAAAGCAGGCCAAACGCGCTTGGAAGGCGGCGATGCGCTCGCAAGAGGCACATGATAAGGCCAAGGTTGCCTCGCAGGCGAAGACCTTCAAACTGCTTGAGGAGTACAAGCGCGTGGCAGCAAAAGATGCAAGCGGAAAGATCAGCGCGCCGCTTGCGATCCTTGTTGTAGCGCATCCTTATATATCGCATGATCCGTTTATAGCGGGCGATATTGTGTCGGCCATCGAGGATATGGACGCGGTGGTTATCTACGCTGATGAGAGCGATCACGCAAAGGCGTATCAGGCAAGCTTCGATTTCTCGGAAACCCTTCCGTGGATAATAAATCGTGAGCTTGCGGGCTCAATTCTCATGAATAAGGATCGAATAGACGGCATCGTTTTGATCTCGGCTTTCCCGTGTGGACCTGATTCGATGTTTGATTACGCTGTGATGCGAAGCATCCGCGGGATCCCGATCTTGAATCTGATGATCGATGCGCAAAGCGGCAGCGCTGGAGTTCAGACGCGCATCGAGAGTTTTATTGACATATTGCGATATCAAGGTTCAGGAGGATATCTCAATGCAAGATGATGTAAACGATATAACAAGCGAGCAGATCCGCTCTAAGGTGGTATTCGAGCGCAGCTCGAAGCGTCATCATATTCCTGGTCCTGCTCTTCTCAAGAAATTCAAACGCGATCGACACAAAACACATCGGGTGTCGGTTTTCCGGTATGCCTACTACGATCCGGCTTTCAAGTTCTTCGTGGAACAGGTGCTTGACTGCGAGTATCTGGCGCTGCCGCCTTCGACAAAGCGCACGATGGAGCTTGGTATCCAGAATTCTGCAGATGATGTATGCACTCCGTTCAAGCACATGATGGGTGATTGGATAGAAGCGCTTGAGCTCGGTGCGGATATCCTTGTTCAGGTCGGAGGTCCTTGCAGGCTTGGCTATTACGGCGAGGCGCAGGAATCGATACTGCGCGATATGGGCTATAACTTTACGATGCTCAACTTCTCTCACGGCATCGAGCAAGGTTATTTCGGCTGGGGCAAAGAAGTTCTCAAGACGGTGAATCCCGATATCGGAATCGCTCACGGCGTGAAGCAGTTGCTCGCGTGCGGGCATATGTTGACAAAGCTCGACCAAGCGCGTGATTTCTATATGGCCAATGCTGCCTTCGAGGTGAAGCGCGGTGAATTCAGGGCCGCATGGGATGCTCTTATGGATGATATGCGTGCGTGCGAGACAAAGCACGATATCGACGAGGCGTACTCGCGCGGGATGGAGCGCATGCGTGCGATCGAGTCTAACAGGCCGAAAGATCCGATCCGTATCGGCATCGTTGGCGAGATATATACGGCGATCGACGGGGATTCCAATTTGGATCTAGATGAGAAGCTGATCGACATGGGCGTCGAAGTGCACAGGATGATCAACTTCTCCAACCGATACACGCACTACAACGAGCCGAATCTACGGCGTGGTGTCAGCGATTATGTTCGCTACGACATGGGCCCCACCTCGACAATCACGATCGCAGCAGCGAAAAAATACGTTGATGCGGGGTTTGACGGAATCATCCATGCGAAGTGCGCAGGCTGTACACCTGAGATCGATTGCATCCCGACGCTTCGCCGAATCGGTGAGGACGCCCGTGTGCCGATCTTGTATCTGACCTATGACACTGAAACATCGGATACAGGCCTTATGACCAGGCTCGAGGCGTTCTATGACATGCTCGCTATGAAGAAGGAGAAGATACGCAAGTGAAAGACGCATATTTGGGAATAGACATCGGCTCCATATCCACGAAGGGAGTCGTCATCGATACGGATGGTAACATCCTTGCGAGATCGTATCTTTGGACCGAGGGCGATCCGGTCATCGCTTCGAAGAAGGTAGCGCGCGAGCTTTCTGAGCAACTTGATGGAGATGTTGCTGTACGCGGCGCTGGAACCACAGGCAGTGCACGCAGATTGGTCGGATCGATGCTTGGTGCTGGTGTGGTGAAAAACGAGATTACAACGCATGCTGTTGGAACCACATATCTCCATCCTGAGGTGCGCACTATACTTGAAATCGGCGGACAGGATTCAAAGATCATCTGCGTGGAGGACGGGATAGCGATCGACTACGCTATGAATACGCTTTGCGCTGCGGGCACGGGAAGCTTTCTTTCTTCGCAGGCGAAAAGACTAGGGGTTGAGGTCGAGGAGTTCGGCGAGATTGCGCTCACTTCGAAAAAGCCTGCCAACATTGCAGCAAGATGCACGGTGTTCGCGGAGTCCGATCTGGTTCACAAGATCCAAGTCGGATACAGGCGAGAGGACATCATAGCGGGCCTTTGCAAGGCGGTGGCATCGAACTATCTCAACAATGTCGGCAAGGGTAAAAAGGTCATTGCGCCTGTGGTGTTCCAAGGCGGCGTTTCTAAGAACGTCGGGGTTGTGGATGCTTTCGAGCGTCTGCTTGGAATGGATGTGCTGGTGGATCCGGATGGGCATCTGATGGGTGCCTACGGTGCGGCTTTGCTCGCCGCGGATGCGGGTCCTGATGCCAGCGCGAAGGAAGGTGCTTTTGCAAGCGGCAGCTTCGATTTTCAGGCTGTTGCCGATTTCGAGTTCAACACGCGCGAGGTGGAATGCGGGAAATGCGCGAACCACTGCGAGATCATCTGTGTTTATCGCGATGGCAAGATCATCGATTCGTGGGGGAATCGATGCGAGCGAGGAAGCCTGTCCGTTTAAGCTTTCAACCTTAAGTTGAATTTCGACCTGATGCTTTGAGGCCTCTAGCATCAGGTCGTGTTATACTCTTTTCGTCACTTTATTAGAGTAGAGTGATAAAGCGAAATGAAGATGTATTATCTCAAAGATTATCGGAGGGAATCTAATGAAAAAGAAGTTCATCGCTGTGGGTGCCGCTGTTGCTGCGCTCGCTATGAGCGCGCTGCTCGTCACCGGCTGCTCATCAAACGCTGGCTCATCGAATGCATCGAGCTCAAGCGCATCATCTGATGCCCAGTCTGCGTTGCCGGACACCTTGGTTGTAGGATTTGACAACAGCTATCCGCCGTATGGATTCATCGGTGAGGACGGCGAGTATACGGGATTCGACCTCGACCTTGCTCAGGAGGTCGCGGATCGCAACGATATGCAGCTTGAGAAAATGGCCATCGATTGGGATGCAAAAGACGCGCTGCTCAACCAAGGTGACATCAACTGTATTTGGAACGGTTTCACCATGGAAGGCCGCGAGGATGACTACACCTTCAGCGATCCGTACATGCTCAATGAGCAGGTCATCGTTGTGAAGGCTGACTCTGGTATCACCAGTGCAGAGGATCTTGCAGGCAAGGTTGTTATCACCCAGATCGATTCTGCTGCGCTTGATGTGCTCGAGGGCGATCAGGCTGATCTCGCTCAGACCTTCGGTCGTCTTGACACCATCGCGGATTACAACAACGCATTCATGAACCTTCAAAGCGGCACGGTTGATGCTGTTGCCTGCGATCTTTCGATCGCTGCATATCAGATGGCTGCGAACCCGGATCTCTATGTGCAGCTCAGCGAGCCGCTCAGCTCTGAGCACTATGCGGTCGGCTTCAAGAAAGGCGATGACGCCCTTGCTAAGCTCGTTAACGATACTCTCGTAGAGATGTACAACGATGGCACTATCAAGGAGATCTGCGAGAAGTACGCTCAGTATGGTCTGGATTACAACAACTGGATCTTGGTCTAATCTGTCCTTGATCTGAATGGATCAAAGACACCTGACGCCGTGGCTTTTTAATAAGATACGATTCAGGTAGCCATAGGGATGCTAAGTAAAGATCTTTAACAAAGAAATGACTTAGGTAGCCGTAGAGGTAGTGAGCGGTGCTCCGGTGGTTCAGATTCGCCCGAAAAACCGACGACGTGTACTCGGGTACACGAGGAGGTTTAGCAGGGTAAAGATGAACCGCTGGGGTGCCGCGCAACGTCAGAATAATTTTTTAATATGATTAAAAAATTATTGGAGGCAAGATGGAATTTGGAGTAATGCTTGGTCTGCTGATGGATGGCTTGATGCTGACCACTCAGATATTCTTTGTAACGCTTATAGGCGCGCTGCCATTAGGTGTCGTCGTGGCGCTTTGCAGGATGAGCCGCTTCAAGGTCGTCTCGACCATCGCGAAATTCTACATCTCCATCCTTCGTGGCACGCCTCTTATGCTTCAGCTAATGGCGATAATGTTTGGTCCGTACTATCTTTTCGGTCTGAACATGGGCGTCGATTGGAAGTTCTGGGCTTGCGATATCGGCTTCATCTTGAACTACGCCGCCTATTTCGGCGAGATATACCGCTCCGGGATTCAGTCCATCCCAAAAGGGCAGTACGAAGCTGCAAGCGTGCTTGGCTACACTAGGGTTCAGACCTTCATGAAGATAATACTTCCGCAGGTCATCAAGCGCATCCTTCCTGCCATGGGAAATGAGATCATAACGCTTGTGAAGGACACATCGCTTGCATTTGTGCTCGGCATTGCAGAGATGTTTTCGCAGGCAAAGGCGCTTGCGGCGCGCGAGGTATCCATGGTTCCCTATGCTTTGGCGGCACTGATCTATTGGGTCGTGTGCCTTGTTATCGAGTTTGTTTTGAACAAGGTTGAGAAGAAGCTCGATTATTATCACAACTGATGGTCTTGAAGATGAAAGTGAGCGATTCGATGGCTGATGTCACAGAGTCGATGGCGACCCCTGATGTGACCGAGGGGAGTGCGCAATCCTGCGATCATGTGGTGTCGCTTGTAGGCGCGCGCAAGAGCTTCGGGGATAACATGGTGTTGAAGGACATCTCGCTTCACGTTGATAAGGGCGATGTTCTTGCTATTATCGGACCATCGGGCGGAGGCAAATCGACGTTGCTTCGCTGCCTGACCCTTCTTGAGACGCTTGATGCGGGCGAGCTTTCATATGGGGATCTCAAGGTAATAAGTTCGGGCGCAAACGGCAAGGCGGTCTATGGGGATTCAGGCGTGATCAAACAGGCCAAGCAGCGTTTCGGACTGGTGTTTCAGAATTTCAATCTTTTTCCGCACTATACAGTGCTCAAAAATGTCAGCGATCCTCTGGTGAGCGTTTTGAAGGTTTCGAAGTCCGAGGCCGATGAGCGCGGACGCGCCATCTTAAAGAAGATGGGACTTGAGGGCAAAGAGGATATGGTGCCATGCGAGCTTTCCGGAGGCCAGCAGCAGCGTGTTGCGATCGCGCGTTCGCTTGCGATGCGTCCCGATGTGCTGTATTTCGACGAGCCGACGAGCGCACTTGATCCAGAGCTTACTCGTGAGGTGTTGCGCGTCATTCGCGATCTTGCCAAAGAGAAGATGACGATGGTGATCGTCACACATGAGATGAGCTTCGCGCGCGATGTGGCCGATCATCTTATCTTCATGGATGGAGGCTCTGTCGTTGAGAGCGGGCGTGCGATAGATGTGATCAACGATCCGCAGCATGAACGCACCCGTGAATTCCTTGCGAATTATTCTGTCGCTAGCGCGTAGACGAGCTCTATAAACTACAGGTAGTACACCGTTTGGTGTATTTTGTTGAACTAACGGTGACAATCCGATTTTCATGTCTAAGGATCGGATGTTTCGATGATACAGTTCGCTCATGTTGGACTTAGAGATAGGACCTTTTATGAACGAACAGAATCCTTACAACCAGACACCTTTGGATCAGGGTTCCGCGGAGAGTGGGGCCAACAGCTACCATGCAGCATACGGTGCGCAGCCTACGCAGCCCCAGCAGGCTGCCTACACAGCGCCTCATGTTGAACCTGTGCAGATACCGAATGCAGCCCATGTTGCTGCGGGGGCATCAGGTGCTGCTCAGCAGGTGGCAGCTAATCCTCAGCATGCTGAGAAGAAGCACGGGGGATCGTCCGCTAAGACCTTCCTTATCGCATTTGCAGGCGCTCTTCTGGCGTGCCTTTTGGCTTTTGGCGTGATGAGTGCTTTCGGCTTGTTCCAGAAAGGCTCAGGTTCGAGCGTTTCTCTCGGTGCTCAGCAAAACGGTAGCGTCGAGTCCGTGAAAGAAGATGCCACGCTTGCGGAGTCCGTTGCGGATAAGTGTCTTCCCTCTGTAGTGTCGATCGATGTTTATGCGAACGCTGGGTCGACATCGGGCAATTCGATCTATGACTATTTGTATGGCGGAACGCAGAACCAGTCCGGCGGCGAGGTCCAGTCCGGCGTGGGTTCAGGCATCGTCATCTCTGATGATGGCTATGTGATCACCAACTATCATGTGGTTGAAGGCGGAACCAGCTATCGTCTTACCATTGACGGACAGGAGTATTCCGCCGAGCTTGTCGGAGGGGATTCGAGCTCCGATGTTGCAGTGCTCAAGGTGGATGGCAGCGGATTCACGCCTATCGCGATTGGCGATTCAGACAACATCACCATTGGCGAGTGGGTCATGGCCATCGGCAGCCCGTTCGGTCTTGAGCAGTCCGTATCTACTGGTATCGTGTCCGCGACCAGCCGTTCTCAGATCATCAACTCTTCCTATTCTGATCCTTTTGGTATGAGCGGAAACAGTGGAAGCCCTGTCTATTATCCGAATCTGATTCAAACCGATGCAGCTATCAATCCAGGCAACTCTGGCGGTGCGCTCGTGGATTCGGGCGGTAACCTGATCGGTATCAACACTCTTATCACGTCATACTCTGGAAACTATGCAGGTGTGGGTTTTGCTATCCCTGTGAACTATGCGATCAATATTGCTCAAAGCTTGATCTCTGGTGAAGAGCCTACGCATGCACAGCTTGGCGTTAACATGTCAACGGTCGACAATCAAGTTGCGCAGCGCTATGGACTAAGCGTTAACTCCGGCGCTCTGGTGTCAAGCGTTATCGAGGGAAGCCCAGCAGCCGAAGCGGGGATCCAAGCCGGAGATGTCATTACATCTTTTGACGGCACCGCCATCACATCGGCATCCGATCTGATGCTTCAGGTGCGCACGAAGAATCCAGGTGATAACGTTACGGTGAAGATCAACCGCGACGGACAAGATCAAGAGGTCACCGTCACTTTGGCTCAGGCGGCGAATACGACTGAGGAGCAACAACAACAGCAGCAGCAACAGCAACAACAACAGCAGCAGAACCAGAATGGCCAGATGAATCCGTTTGGAAACCTTTTCGGAAGATAGGACGATAAGCTTCGGTGAGGGCGAAGGTGCTCTCACCGAAGCCCTTGCAGTGGCAGATGAGGTCTTTTGTTCTCATTGAGAAGACGTAACCCGGCACAGCGCTTTTGATATGGTGCTATCCGGGTTTCGTCTTTTTTTGTGCCGGCGTTCGGGTTAAGATGATTTCAGGTTAAGATATACAGTGAATATAGAATCGATGCGTTGGATCGTTTTGCGGATCCAAATTTAGGAGGATCGCTCATGGCAGAAGGCTACTCGTACGACCGCGTGCTACTCAAATTATCCGGTGAAGCTTTGGCGGGCGATCTGGGATATGGTATCGACCCTAAAGTCGTCGATGATCTTGCAGAAGAGATTGCCGAGATCGTGAAGGACGGTGTGCAGTTGGCTATCGTCGTTGGCGGCGGTAACATCTTCCGTGGTCTGGCGGGTTCTGCTGAGGGCATGGACCGCGCCCAAGCCGACTATATCGGAATGCTTGCGACTGTTATGAATGCTCTTGCGCTTCAGGATGCCTTTGAGCGACATGGGATCTTTTCAAGGGTGCAAAGCGCTATCAATATGCAAGAAGTGAGCGAGCCATACATCCGTCGTCGCGCTATCCGTCATCTTGAGAAGGGTCGCGTCGTCATCCTAGCGGCCGGTACAGGCAATCCGTATTTCACTACAGATACAACCGCAGCGCTTCGAGCATGCGAGTTGGATGTCGATTGTCTGATGAAGGCAACGAAGGTCGACGGGGTCTATGACAGCGATCCGGCAAAGAATCCCGATGCCAAGCGCTTCGATAAGATCTCCTATATGGAGGTTTTGAACAGGGGGCTCAACGTAATGGATACCACTGCCACGTCGCTTTGCATGGACAACGATGTTCCGATGATCGTTTTCGATCTCACCAAGCAGGGAAACATCCAGCGCGCGCTTCGCGGCGAGGATGTCGGCACGACCATAGATTAGACAGATCGGCAATGACCGATCTTTGATTGAAAGCATTATGGAAGGGAATCACGATGGCTGATGTAGATGAGATCTTGATGGATTGCGAAGAGCGCATGGAAAAGACCATAGCTTCGCTGGGGGATAATTTTGCGAGCGTTCGTACCGGAAGGGCGAATGCGATGGTTCTCGATAGGATCAGCGTTGACTATTATGGAGCACCTACCCCGATCAATCAGATGGCTGCCATCAAGGCACCTGATGCGCATCTTCTCGTTATCGAGCCTTGGGACAAGTCGTCGCTCAAAGCTATCGAGCAGGCGCTTCAGCAAAGCGATCTTGGGGTCACGCCGAACAACGATGGTTCTGTGATCCGACTTCCGTTCCCGGCGCTTACCGAGGAGCGCAGGCGTGAGCTTGCCAAGCAGTGCCGTACATATTCGGAGGAAGCGCGCGTGGCTATCCGTAACGCAAGGCGCGATGCAAACGGCGCTGTGGAAAAGGCGCAGAAAAATGACAGCCTTCCTGAGGATGAGGCGCGCCGCGCCGAGGATGCCGTCCAGAAACTCACCGATAAGTATATCGGTGAGGTCGACAAGCTTCTCAAGAAGAAGGAAGAGGACTTGATGGAGGTTTAGGGGCTTAATGCTTGCTGTATGCTGAAAGTTCACCGATGTGCTTTTTCGCCTGAACTTTCATCGACTCCATATGGCTTTTATGGTCCCATTCTTATGAACAAAACGCTGGATCAAATATTTCCGGAGATTCCCGCTGATATCGATATCTCCGCTCTGGATGTAGACAACATCCCTCGCCATGTGGCTGTCATCATGGACGGCAACGGCAGGTGGGCGAAAAAGCGTATGCTCAATCGGCTCAAGGGGCACAAGGCGGGTATTGAAGCGGTTAGGGAAACGATCCGTTGTGCATCTGATATCGGTGTGCGCTATCTGACGATCTATTCCTTTTCAACAGAGAATTGGAAGCGTCCGGCTGATGAGGTCGAGGGTTTGATGGATCTTTTCGCCAAGACGATGCTAGCCGAGGTCGATGAGCTTCATGAGGAGAATGTCCGCGTCATGACCATCGGGGACATGTCGGTACTTCCCTTTGAGACGCGCGATGCTTTTGTCGAGGCTTGGAACAAGACGAAGGATAATACAGGACTTACGCTCGTTGTCGCGGTCAATTACGGCAGTCGTGCTGAGATCGTGCATGCAGTGGATGAGCTTATCGCAGAAAAGTTTTCACTAGGTGATGCGGACTCGTCGGATATCGCCATCACTGAGGAAGATATCGCTTCACATCTATATACGCGCACAATTCCCGACCCGGAGCTTTTGATCCGTACGTCGGGTGAGATGCGCGTGTCTAACTTTTTGTTATGGCAGATCGCTTACTCGGAATTCGTCTGCACTGATGTGCTGTGGCCGGATTTCGATAGGTATGAGTTGCTTCGTTGCATTCTGGATTATCAGGGCAGAAGCAGGCGATTCGGAGGCGTAGTGTAGATGCCGACGCGCGAGACCAACGAATCTCTTACCGAGAAGCAGATCGCTGCACGTCAGAGGCTGCGCATTCGAAGTGCGGCTGTTATCGAGGAGATCCGTGCGAGAAAGGCTTATGACGAGCAGGGATTCATCAAAGATGACATCTTTGATGTCGATGCTGCTAATGAGGTCGATCTCGAGCAGGTAGGCGATGATGCATCTGAGGGCGTTGATGAGGCGACGTTTGTCGGAGGGTCAATCCCTGAGGGTCCTCCGTGGAACTACGATATCACTCCTGAGGAAATGGCTATCAAGGCCGCTAAGCGGGAGCGACGCGCGCAGAAGACGAAAAGTCTTAAGCAATCGGCTCTGAACAAGGCACCGAACAAACTTAAGAATCCCTCCGATCTGCAGGTGCGTTTCAGGACAGCGCTCGTCTACACTTTGCTTACTATAGGTTGCGTGTTCGGCGGAGATATCACTTTTGTTCTCTATCTTATGATCGTCGCAGGTATATGTGCTGGTGAGTTCTACTATATGCTTCGCTCTGATGCCAAGCTTCCGAATGAGATGCTCGGGATCGCCGGCGCTGTTCTGTATATTCCAGCGGTTTACTTTCTTGGGCTCAATGGCGCTGTGCTCGTTATGGTCATTCAGCTTATCGCGCTTCTCGTTTGGTATGTTTTCTGGTTGAAAGCACGTATCGCCGATGTTGGTATCAGTTTTTTTGGCGCCGCTTATACCGGCCTTTTGCTCTGCGGCTTGGTGCTGATCAGGCAGAACGTTGACGGTGTTTGGGGATCGCTCGTGCTGTTCTTGCTGTTCTTGAGCGTATGGGCAAACGATGCTTTCGCATATTTTGTCGGCAGTCGGTTCGGAAAGCATAAACTTGCACCTAGGACCAGCCCTAAGAAAAGCTGGGAGGGCTTCATTGCAGGTCTTATCGGCTCAGCGCTCGTTTGGTTGGCTATGTCGTTCATTCCGGGGATCGCTATTCCTATTCCGTTAGCAATCCTGTTTGGCGTCATCTGCGGCATCGCTGAGGTTATTGGCGATCTTGCGGAGAGCAGGATAAAGAGGAATTCCGGGTTCAAGGATTCTGGAACCATCATGCCGGGTCATGGCGGTCTTCTTGACAGGTGCGACTCGCTTTTCTTGGCATCGATTACCTCGGCTATCCTGCTTGTATTCGGCGGATGTTTCATCTGATCGAGTGTTTTGATAGTTGGCCGTTTCGTCTTTGCTTCAAGATATGTCGTGTTGATCCGGATTGATCGGTTCGTATTGTTTGTATAGGTGATCTGAAAGGTCTTGTTATGAGCAATCCTGCAAAAAAGGTCTTGTTGCTGGGGTCGACCGGCTCGATCGGCTGCCAAGTGATCGATGTAGCCCGACAACATCCCGATCGTGTTGAAATAGTAGGTCTTGCTGCAGGAAGAAGAGTGGATGATCTTCTCAAGCAAGCGCGAGAGCTTAACGTGCATGATGTCGTCGTCGGGTCGAGGGATGTCTCCATACTGCCTTCGTTTCGAGAACTTGAGGCATTCTGTGATGAGAAGAGGGGTTCTTATTTCGGTTGCGGCCCTGAGGCGATCTGCGCTCTTATCGAGAATAGCGAGGCAGACGTCGTCGTCAATTCCCTTGTGGGCGCAGCAGGGCTTGAGGCTAGTTTGAAGACGATCGAGTCGGGAATGAGCTTGGCGCTCGCGAATAAGGAGTCGCTCGTTGTTGGCGGGGATATGATCATGCCTCTTGTCGAAAAGCTTGATGATATGGCAGGTGCAGCTCATAAAAGTACTTGCACTTGGGCCCCGAGCGGTCGTCTTGTTCCTATAGATTCCGAGCATGGAGCTATCTTTCAGTGTCTTTTGGGCGAGAGGATGGATGAGGTCGAACGCTTGTGGGTGACTGCATCTGGGGGTCCTTTCAGAGGCCGCAAACTCGATGAGCTTCGCGATATTGATGCAGCGGCTGCTCTTGCGCATCCGACGTGGAATATGGGTCCTAAGATCACGATAGACTCCTCCACCCTTATGAACAAGGGACTTGAGGTTATCGAGGCGCATCATCTTTTTGCGATGCCCTATGACAGGATCGAGGTAGTCGTTCAACCGCAAAGTGCCATACACTCCATGGTCGAGTTCAGCGATGGATCGGTAAAGGCGCATCTTGGCACAACCGATATGCGTATTCCGATCCAGTTTGCGTTGAGCTATCCGGATAGATGGTCTGCGCCGGTGCGTCCGATGGATTTTCGAACGCTCGGATCGCTTGACTTTGAGGCACCAGATACCGATACGTTTAGATGCCTTGCCTTGGCGAAAGAGGCCGGTATTGCCGGTGGCACCGTGCCATGCGCAATGAATGCAGCCAATGAGGTGGCGGTAGCGGCGTTTCTTGCCGGTGAGTGTTCGTTCTTGGATATCGCGAACTGCGTTGAGCATGTGATGGATGCTTACACGAGAGAGGATGTCGAGTCGCTCGAGCAGTTGCTTGAGGTGGATGGGCTCTCTCGCGAAGCGGCACGCGCGTTCGTGGATTCCCGCTAGTGTTGCGGTAGGATTCAAGCACTTTGGAAAGAGCACTTCAGGTAGGTATTGCGCTTCATGTGCCATGTATATGGGGCCGCTCATTGCTATCATCTCGTCTCATGATGTATGCATTCTGAATTGCGTTATCGATAAAGGCTGTCTATCAGGCGCTCGTGCTTGGATTTTGCGGGCGATGTGATATTTGCGATGGCGACTACGCGCTTTTTTCTCATCCGATGCGCGATGAGGCCTATGAGCATCATCGAGATGGTCGCGACGATCAGCGCGTTGGTGCTAGTAATCATATCTCCAGTTTGAGGAAGAGGGCTTCCTTCCACATTTGTGACCCGGATCGTCTGCAGTTCGCTTTGCATGTCGGTATGCTGTGCTACAAGCACATTGTCCTTGTAAAGTTCTTCGAATACCACGAATTCTCTTCCGTCGAGATCATTCGCGTCCAGCTCGAAGTGGACCTCAGTTTGGCCGGTAGTGAAGTTTGGTGTGAACAAGGTTTCACCGTCGATCTGCTTTCCGTTTGCAAAGAGCGGCTCTCCTGATGCTTTGTCCATCAAGCGTCCACGCACTAGGTATTCTTTGCCGGCAATGAGGTTCTCGTAGAATATCGTGTCTACAACGCTTCTTGCACTTAGTGCAGCAATGTCATGGCCTTCGCTTGCCTTATCAAGCGCTTCGGTATGGATGGCTGGGTTTGCTAGAGCTACCATCTGGTCGAGATCGCTCGCATCTGCATGCTCTGCAATGATCTCGTTGTTGTGAATGAGATATTCGTAGACGACGATGTTTTCGACCTCATCGCTGGCAAGCGAGGGGTCAGTGACCGTAAAGCCGACGCTGACCGCGCCCGATGATGTTTCAGGGCAGAATTCGGTCGTAGCCTTAAATGGTGCGGATCTCAGATCTTCGGGCAGAAGATCAAGGTATGCATCACTTATGGGTGTCACATCGCCAAGTAAGGCCTCATCGTTGTCTGATCCGTAGGCAAGTCCTGTCTTAGGATCTATAAGCACCCCTATGAGTGTGTAGGTATCCCCAACAATGAGCCCGTCATAGGTGATCGCGTCTTCGATATGGATAACGGCATCGATCGGGCACTCCTTTGTTTTGCTCTGTTCATCAAAGGCGAAGCTGTCGATCATAGGATGGTTTAGCTTAACGGTTTGATCGGCGTCGGCTGCATCGCTGTGCTCGCAGATGAGCGCATCTGCCTGATATAGCTTCTCGAAAATAACCAGATCCACTCCGTCATCGAATAACATCCCATCGAATTGAAACGACATATCGACTTTTCCGTCTGTGTCCTGTGCTGTGAAATCGATGCGGCTCGATATAGGCAAATCGTCGCTATCGGTAGCGGCTTTGACTGATATTGTTCCGTCGTCGTTCTTCGTTGAGACCATGAGCTCCCCGACAAGCGTGTATGTCTCGTTTGCAACCAGATTCGTATAGGAAACGCGATCGACTATCATCGAGTTTCTGTCGGCTGAAATGGTCTTGTCGTCGTCGGTGGGATCAAACGCGTATGTCTTGAGGTTTGGCTCTTCAAGATATAGGGTCTGATCAGGATTGGTCAGATCGCAGTCTTGGGCGAGCAGAGCGCCGTCTTTATATAGCGTTTCAAAGAAGACGACGCTGTCGGATTCGAGCGCAGCCGTACTGAATGAGACCTCGACGTTGGTCTTTCCATTCGAGCTCTGCGCGACGAAGGATCTTTTCGCGGTGACAGGCGAGCCGTTGCTGTACACATCGTTTCCAGAACTCCCGTATACGAGTCGTGTTTCGAGAGTGTAGGTATCACCGGGGATTAGGTTTGTGAACTCGATTGCGTCGATGAGCTTGGCGTTGGAATTTCTAGTAAAGGTTTTATCCAGATCGATCCCGTCGTATGCTCTTGAAGAGATGTATTGAGTTTGTTTGATCGGGTCATCGATCGTTCCGAGATCTACGCATACGCCGTCGCGTTTTACAGAGATGTTCTTGATAGCAATAAGCTCGCAATTCTCATTGGCTCTACATCGGAGTTCTTCGAGATCATAGGTATCATACGGCAGCGCTCCCAGATCGTCATTTGGTTCAGTCATCTGGCCTTCGCCATAGCCTCCAAACCATATTCCGCGGTCATTTTGTCGCTCATTCTCTTCAGCGGAGTCGTTTTCATTCGTGTTGTAGGTGTGAGGATTCCAATCGGAAGATGAGTTGAAGTATCCGTTATCGTCCGTAACAAGAATATGGCTCTCGCCTGTTGTAGTTGATGTCAGACGAAAAGCGACGTTGGCAAGACGCGACATGTCGACCTCACTCGCTTTGACGAATTCGATGTCACCGCGCTTAACCTGATTCGGGTGTTGCGAAGGTGCAGGTGGTGTAACGATGGTATCTGTGCCTGTCGGCGATATCTTGCAGATGTAGGTGCTTGAGTCGTTCAAAAGATAGCCCGACGGTGCAGCCTCCTCTTTGATGAGAGCGGTTCCAAGTGGAAGGATCATCTGTCCCGATCCGTCGAGATAAGGATCATCGCCTGAAACCATATGATCGAGGTCAAAGATGACGTTTCCGTTTTCATCTGTGCTCATGAGCCATGATCGAAGAAGCGCACCTGAGTTCTCAGCGGCCTCTACTGAGTCGAAGTTGCCACCGTAGAACTTCACGCGGAACAGTGCTCCTTCAAGCGATGCCGCACCGAGAGGGTGCTGTTCGAGGGACTCGGCATCAAGTTTAGAGATTAGGATTTCAGGTTTTGCATATTGGGGTGGATCGCTCACGCGCAAAGTGGTCGTCGTGCCGGCTTCGATGCGAACTTCATATACGGTGGGATCATAGGCATAGCCTGTCATTTCGCAGCTGCTTTGGCGCTCGCGCATATAGTATGTTCCCTTGCTTGCTGTAAAGGTATTCGAATTGCCTTGAGCGTCGAGCTCCACACTGCCTTTGAGGGTAGAACAGGATGGATCGGCGAATATGTCATAGGTTATGTCACGCATTGAATAAAGAGGGTTGAAGTCGCTTATCGAGTGGTCAGAAGATACTTTCACGACGTTGGCGTCGCCTGTTGCAGTGGAGCTAATAATGGTCTGCGTGGGTTTGCCTGAATTGATCGAGAAGCATTCAAAGGTTTCGGGAACCTCGGCGCTTCTTGCAAAGCACCTTCCTGCGAAAGTGTCGTCGTTGCCGCCTCCGAACCCAAATGATGCATCATCTAAGGGCATGATGTTTGCGCTAAGCCACCTTCTTTCGCTTTGACTTAGACCCTTGAGCGATGTGGAGGCATCTTCGTAGCTGTAGTAATTCGTCAAGATGACATGGGTGAGCACGTAGTAGAGATCATCGTGCATGATGGAGCCATCCGAATAGTATTGTGGCCACATGTTTCTATCGAAGCCGGGGCCTCCATATCCGAACCAAAGAAGCGCTCTGATGTTGTTCGTGCTGGAATTCGTTTGGGATAGCGCGTCTTTTTGGTAGCTGCCATTGGCGGGCACCTTAGAGCGCGGCTGAACACAATAGGCGTAAGCGCCGTCGCAGTCCATGAAGTGGGTGAACCATCCATCATCTCCGTAATAGATCGTGCGCCCGCAGTTATATGAGACGCTTTGTGATGCATACGCTCTTGCCGATGAGGATGAGGATATGGCTACCATGGATGCCGCTAGCGACAAGACGATCAATGCTGCCAAAAATGGCTTCGATCTTCGGGAGATATTCGAGCACGCATTGTGTTTTCTTTTGTGGGCATCGTGCGACCTATCTGAGCGGCGATATGCTCTCTTGTCCGGTTCTGTCGCGTTGGAGGCTTGCATGGCATCATCTCTTTCGCATCGAATGGCTTTTCTTCAGAACCAATCTAGTGCAACCATCTGGCAGAAAGTTTGCATGAAAGACAAGGTAGGCTACATATGGATCAGATGCCCTTTCGCATTCGAAGGTGAATAGACCTTGCGTATAAGAACAACGGATATGGCAGACATCTTGTGCATTTTCAACACGAAACTTGCATGAACCTTGCATGAATCTTGCACGGAGTTGTGCAAGTTGTGTACCGATGTTATTCATCGCATGTAGGAGCGATCCATCTGCTAAAGTTCAATGAGAACAAGAATGGGTCATTCGGTCTCAAACATGCGCGAAAAATGCGGTCGATATCGTCTGGAAAAGCGTGTTTGAAACGTATGTGGAAAAGATATTCGAGGTAGCTATGGATGTTCTGTTCACGATAGCATGCGCGATCATAGTTATAGGATTTCTCGTGATCATTCATGAGGGTGGTCATTTTCTTGCGGCCAAGGCTTTCGGCGTGCGCGTTACCGAGCTTATGGTGGGACTTCCCGGACCGAACATCGGATTTAGATACAAGGGTACAAAGTTCGGACTCACGGCTGTCCCTCTTGGCGGATATGCCAAGGTCTGCGGTATGGAAACAGGCGAGGTTAGCCCTCATCTCAAAGATGCCTTGCTCGCTGTTCACGATAGCGGCGAGATAACAGCGCAGGCTCTATCGCAGACGCTTCGCGTGGATGAAGAGGATGCCGAGCAGGCACTTGAAGAGCTCGTGGAGTGGGGAAGCATCACGGTTGATCGCAAGCGTGAGGGGGAGACCGTTTATATGACATGCGGTTTTACCCCTGAGAGATCACAGAAAAAGCTTGCAAAAAGGCTATGCATGGGAGAGCTTGAGACGATAGAGCCCGGGTCTCCCATGCCGATCAAGGATATTGATGCGTATTTCGATCGCGAATACGCCCAGACATATCGCAGTAAACCTCTCTGGAAGAAATCTATCATATTGCTTGCGGGGATCGCGATGAACCTGCTGTTTGCCATGGTGGCGTTCATCATCATCTATTCGCTGATCGGAGTGGATGTGGTAAACACCCAGACCGGCGAGGTCAGCCATATCGCAGTGTCTCCCATCCAGTCGATACAGGCCGGATTCAACTGTATAGCGATGTCGTTTCAGGCGATCATATCGCTGTTCAATCCGCAGACAGCAGCCGAGACCGTATCGAACTCGACGAGCATCGTTGGCATTGCGGTGATGTCGGCGGATTATTTCGCGCAAGGTTTTGTCTATGCACTGTTCTTTATGGCGATGATATCGGTTTCACTCGGCCTTATGAATCTACTCCCGATACCTCCGCTTGACGGCGGGCGATTCGTTATTGAGATTATCCAGAAGATATCTGGAAGGCAGATCTCGCCGCGCGCGCTCGGCTATATATCGATGGCCGGGATGGCGCTGTTCATATGTTTTTTCATATTCATGCTCAATCAAGATATTCAACGCTTCGTCTTCGGCAATTGGTAAGATGATCTTTTGAGATGGGATTTAAGGAAGTGATGCGCAGTGAGCGCGATCAAAGTCGATGATGCGCATGAGGGCGAACTCGGCGATATGAGTTGTATGAATGAGAAAGAGCATAGCCCCAAGAGGCTGACTCACAAGGTGCATGTGGGCGATGTTGCTATCGGGGGAGACTCACCGATATCCGTGCAGTCCATGCTCAACGCGCCTGCCGATGATGCGCGCGCCAATCTTGAGCAGATCGCAGCTCTTGAACAGGCTGGATGCGAGATCGTGCGAATGGCGATCCCTAGGGCAGCATGCCTTGACGCGTTCGAGAAGGTCTGCTCGAAAAGTCCGCTACCTGTTGTGGCTGACATCCATTTCGATGCGGATATCGCATGCGAGGCGGCGCGCCGAGGTGCGAGCAAGCTGCGCATAAACCCGGGAAACATCGGCGGACTTGCCAAGACCGATCCGGTGATCGAGGCAGCCAAAGAGGTGAAGATACCGATAAGGATCGGCGTCAATGCGGGTTCTCTTGACAAAGATATCGCACGTGATGAGACCTTATCCCTTTCACAGAAGCTTGCCCAGTCTGTAACAGATTACGTCTCTTACTTCGAACGCGAACGCGACTTTCACGACATCGTGGTTTCGGCGAAGGTGAACAGCGTTCCTTCCACTATAGATACTTATAGGCTGCTATCGAAAGAGCTACCTCACATACCGCTTCATATCGGGGTCACTGAGGCGGGAACGACGATGCAGGGGCTCATCAAATCGGCATCTGGACTGGGGATCCTTCTTGATGAGGGGATTGGTGACACGATGCGAATATCGCTTACTGATGATCCAGTTGTCGAAGTACGCGCAGCTTGGCAGCTGCTCTCTGTTCTCGGGATTCGCCTTCGCGGTCCGGAGATCATAAGCTGTCCGACATGCGGGCGCTGCGAGGTGGATATGATCCCGATAGCCAAAGCGATCGAGTCGGCGCTTTCGGGGATCGACAAGCCAATGAAGGTGGCCGTCATGGGGTGCGTGGTCAATGGGCCGGGGGAGGCATCGGATGCTGATGTCGGAGTGGCTTGCGGATGTGGCATCGGTGCCATATTCGCTAATGGTAAAATCAAACGAAAGGTAAGCGAATCGGAGATAATCGATGCGTTGCTTGAGGAGATCGAGCAGCTCTGAGGTTTTTCGATGTGAGGGGCGCATACGAAGCGCCGATTTACAAGATCGATTCGGATCGAGTTGAAGATAGGGTTCATGATGGAAATACTCAAGATGAGCGAACTGTACGTGCCTACGGTCAAGGAGGACCCGGCTGATGCGGACATTGCAAGCCATAGGCTGCTGCTTCGTGCGGGAATGATCCGCAAGATGTCGAGCGGGGTGTATACCTTTTTGCCACTAGGTTACAGGGTCTTGAGGAAGATCGAGCAGATCGTGCGCGAGGAGATGGACGCGATCGGATCGCAGGAGATCATGATGCCAGTCCTTCAAAGCGCCGATCTTTGGCATGAGAGCGGAAGGTGGAATGATTACGGTCCTGAGCTCATGCGATTGAGCGACAGGCATGATCGTGAGTTCTGCCTTGGGCCGACGCATGAGGAATTGATCACATCGCTCATCAAAGGAGAGCTTCGCAGCTACAAGCAGCTGCCGATCACGCTCTATCAGATACAGGTCAAATTCCGTGATGAGATCCGTCCGCGTTTTGGCCTTCTGCGCTCCCGTGAATTCATCATGAAGGATGCGTACTCTTTTCATGCTGATCAGGATTCTTTGCAAGAGACCTATGATGCGATGAGCAAGGCTTACGGAATCATCTGCGATCGCTGTGCGCTGGAATGGAGAGGCGTTGAGGCTGATTCTGGTCAAATAGGAGGCAAGGTAACAACAGAGTTCATGGCGTTGGCCGAATCCGGCGAGGCGGAACTCGTATATTGCGATTGCGGGTATTCCGCAAACACAGAGGCGGGCGAGTGCATCGCGCATCCGAGCATATATGATGTCCCCGCGATGGAAAAGATCGCCACTCCCGGTATCCATACGATCGATGAGCTTGCTGAATTCCTAGATATACCTGCATCCTCGACTGTAAAGGCGCTTTCAGGTAAGGATTCGCAAGGTCAGCTTCATGTGCTATTCATCCCGGGAGATCATGAGCTTAATGAGATCAAGGCATATCGTGCTATAGATGGCTTCGAGCTTTTGACCGACGAGGAGATGCTGTCATTCGGCCTTCATAAGGGATCTATGGGTCCTGTGGGTCTTCCGGAAGATGCGAAGGTGGTTGCAGATCGGTCGCTGCAGCGTATTGGCAAGTGGGTAGTAGGCGCAAACGAGGAGGGTTACCACTTCATCGGTGCCGAGCTCGGCCGTGATTTCAAGGTGGATGCTTGGGCTGATCTGTGTGTTGTCAATGTGGGCGATGCGTGCCCGCAGTGCAAGTGCGAGCTTAAAGGCGCACGCGGTATCGAGGTGAGCCAAGTGTTCCAGCTCGGTGATAAGTACTCCAGGAGCATGGGTGCCACGTTCCTTGATAAGAACGGAAAAGAGCAGCCGTTCATCATGGGATGCTATGGTGTGGGCGTGTCGAGAACGCTTGCGGCCGTGGTCGAGCAGCACAACGATGAAGCTGGAATAAAGTGGCCGATGTCGGTGGCGCCTGCTCATGTGTGCGTCATTCCGCTGACGGTCGGAGACGATGAGGTGTTCCCTGTAGCCGAGAATCTCGCAGAGAGCGTTGCCAAGCTCGGATTTGAGGTCGTTCTCGATGATCGCAATGAGCGCCCCGGTGTTAAGTTTGCCGATGCGGATCTTATCGGATGGCCGCTGCAGATCATCGTGGGCAAGCGCGGTATCGCAGAGGGCAAGGTCGAGGTGAGACGCCGCCGCACGGGCGAGCGCTCGGACTTCTCTATCGCAGCTATCCCTGAGCTTCTGAGCTTTGCTGAGCGCAACTTCGAGCGCATGGCAGATGGCGGTGTTGCGGTATTCGATAGTCTTTTCAAGTTCGACGACTAGGTAAAAAAGACTAGGTAAATATATGAGCCAAAGGGATTAGATCCCTTTGGCTCGTTCGCGTATCGGCTCTATCTGAGCTGTTTTGCCGTCTTTGTATCGTTAGAGATGTTTGTTTTCGTCTTAATATTGCTGAGACTGCTCGTTTTCATTTCCCTGCCATCGAGATCGACGCTGTTATCACTGCGCTTTGTTTCAACAACTTGACATTGCGGGCTTGCGGTCCTATTCGTACTGGACATGATGGTAGTCTTGAATGCAACAGGTCAATCATGGATCAGGAGGCATGAAATGGCTAACGTCACAGATGCATTCAAAGATATTTTTCTAGCGGGTGTCGGAGCTTTGGCTATTGGGGCGGAAAAGACCCAAGAGGTCATCGATCAGCTGGTCGAAAAGGGTCAGATCACCGTTGATCAGGGCAAGGAGATCGCAAGCGACCTCAAAGAGCAGGCGATCACCAATACAGCCCAGATGCGTGATGATATCATCGCGGCACAGATGAAGACCATGACCAAAGAGCAGCGCGATGCATTTGCGGCACGCGTCGCCGAGATCGCTGCTACAGTCGATGGCAATGCTGCTATGATGGATCAGGAAGAAGCAGAGGTCAAGGCAGCCGAGGCCGCCGAGAGCGGAAAGACCGAATAGCTCACAGCGCCTCTGTCTTGACTATGAGATGGAGGCGTTTAGCTTGCTCGATAGAATAGAGGGAAAACGAGCCGTTATTGAGGCTCTGAGAAGCGGGGTTCCGATCGCTAAGGTGCTCCTTGCCGACAATGTTCAGCGCGATTCTCTTATAAAGGACATCCTTCGCAAGGCTGAGCAGAGAGATATTGATGTGGATCTTGTTCCGCGAAGGAAGCTCGATGAGATGAGCGCGTCGTCATCACACGACCGTCGGAAAGATCGTGTTGCAGCCGGTACGAAAGGTGCCGGCAAGTCAGCAAAGACCCAAGCACCAAATGATGATCGCAAGGATGCGCATCAAGGTATCATCGCGCTGGCCGAACCGTTTAGATATGCATCCGTTTCTGAGATTATCTCGCGCTCAGATGCGGATTTTGAAGAGCATCAATGTTCGCTCGTGGTTGTTTGCGATCACATCACCGATGCAGGTAATCTCGGGGCCATTATCCGCTCGGCTGAATCGGTTGGTGCAGCAGGGCTTATCATTGCCAACAAGCGCGCCGCTCAAGTTGGTCCTGTTACCTATAAGACATCGGCCGGTGCTGTGAGTCATCTTGCGATAGCGCAGGTCGCTAATATCGCGAACACGCTTGAGGTTCTCAAGGACAAAGGCTTTTGGGTAGCTGGCGCGACAGAGCATGCTGAGGAATGCATATGGGATACGAATCTTGAGGGTCGCATCGCTATTGTCATGGGAAACGAGGGCGATGGGATATCGAGGCTCGTGCTTGAGCATTGTGATCTAGCCATGTCGATTCCACAGATGGGAGAGATCTCGTCTTTGAATGTGGCGCAATCCTCAACGGTTTGCATGTATGAGTGGCTTAGACAAAACCGAGCCGGATTTGAATCTGAGGCTTGATATGCCTGTTAAGAGAAAGAAGCTGCTCATCATCGATGGATATAATGTCTTGCGCTCGGGAAGCAGATATTCATATATCCACACGCCTGATTATACGGATGATGTATTCAACACCGCGCGCGAGAACCTGATGAACGATGTGATCAATTTTGCCGGAGCAGACACAGAGGCAATAATCGTATACGACGGCGAACAGAGCGAGCATGCCAGCGAGACCATCGAGGTCATAGGCGGCGTGAAGATCATCTTCTCCTCGAAAGGTCAATCTGCTGACCGCGTGATAGAGAAACTCTCACACGATGCGCGAGAGCGTGGCGTGGAGACACTCGTGGTGACGAGCGATGCTACGATACAGGACACCGTGTTCGGCGGCGGCATCGACAGGATGAGCGCAGAGGGCTTCTGTCATGAGCTCGCAGCGCATGTGGATACCTTCGAGCCCGAAGAGCTCAAGACCGAAACGCGAAAGCGTACCGTTGCCGATCGCGTTCCTGACGATGTTGCGCGTGCGCTTGCACAGTTGCGCGACAGTCTTTGATGGTATATCTCTAGCGATTGCTTTCGCAATCAACTGGCGCGATTCATCGGATCGATTTCATCAAGCTAGCGACTTAGCGGCCTATCGACTCGTAGGCCGGGTTTTTACTCATGCATCTTCTTCGCTATCCAAAACGGGATTGCTTTGATCGGCTTCCATCGGCTTCTATCGGCTTCGCGCAGATAAAAAAACAGAGCCTGCAAAAAGGCCCTGCTTTCATGACAGATAACTGAATTATGAGGTAGAAGATTAGCTCTTGAACCGATATCCGTATCCGCGGATGGTCTCGACGAGTGCAGGATCGTATCCAGCGCTTGAGATCTTGTCGCGAAGACGCTTGATGTGCGTGTCGACGGTCTTGGTTTCGGTGAGGTATTCCCATCCCCATGCATCGCGAAGGAGCTCTTCGCGACTTACCACCTTGCCTGCGTTCTTCATAAGAGAAGCGAGCAGCTCGAACTCGCGCGGAGTGAGGTCAATCTCGCCTTCGTCTCCCGATGCGAAGTGTGCATCCTCATCAAGTGTGATGCCGCTTACAGTGATGACGTTGCGAACATTGGCGACGCTGTTCGATCCGCGACGCAAAAGAGCGCGAACGCGTGCGATCAGCTCGCGCACGCCGAAGGGCTTAGAGAGGTAATCATCTCCGCCGATCTCAAGTCCGACCACCTTGTCGAGCTCGGTATCCCTTGCGGAGAGGAACAGAACAGGCGTGGCTGAATTGGTTCGGATGCGGCGGCAGAGCTCGTATCCATCCATACCCGGCAGCATGATATCCAATATAAATAGGTCGTAGTCGTTTTGAGCAGCGAGCGTGAGCGCATCTTCGCCGCTTTGGACGACATCGGCTTCGTAGCCTTCTTTCTTCAAAGCGTAGCTAACAAAATCGGTAATAGTTGATTCGTCGTCCACAACTAGGATCTTCGTGGCTGTTTCAGTCATGCTAAGCGCCTTTCTTCCCTGCGATTTGGAATTCATCTCAGCTACAAGGGGCTGTATACTTAGACTATGATATCAAAACTTGAAACTTTCGGAGAGTAATCGGTCCTATGCTATTGGTCGCAGATATCGGTAACACACAAACTGTCATCGGAATTTACGGGTCTGTCGATGATGAAGAATTGACGGCGGGTTGGAGAATTGCCACTGACAAGACGAACGCCACAGGCGATGTTAGGGCGAAGCTCTTTTCGCTCATGCAAGAATCACTCATCGTTACATCTGAGATCGATCAGGCCGTGATCGCGTCAGTGGTGCCATCGCTTGGGGATGTTTGGGTCGAGCTCATCGAGTCGATGTTTAATGTGGGCGCTGTTCGCTGCGATGCGGATGTCGCGATGAGGGCGGGTCTGTTCGAGACGGACTATCCTGCTCCGGCCGAAATCGGCGCGGATCGCGTGGCTGATGCCATAGCCGTTAGATATCTGTACGGAAGATCTGCCTTCGTCGTGGATTTCGGTACCGCTACCAATATCGAGATCATAGACGATAAGGGAATGTTTGTCGGCGGCATCATCGCGCCTGGGATGATGACAGGTGCGACCGCGATGTTTGCGCACGCCACAAAGCTTGCCGCTCCCGACCTTGAAGGGGAGATCACTGCGGTAGGATATAACACAGAGCAGGCCATACGAAGCGGGATCGTGCTGGGTGAGGCCGTTCGTGCGGACGGGCTTGTCATGCGTGCAGCTGAAGAGCTTTCAGGGCGGATGGCGCCTTTGGATGAATGCACGGTCATCGCCACAGGAGGCCTTGCTGGTCTTATCGCCGAGCATTCTGCGGTGATCACCGATGTTCGGCGCGATCTTACTTTGGTTGGACTACGATTGTTGGCAAAAGAGGTTCTCGACTAGATCTTTTCAGTCAGACCTTTTGCATCCATATTCTTACTTGGTCGGCGAATCTTAGCGCTGGGCCCGGTCGGGATTGGAGATATAAGGCGAAATAGGGACGTGTAGTAAGTTTGTAGAGATCCGACGGGTGGAGGAAAAGATGCTCAGTGATATCGAGATCGCACAGGCAAGTGAACCGAAGTTGATAACCGAGATAGCCGCGAAGGCTGGTGTCGAGGAAAAGTACCTTGAGCTTTACGGTAACTACAAGGCTAAAGTCGATTACAACATGCTGAAAGATTCCAAGTTCGCTCCGGGCAAATTGATCTTGGTCACAGCTATCAACCCGACACCTGCTGGTGAGGGAAAGACGACGACAACCGTTGGGCTTGCAGATGGTTTGGCAAAGCGTGGGAAGAATGTTGTCGTGGCTCTTCGCGAGCCGTCGCTTGGACCTGTGTTCGGAATCAAAGGTGGTGCGGCTGGTGGCGGCTATGCTCAGGTCGTCCCGATGGAGGATATCAACCTTCACTTCACAGGCGATTTTCATGCGATAGGTGCCGCCAACAATCTTCTGGCCGCGCTTTTGGATGCTCATATTCAAAACGGCAACGAGCTCGATATCGATGTCAGACGCATTACATGGAAGCGCGTTGTGGATATGAACGATCGCCAGCTTCGCCATATTGTTGATGGTCTTGGTGGTAAGGCCCATGGCGTTCCACGCGAGGATGGCTTTGATATTACGGTGGCTTCTGAAGTGATGGCGATATTTTGCCTTGCAACGTCGATCACGGATTTAAAGGAGAGACTTGGACGCATCGTTGTCGGCTACAACAGAAACGATGAGCCTGTGACCGCGCATGATCTTAAGGCGGAAGGGGCTATGTGCGCGTTGTTGAAAGATGCACTGAAGCCCAATCTGGTGCAGACGCTTGAGGGTACGCCTGCATTCGTACATGGTGGTCCGTTCGCCAATATCGCGCATGGTTGCAATTCGATCATGGCTACCAAGATGGCACTGGCGCTTGGCGATTATTGTGTGACCGAGGCTGGCTTTGGCGCCGATTTGGGTGCCGAGAAGTTCTTGGACATCAAGTGCCGTCTTGCGGGTCTTGCGCCTGATGCCGTTGTCGTGGTGGCTACGGTGCGCGCACTTAAAAATCATGGCGGTGTTGCGAAAGCTGATCTGGATGTTGAGAATCTGGAGGCGCTTGAGGCGGGTCTTCCGAATCTTTTGCAGCATGTTGGCAACATCACGGAGGTCTACAAGCTTCCGTGCGTCGTTGCGATCAATGCATTCCCGACAGATACGGATGCCGAGCTCAAGCTTGTCGAGGACAAGTGCCGCGAGCTTGGTGTAAACGTCGCACTATCCGAGGTTTGGGCCAAAGGTGGCGAGGGTGGTCTGGCTCTTGCAGATGAGGTCGTGAAGCTTTGCGAGGGCGGTGATGAGCAGGGTCGCTCGCGCGATACCTTTGAGTTCGCATACGAGGATGATCTGGGTATCGCCGATAAGATCAGAGCAATCGTGAAGCGTATCTATCACGGAAGCGACGTGTCCTTCGAGCCTGCAGCTGTGAAGGAGATCGCAAAGCTTGAGAGCTTGGGATTCAAAGATATGCCGGTCTGCATGGCCAAAACGCAGTATTCGTTTTCCGATGACGCGTCAAAGCTCGGCGCACCCAAGGATTTCACAGTTGTGGTGCGCGAGGTGAAAGTCTCTGCCGGCGCAGGATTTATCGTGGCGCTCACGGGCTCCATCATGACGATGCCGGGTCTGGGTAAAACTCCCGCCGCGCATAAGATCGATGTTGACGAGAACGGTGTGATATCAGGACTGTTCTAAGGTCGATCGTTGTGGGTGATGAGATGGATACAGAGTTTCTAGAGGAATTGGCTAGCGCCTCAAGCACACCCGGCGGAGGTGGGGCAAGTGCGTATTGCGGCGCTATTGCCGCGGCTTTGGCTTCGATGGTCTGCAATCTGACGATCGGGAAAGCGAAGTTTTCTGATGTTGAGTCCGAGGTCGTTGGCTGTTTGGGAAGGTTGTCAATTCTGCGCAGCAGGCTAGTGTCACTTGTCGATGAGGACGCGCAGGCTTTCGAGCCTCTGGCTGCGGCATACAGGATGCCCAAAGACAACGATGCGCTCATAGAGGCGCGCACAGCTGCGATCCAAGAAGGGCTCATTTTGGCATGCGAACCGCCGCTTGCGATGATGCGTGCGATCATCGATGTGCTACGCGAGTGCGACTTCATCGCGCGAAACGGTTCTAAGATGGCCATATCGGATGCGGGAGCTTGTGCGCTCATCGCCAAGGCCGCGTTGATGTCAGCGAGCTTGAATGTCTACATAAACGCAGATTCGATGTCTACAGATCAAGACAGACAAAGATTCATAGATGAGGCCGATGCGCTCGTTTCCCGCGGAGTCGAGCTTGCGGATGCGATCTATTTGCATGTGGCATCCGAGATCGGATCATTCACGGAAGGCGGAAGATAATGGCAGACCTTCTAAGAGGCAAGCCTGTAGCGGATTTGATCAAGCGTGATATCAAGACGCGCGTCGATGATCTTAAATCGCGTGGAATAGAGCCGACGCTGGCCGTTTTGAGGGTCGGAGAGAGATCTGATGATGTGGCATACGAATCATCTATCCTGAAGAGCGCAAATCTTCTCGGCATCAACGTGAACGTATTCGCTGAGCAGGGCTCGATCACAACCGATGAGCTCATCTCGATAGTGGACGACATCAACGAGGATGAATCTATTCATGGATGCCTTATCTTCCGTCCGCTTCCCGAGGATATTGACGAGGTGAAGGTATGTAACAGGCTTGCCTCTGAGAAGGATATTGATTGTTGCGGCGCTGAGAGCCTTGCCGGGGTGTTCATGGACCTGCCTGAGGGCTTCGCGCCTGCAACGGCGACGGCCTGTATCGAGATGCTGGCGCACAATGATGTGGCGCTCTCAGGTGCGAAGGTTGTCGTTGTCGGTAGAAGCCTTGTGATCGGAAAGCCTGTTGCGATGCTGGCGCTCAAGGAAAATGCCACGGTCGTGCTGTGTCATTCGAAGACTTCCGATCTGGCAGGCGTGATGCGCGATGCGGATGTCGTCATATGTGCGACGGGGAAAGCGAAGATGTTTCATGCGCAATACTTCTCGCCGGGTCAGGTCGTTTTAGATGTGGGAATGAACGTTGATTCACATGGTTTGCTGTGCGGAGATGTGGATACGGATGATGTTGTCGATGTGGTGCGCGCCATCACACCGGTACCGGGAGGCATCGGCGGCGTGACCACGGCGGTATTGCTTCGAAATGTGGTTGATGCGGCTGAGCGCGCCGAGGCTTTGCAAAGCTAGACGCTGAGGCGATTCGTGGGCCAAGCACTCCTGTCGATACATTAGAATATCAAGACAGCATCACGTGTACAGATTCCTTTTCACCCACAGGAGATGAGATATGGCCATCCATTCACCGGTCGAGGTTACTGATAATTACATAAAGGCAAGTGCAGCTAAGGCAAAAAGCCCTGCTTGGAGGCTTTTTGTTCTGGCCTTTTTTGCCGGTATCCTCGTATCGCTTGGAGCTATCGCATCATCTACGGCAGCGCAGGGAATTGCTGACACCGGCACCGCAAGATTCATTTCAGGGGCGATCTTTCCGATCGGGCTGATGATGGTGGTGCTTTTAGGTACCGAGCTTTTCACGGGAAATGCGCTCATGGTGACAGCAGCGATGGATAGGCTCATCACATGGGGGGCTCTATTTAGAAACTGGGTGATCGTATATGTCGGGAACTTCGCTGGCGCCATCGTCATGGCGGCGCTCATGGCGTTTTTCGGGCAACTGAATATCGGAGGCGGATCGCTTGCGGACTATACGGTAAAGGTGGCGGCGGCCAAATGCTCGCTTCCGTGGATGGATGCGTTCGTGCTCGGGATCTTTTGCAATCTGCTAGTCTGTATCGCTATCTACCTTGGCAATACCGCAAACGATACATCTGGAAAGATTCTCGGACTATTCTTCCCTGTATTCGGGTTCGTTATTGCAGGGTTCGAGCACTGTGTGGCTAACATGTACTATATTCCAGCGGGAATATTTGCGCTTATGAATCCGTCGTATTCATGGATTGCGGCTGATCCTGTTTTTAGCAACATTGATGTGGTGAACTTCGCTTCATTCATCTTTAATAACTTGATACCGGTTACGCTCGGCAATATAATCGGTGGCGCGAGCGTGGGTGTGATCATGTATGTAGCCCACCTGAAGTATGCGAAAAGATCCGATCGGTAGGAATCGCACCGTGCAGACTTACAGGATGAAGAGTGCTTCTGCTGAGCAAACCATGGCTTTAGGCGCTGCTTTGGGAGAGCGTCTTCAAAACGGCGATGTGGTGCTGCTGAAAGGCGATCTTGGGGCGGGAAAGACATGCTTTTCCAAAGGCGTTGCAAAAGGTCTAGGGATTGCACCGGATGTTGTGAGCCCCACCTTTAATATAGTTATCCAATATGATGACGGGCGCATTCCGCTGTATCACTTCGATCTCTACAGGCTTGAAGAGCCTGACGAGCTTGAGGATGTGGATTTCTACTATCTGATTGATCGTGACACTTGCGGTGTATCGCTTGTAGAGTGGGCTGATCTTTTTCCAGATGAGATGCCTGATGAGCGTATTGAAGTGAACATCATAAAAGCCGACGATGGCACGCGTGAGATCAATATAGCAAGGATCGGGGAGGACTGATTGCGCATGAGCGATGCGCGATACATACTTGCATTTGATACAGCCAATGAAGTTATAGCTATAGGCATCGGGTATCTGTTGCCCGAGAATCGCTCCATCAAGGTGCTTGCCACGCGGGAAATCCAGGCAAGACGCGCTTCGAACACAAAGCTTTTGCCCAATATAGATGAGATGATGCGCTCATTCTCGCTTTCAAGGGACGACCTTGCATGCGTTTGCGTCGGGCGGGGCCCGGGGTCGTTTACCGGTGTGAGGATCGCAATGGCCACCGCAAAAGGGATCGCAAGCGCGCTTAGGATCGCGCTTGTCGGCGTGTCTTCCCAAGATGCGGTAGCGTACAATTCGTGGAGATCAGGCGGGCGCGGTCGGCTTCTCGTGCTTGGCGATGCTATGCGAAAAGAGGTCTATCCTGCGACATACGAGCTTACTGATGAGGGTATTACGAGGCTTGATGGCGATACGGTGATCAAGGCAGATAGGTTTGCTGCGAGCGGCGAGAGTGCTGATATGGTATCGGGCGATGCTCTTTTCAAGTACGCGGATATCTTCACTGATGCGGGGCCTATTCGTGATGAGAGCGAATGGGCGCCAAGTGGCAGCGGGCTTCTTTTGGCCGCGGAGGCGCAATGGAGATGTGGGGCCTGCGATCCTTTTGATGCGGCCGCTCATCCACCCTATGCGCTTTTGCCTATCTATACAAGACTTTCCGATGCTGAGGAAAATGAACGCGCGCGGCTTGCCGATAGGAGTAAGGCGGCAGCAAAGCGCGATCTGTCAAGTGGCGTGCAAGGGGCACTCGATGCATCAGGTGATGCGGGTGTATCTTGCGGCTCGGATGTCGAATATAGGCCGCTTGATGCTGCGCATCTGGAAGATGTGCGGGCTTTAGAGGCGAAGCTTTACACGAGCGATGCGTGGAGCGAGGCGATGCTTGCCGATGATATAGCACGAGATAATCGCACGTGGTGGATGGCTCTTTGCGGCGAGGCGCTTGTAGGTTATGCAGGAGCGCTCGTCGTCGATGGGGATATGCAGGTTTTGAAGGTAAGCGTGGCTCCAGCGATGCAGCGGCAGGGGATCGCAGGTGAGCTGATGTCACGCATAGCCTATGATTCGCAAAATCTTGCAGCTAAGAGCGCTTCGCTTGAAGTGCGCATCACGAATACAGGTGCCATAGCGTTCTATGAGACTTTGGGATTTCATGAGGTGGGGGTGCGTCCCCGATACTACTCGGACGGCGAAGATGCTCTTATAATGAGCGCGCCTTTGTCCTTGCTCTCCGACAAGCGTGTCGCAGGCGATAGGCTCGACATCAGATCGCACGGTGCCGATACTGGATCGCGTCCCATCATCCTTGCCATAGAATCCTCTTGTGATGAGACGGCTGCGGCTGTGACGGATGGAGATGGTGGTCTTCTTTCAGATGTCGTTGCATCGCAGATCGACTTCCATGCGCGTTTTGGCGGAGTGGTCCCCGAGATCGCGAGCCGCAAGCATGTAGAGGCCATTTGCGGGGTATGCGATATCGCGCTGGAACAAGCGCGAGTGTCATGGGAGAATTTGGATGCGATCGCCGTTACGCAACATCCCGGGCTTGTCGGTGCGCTCGTTGTTGGCGTGGCGTTTGCGAAAGGCGCATCGTGGGCACTCGATGTGCCGCTTGTGGGCGTGAATCATCTCGAGGGGCATCTTTATGCCAACAAGATCGGTCTTGATCCCGATAGGCCTTTTGAGCCGCCGGCGGTGGTCTCTCTTGTGTCTGGCGGCAACACCATGCTTGTACATATGAAGGGTTGGGGCGAATACGATATCCTTGGTGCCACGATAGACGATGCTGTGGGCGAGGCGTTTGATAAGGTGGCAAAGGCGCTAGGTCTGCCTTATCCGGGAGGGCCTGCGATCTCGGCGCTTGCCGAGAAGGGCGACCCCGCGGCGATCGACCTTCCGAGGGCGCTCATACATTCGAAGGATTTCCGTTTCTCCCTATCTGGATTGAAGACTGCTGTGATGGTGGAGATCGAACGTCTGCGCAAGCAGGGAGGGAGATTTCCCATTGAGGATCTTTGCGCGAGCTTTCAGCAGGCGGTGATCGATGTTCAGGTGTCCAAGGCGCAGACCGCGCTCAAACAGACAGGTGCGCCCACTTTCTGTCTCGGTGGTGGTGTCGCTGCCAATCCTGCACTGCGTCGAGCTTATGAGCAGATGTGTGAACGTGCAGGGGTGCGTCTTATAATGCCGCCGCTTAATGCTTGCGGTGACAATGCTGCGATGATCGCATTGGTGGCGCTCGATAAGTATGCGCAATGCGACTTCATCGGACTTGACGCGGATGCACACGCGCACGCAGATCTTTAGCTCTATCGCGTTTCCCCAACTTGTATCTACTAGTATTTAAAAGAATCTCATACCACTTTAGCACTCTACTGTACTAAAGTGATTAGAAGTGATAAGATACTCGAGCAACATCGAGATCATCTTTCATGATTAAGGACGTATACGCAGATGAAATTGGTAACACCATCAGGATTTAGGGATATCCTCTCGGCGGAGGCCACCGAACGCGAGCGCATAACTCGCGAGGTTCAAGATCTTTTCGCAGAGCACGGGTTTCTTCCAATAGAGACACCTACGCTTGAGATAATGGATGTCGTGTTCCAAGGCGCGCGACTGCCATCTTCTCCATTCAAGTTCTTCGATTCCAAAGGCGATCTGCTCGCGATGCGCCCGGATGTCACATTGCAAGTGGCCCGTATGTGCGCCACACGCCTGCGCTCTGTAGACGATGCGATCCGCTTGCGCTATACGCAGCGCGTCTTTCGTGAGAGCGATGAGGCTTCCTCAGCCAAGCCCCGCGAGATAACGCAGATCGGCCTTGAGATGATCGGCGCGAAGGGTGTGAATGTCGATCTTGAGCTTATCGGGCTTATGGTGGGTGCGCTGAAGGTTAGCGGCGTAGATGATATAACCCTCTCTCTTGCAACGGTAGCTCCGCTTCGCGCACTGCTCGATAGATCGGGGGCATCAGATGCGTGGAAACAAGCGGTGCTCAACGCCTATCACGAATCGAATTTCGTCGAGTTGTCGAAGCTTACCAATCTTGAAGACAAAGATTCGGTTGATGCGGGAAATATCGCGCCTGCTTATGCTGATGCCGTCTGGAGGCTCTCGCGCATCCGCGGCGGCAAGGATGCGATCGATTGCGCACGCGATCTTGTGTCTCCTTTAGGTTGCGCGCAGGGCCTTGATGAGCTTGAGGAGATCTGTAGCGCACTTTGCAAGGATGCGGCTTGCGATATCCTTGTCGATTTCTCGCTCATAAGCTCTTTTGACTATTACACAGGCATCGTGTTCGAGGCCTATTCGCCATACCTTGGAAGCTCGCTGGCATCAGGTGGCAGATACGACGATATGCTTGCGTCTTACGGCATCGATAAAGCGGCTGCAGGTTTCGCGTTCTGTCTTGAGCAGGCTATGGCGGCAAATGCTGCTGAAGAAGAGCTCAAGGATGCCCAAGCGAAGATCAAGAGCGCTGGGTCTGCATCTTTGAAGGATGGCTCGCGCAAGCTTCGCATCGCGGTCCCGAAAGGCTCTCTTAACAAGCAGGCGATCGAATGCCTTGCGCAGGCGGGTCTTGATACGCAAGGGCTCGATGATCCGGGGCGTCAGTTGATAGTTTCTACGCCTGATGCCGATTTCATTATCGTGCGCCCATCCGATGCGCCGGCTTTTGTAGCCTACGGCGCGGCTGATTGCGGAATCTGCGGTCGCGATTCGCTCCTCGAATCCGGCGCGCAGGTGGTAGAGCTTGCTGATCTGGGATTCGGTGGCTGTAGGTTTGTGGTGGCCGAGCCTGAAGGTGCAGCCCGTTCCATCGAAGAGCGTTATCGCAAGCTTGGAAGCATCAGGGTTGCCACGAAATATCCCAACATCACGCTCGCGCATTATGCCAAGACTGGCCTTCAGGTGGACATCGTGAAGCTTCATGGCAACATCGAGCTTGCCCCTCTTACAGGAATGGCCGAGCGCATAGTCGATATAACCGCTACAGGCACAACGCTCAAGGAGAACGACCTTGTGATCGTGGAGGACGTGCTCGATTCGACTGCGCGCTTTTTCGCCAATCCTTGTGCGCTTCGCACCGATCGACGCGTGGTCGAATTGTCTCGCGCTTTGGAGGATAATGCCAAGGGAAAACATTACGAGCCGATAGCTGGTTCGAGCATGTGATTAGCAAGATCGCAAACAGGGATACATCGGGAATTGGAAAAGATACGGAAGGTTGGATAGATGAGAAGGATAAAGCTTGGAGCCGATGAGCGTTTCGAGGCCTCGCAGATAAAGAGGACTGGCGCATTCAACGCCGATGCATTGATCTCGGCCACGCAGATCGTAGAGAGAGTGCGTGAGGGCGGCGATGCTGGACTAAGAGAGCTCACCGAGAAATTTGACGGCATAAAGCTCGAGCAGATACGCGTCTCGCAGGATGCGATCGATGCATCGATTAAAAAGGTGGACCCCGATACGCTTGAAGCGCTCAAGCATGCTGCCCGTCAGATTCGTGAATTCCATGAGCGTCAGATCCAGCAAAGCTGGTTTTATGCGCGCGAGGACGGCGCGATCGTAGGTGCGAAGGTGACACCGCTCGATACGGTGGGGATCTATGTTCCGGGCGGGCGTGCGCTCTATCCTTCTAGCGTTCTCATGAATGCGCTTCCGGCAAAGGTTGCTGGTGTAAAACGAATCGTATGCGCCACGCCGCCGACGAAAAGCGGAGATGTTGACGCGGCGATATTGGCGGCATGCAAGCTTTCTGGTGTCGATGAGGTATATACCATAGGCGGAGCACAGGCGATAGCGGCGCTCGCTTACGGTACGGAGTCGGTGCCAAAGGTGGATAAGATCACAGGACCGGGCAATGCCTATGTTGCTGCAGCGAAAAAGATCGTCTCTGGTGATGTCGGAATCGATATGATAGCCGGACCGTCGGAGGTGTGCGTTGTGGCGGATTCCTCGGCTCCGGCCAAGCTCGTTGCGATCGATCTTATGGCGCAGGCTGAGCATGATCCGCTCGCTGCAAGCTATCTGGTTTGCGAATCGGAGAGCTATGCCGATGAGGTTCTGTCAGCGATCGAAGAGCACCTCGGTCATTCCACGCGCGCCGACATCACCAAAACCTCGCTTGATGAACAGGGTCTTATCGTTATCGTGAACGATATGGAGCAGGCTATACAGGTCGTGAACGTGATCGCACCGGAGCATCTTGAGATGCATGTGGCCGATGCTATGGGATATGTCGGTGAGATCGAAAATGCTGGCGCGATCTTCCTTGGCCCGTGGACGCCTGAGGCTGTTGGCGATTATGTGGCTGGTCCTAATCACACGCTTCCCACAGGTGGCACGGCGCGCTATGCCTCGCCGCTTTCGGTTGATGAGTTCGTGAAAAAGAGCTCGATCATCGAATACAGTGCGCGCGCTTTGGCAAACGATGCGACATCCATCATGCGCATCGCTATGCATGAGGGGCTCTGGGCACACGCTCAGTCTGTTGCTCTTCGCATGGGTGCTATGGATGTGAGTGATCTTTTCGGCAAGAAGGCCGAGGCCTCTACGATCGAGTGTGCAGAGAAGGAATAGATACGATGGATAAGATAGCGGCCTCAGCACCTCAGCTGCAAGGTGTCATTCCATATGATCCGAAGTATCTTCCGGCGGATATGATGCTTTCTGCGAATGAGAATCCAAGCGATGTTGCGCCTGAGATTCGTCGTGAGATAGAGCGCGCGATTCGCAAGGTCGAGTTGAACAGGTACCCTGATCCTTTGGCGAACGACCTTCGCGATATGATCGCTGAGGACAATGGCCTTACTCGCGAGTGGGTTCTTGTTGGTAACGGCGGCGACGAGCTTTTGTTCAACACGGCTCTTGCTTGGGGAGGTCCGCAAAGGAATTTCTTGAACTTTCCGCCTACGTTTTCGGTCTATGCCGCAAATGCGCGTCTCACGAACACAAATGTGATCGATATACCGCGCAAGAGCGATGATCTTTTCGGAATAGATGAGGATGCGGCGATCGCAGCTCTTCAAGATAAAGCCCGTCCTGTTCACTACACTATCATCGCTAATCCGAATAATCCGACTGGCAAGATGAGCGATACGACATTTTTGAATAATATCCTCAAGAGCACCGATGCGCTTGTCATGGTGGATGAAGCGTATTTCGAGTTCTCGCGTAACACTATGCGACCATATCTTGAGGAGAATAAGAATCTGGTGATCCTGCGTACGTTTTCGAAAGCATTCTCGCTCGCAGGCGTTCGGCTAGGATACATTCTTGCGCATCCGGATGTGATACGCGAATACATAAAGGTGCGCCAGCCCTATTCGGTCGATGCTGTGAGCCAAGCGATAGCGCGCGTGGTCTATGCGAATCGTGCGGCGTTCGAACCAGCGATCGATGGCATCATCGCCGAGAGAGAGCGCCTTATCGAGGGCTTGCGCAGCATCCCGGGAATAAAGGCGTTTCCAAGCGATTCGAATTGGGTGTTGTTTAAGATGGATCGCGCGAAAGAGGCGTGGCAACATCTTTTCGACAACGGCATCCTTATACGCGATTTCAGCGCTTCGACGGAGCTTACCGATTGTCTTCGCGCCACTGTGGGGTTGCCGGAGCAAAACGATGCGCTGCTAACTGCTCTGCGCGATTTTGTTTTGAGGAGATAATCCGCATCGGTGATAAGGCATGCGGAGGGGCACATGATATGTTCGATCGATGAGATGGCGACAAGAAAGCGCCGTCGACGGTGATGACAGGAGATGTTGATGTCTGTACATAGGTGCGCGAAAGTCGATAGGAAGACGAAGGAGACTGATATCTCGATATCGGTGGACCTTGACGGAGTAGGGTCTTCGACCATCGACACGAAGATCCCATTCTTTGATCATATGCTCGATGCTTTTTCGCGTCACTCGCTGATCGACATGGATCTGAGAGTTGATGGCGATATCGAGGTCGATGCGCATCATAGCGTGGAGGATGCTGGGATTGTTTTGGGGTGCGCTATCAAAGAGGCGCTTGGTGACAAGGTCGGCATAACGCGCTTCGGCAGCTTCGCGCTTCCGATGGATGAGGCGCTCATCCTGTGTTCGCTGGATATCTCGGGGCGAGGGCAGCTATTTTGGGATGAGGATATCCCGGTTGATGCGATCTCGACATTTGATACGCAGCTTGCCAAGGAGTTCTTTGTGGCGCTGGCCTCCAACGCGGGGATCACGTTGCATCTTCAACAGCTTGCAGGGGAGAACGCGCATCATCTCATAGAGGCTACGTTCAAGGCGTGCGGACGCGCACTGAGACAAGCGCTTGAGATCGATCCCAGAGTGTCGAATGTTCTGCCCTCTACCAAAGGCGCGCTGTGATGGGAACTTTGGAGCCAAATCGCCGCATAGGGGATGCCGAGGGTGCTACATCGAGTATCACCGGTAAGTTGAAGCCCAAGATCGTTGTGGTCGACTATCACAAGGGCAACATTCGCTCTGTCGAGCGAGCGCTTGAGGATAGCGGAGCCGATGCTGTGATAAGTGATGATTCGGCTGTGATAGGAAGAGCCGATGCGGTTGTGCTTCCCGGCGTCGGTGCATTTACAGATGCGATGGAGACCATCGAATCGCTTCGCCTTGCAGATCCTCTTCGTGATGCGATCGCACGAGAGGTGCCATTTCTCGGGATCTGCCTCGGGCAGCATCTTCTCTTCGAAGCGGGCGAGGAGCACGCTGCGGGCGTAGAGCTGACGCGAGGGCTCGGGATATTTCCGGGCGTGGTTCGCCGTATGCCACGTGTGGATGCGGAAGGTCGCGCGTATAAGATCCCGCATGTGGGGTGGAATAAGGTGTTCTTCTCGGATGATCCTTGTGCGCAAGCACTGTTTCGCAACATTGGATGTGGGTCGCACTTCTATTTCACGCACAGCTATATCGTGCCAGATGGTTCGGCCACAATCGCAACGACGACTCACTCGGTCGAATTTCCCTCCGTTGTGGGAAAGGGCGTGGTTTTCGGAGTCCAGTTTCATCCGGAGAAGAGCTCGGATGTGGGGCGCATGATGATAGACAATTTCGTCGATCTGGTGCGACAGCGTTGATCGGTTGGGGTATTGTCGACAAGGTTCACCTTCATCTCACAGCTAGGTATCCGTTTGCGATGCGACATTCCAAGGCCGACTGAGATGCGGGACAATGTATGAGAACTACGATATGAGACGTCGGACCCGCGTGATCATCGGGTCCGCAGAAAGGTTTGAGGGATGTATCTTGTACCTGCTATAGACATATTGGACGGGCGCGCGGTGCGTCTTGCACGTGGCGACTATTCGAAGGTGACGGTCTACAACGACGACCCGGCGCTTCAGGCGCAGCTTTTTGAAGAAGCCGGTGCGAAGTGGATACATGTGGTCGATCTTGACGGTGCGCGAAGCGGATTGCAGGATAACCTTGAGGTTGTGAAGAAGATCTTGAAGCGCACAGAGCTTCGTGTTGAGGTTGGTGGTGGCGTTCGCGATATGGATGCGATCGAGCGTCTTGCCGATATCGGCGTGAATAGGGCAGTGCTTGGAACGGCGCTTGTGAAGGATCCTGATTTTGCACAGAGAGCCATAGAGCGATTCGGTCCAGAGATGCTTGCATGCGGAATAGATGCCAAGGATGGCGATGTGAAGGTCGAAGGCTGGGTCGAAGGTGCTGAGATCTCGGCTTTGGAGCTTGCGCAAAAGATGGCGCTTTTGGGTTACGAGCATCTAATCTATACTGATATAGCGCGCGATGGCATGCAGACAGGGATGTCTCCGGCGGCCTATGTTGAGATGTACCAGGCCTTTGGCAATCCTGTGATCGCAAGCGGCGGCATCTCATCTATAGCCGATATCACGGAGCTAGCGAAGGTATCAGATGCGATCGAAGGCATCATTGCAGGGCGTGCCATCTACGAGAAGTCGTTTTCCGTGGCTGCCGGAGTGGCCGCATGTGAAGGTGAGCTTGTGGATGATCCTGACTACCTTGAAGGCTTGGAGCGCCCACTTGAAATATAGATCCGCTCGGTATAGATGCTCAATGATCTCGGCGGTACTTCGCGCGAAGACATCTTTAGTGTTGCACGTCGTGCCGTGTTCTAAGCAGTGTCCGTTATGATACTGAGTGAGACCTTGCGTTTTTAGCCGGTTCGTTTCAATCGAATGATGAGGAAGAGGATTATGCTCGCAAAAAGAGTGATCCCTTGCATGGATGTGAAGGATGGCCGCGTCGTCAAAGGCGTTAATTTCGTGAATCTGAGAGATGCGGGTGATCCGATAGAGCTTGCATCCAGATATGATGAGGAGGGTGCCGATGAGGTCATCTTCCTTGATATAACCGCTACTAGCGACAGGCGTGATACGACGGTGGCGCTTGCCGGACGTGCGAGCGAGGAGCTTCACCTTCCATACACTGTCGGAGGTGGTTTTCGCAGCGTAGATGATATCAAGACCATGATCGCAGCCGGTGCGGATAAGGTGTCGATCAATTCGGCAGCTGTGAAGGATCCCTCTTTGATAACGTTTGCCTCGCACGCTTTCGGATGTCAGGCCATCATCGTGGCGATTGATGCAAAACGTGTGGCTGGTGGACGTGACAGGTGGGAGGTCTACACCGCAGGCGGCAGGAATGCCACAGGCATTGATGCTGTCGAATGGGCGCGCGAAGCACAGAAGCGCGGAGCAGGGGAGATTCTTCTTACGAGCATGGATTGTGATGGCTCGCGAGAGGGTTTTGATTGTGCTCTTACGCGTGCGGTGGCGCGCTCTGTGGAGATCCCGGTGATCGCAAGCGGCGGTGTGGGCGATATCGAGCATTTCTCTCAGGGCATTTTAGAGGGCGAGGCTGACGCGGTGCTCGCGGCGAGCGTATTCCACTTCGGTGAGATGACGATCCGCGAGGTGAAAGAAGATATGCGAAGGCACGGGATCGAGGTTAGGCTTTGATATGGATGCTGCGGATCTGACATACAACGATCGCGGTCTTATTCCGTGTATAGTGCAAGATGCTTGCACGAAGGACGTGCTCATGATGGCATGGATGAGCGAGCAGACGATTCGCATGACGCTCGATCTAGGTGAGACGGTGTTCTATTCGCGAAGCCGGGATGAGGTATGGCATAAAGGTGCCACGAGTGGAAACACACAAAAGCTTGTAGAACTGCGATACGATTGCGATAAGGATTGCCTGCTCGCGATGGTTCATCCGGCGGGGCCGGCTTGTCATACGGGTGAACAGACGTGCTTTTATAGGAAGTTTTAGGTTACTTTTCGAAACGCCGCGCCCGACGCGATCCGGTCTGCCTTAAAGATCTGATCTTGAATACTATGCACGAGCGTTAGGATGTTTGCGGTCGGCCGCGCATGATCGGGCGCGGTTATCTGATGTGCCTAAGATCGTCAATTTAGGTTCGCCTTCAACGCTATTGCGAGATCACATCCGCAAGCGTTCTTGATCTAAGGTAGTCGTTTATTGCACCTTGCAGGCCGCTCCAGATATTCTTGGACACACATCCGTCCATATTGCTGCAAGCGCTGAACTCGGTCAGGCATTGCATGAGTTCAAGGCCGTCTTCGCTTACCGCCATGATATCTGCAAGCGTTATCTGCTCAGGTTCGCGTGCGAGCTTGAATCCTCCGGCCACTCCGCGTTTTACCTCCAAAAGCCCTGCCCCTGTAAGCGGGGAAACCACCTGTTCAAGATACTTCTTCGAAATGCCTTCTTCAGCTGCGATCTCCTTCATCGCGATCCAGCCTTGCCCGTGATGCTCGGCGAGGAACACCATGAAACGCATCGCATATCTAGTCTTGGTGGATAGCTTCATATTCGAGACATCTCCTGATCGGTCGTATTTGGAATGATCGTCGGTATCTGCTCTAAGTTTTAGATCTTTACAGTGCGTCGTAAAGAAAATTTCAAAGTCTTGACAATATCACATGTTGATTATTTTGCTTCTTGACAATGATAATCATACCGATATTATAAAGTCTAGTAAAATGCTAGACAAAACAGAATATTCAGTGAAAATGTAAACGCATGTAAAAGAGTAGGAAAGCGGATGAAGCAGATATACTTGGACAACGCATCGACCACTCCTCTGAAGAAGGAGGTTCTTGATGCGATGATGCCTTACCTCACGAACGAATTTGGAAACCCCTCATCACTTTACGATCTTGGACAGACAGCATCTGATGTTGTGCAGGAATCGAGAGATGAGCTGGCTTCTTTGATAGGGGCGAAAAGCTCCGAGATCTATTTCACATCCGGTGGATCGGAATCGGATAACTGGGCGATAAAAGGTTTCGCTGAGAAACACGCCTGTGAGGGTAAGCACATGATAACAAGCGCGATCGAGCATCATGCGGTGCTGCACACCTTCAAGCATCTTGAGAAACTGGGATTTGAGGTGACCTATCTTCCCGTTGACTCGCAAGGACTCGTATCGGTCGATGATCTTGCAGATGCGATCCGCGATGACACCATTCTCGTCTCCATAATGTTGGCGAACAACGAGATCGGCACTATTGAGCCAATAGCTGAGCTCGCTTCGGTGGCGAAAGAGCGGGGCGTGGCGTTTCATACCGATGCCGTGCAGGCCTTCGGGCACATACCGATAGATGTCAACGAGCTTGGGGTGGACATGCTGTCCGCAAGCGCGCACAAGTTGGGAGGCCCGAAAGGTGTCGGGCTTCTCTACATCAGGCGCAGCATCAAATTGGAAAATCTAATAGATGGTGGACAGCAGGAACGTGGTCGCAGGGCTACCACCGAAAACGTGGCAGGCATTGTCGGTTTTGCGAAGGCGGCTGAGCTCGCTTGGAGTGAGATGGGTGAAGAGAGAGCGCGCCTTATAGAGCTTCGTGACCATGCTATACGGCGTATCTTGGCTGAGATTCCGCATTCAAAACTTAACGGCAGCTGGCAAAGTAGACTTGCGAATAACATAAATTTCTCATTCGAGTTCATTGAAGGCGAGGGAATGCTGTTGCAGCTCGCTGCGCGCGGGATATGCGTGTCTTCAGGAAGTGCCTGCACTTCAGGATCGCTCGATCCGAGCCATGTCCTTTTGGCGATTGGATTGCCTCATGAGATCGCGCACGGTTCTCTTCGCGTGACGCTCGGAGAGGATACGACGCTTGAGGATATCGACTTCACTGTCGATTCGCTCAAAAAGATATTGGAGCTTCTTCGTTCGATGAGCCCGCTTTATGAGGATTTCAAACGTGGAAATTACGCGAGCATCATCGAGGGTTATAAGAACGACGGAATGACGAACGTGAATTAGATCTAGCAAGGCTTGGACATCGTGCGCCGATTAGGCTTGCATGGTGTATGAGAGTCTGTGCATGACATTAAGGAAGAGGTAGACCTATGGCTATGAATTATTCAGACGCGGTGATGGATCACTTCACCAATCCGCGAAATGTGGGTGAGATCGACGAGGCGAGCGGTTGTGGAACTGTGGGCAATGCGGTTTGCGGCGATATCATGAGGATATATCTCGATATTGACGATGATGGCATAATTCGAGACGCGAAGTTTAAGACGTTTGGGTGCGGTGCTGCGATCGCGACGAGTTCCATGGCGACAGAGCTTGTAAAGGGAAAGACTGTACAAGAGGCGCTTGAGGTGACGAATAAGGCTGTTATGGAGGCGCTTGATGGGCTTCCGCCTGTGAAGGTGCATTGCTCGCTTTTGGCTGAAGAGGCTATTCATGCTGCACTTTGGGATTATGCTGAGAAGAATGGAATCAAGATCGAAGGTTTGGAAAAGCCTGTGTCGGATATCTCCGAACACGATCATAGTCATGAGATTCCTGATGAGGATGACTAATCAGATCGCTTAGACTTCAATAGATGTAGCCACTCGATCTTAAAACTCAGATCAGAAGAATGAATCTTGAAGTTTCTGCTCAAGCGGCTTTCCGCAGTTCAGATATTCCAGTTTTTGCGCACGTGAGAGGCGCTTGAAGAGAGCCTCTGCTCGCATAGCATCATGCTTTGTGTTAAAGCGTGCTTTGGCAATCAATGTAACAGGTCTTCTTGAGCGCGTGTATTTCGCACCGTTGCCGGCGTTGTGCGTGTTCACACGCTCTTCCACATCGATTGCATAGCCTGTGTAGAGCGTGCCATCGGCGCACTTGACCACATACATGAAGTGTTCGTTGTTAGAGTTGGTATCCATATGATGATCCCAGTTTAGCGCACAATAGGCTTCCTGAGTGTAGGAGGATAAAAGGGTAGGCTTAATTCGCTTCATGACAGGAGGCGGGGATAATGCCATCGCTTGACTATGCGCACGTTTGCTTGCTTGGATGAGTTGCAGGTCTCCCGTAGGTGCGCATGCGATCTTCATGCGCACGTTTTGTGGGTTTGGATGGAAATGATCGCCGAGATACTTAGTCGCTCAAACAGTCCTCGTCGCTTCGCTCCTGCGGAACTCGCTTTGTAAGCACCTCGGCAATCATTTCTTGCAACAACAAGGCTTTCATGATGCCGAGGGTTCTTATCCTTGGCTTCGAACTTCAAAATCTGTGATTTTCTATATCACAGATTTCTCGTTCTGCAGAATCGGATTGCGAACCCTCGGCATCATCGCTTTCCACCAATAACAAAAAAACATCCTCATCGAAACCTTGCGGCAGGGCACACATGCCCTACGCGCAAGGTTTCGAGCGTCCTTGCACTCGCAAGAACGCGAGCGCAAGATGGTAGGCGCAAGAACGCAGTGGTGTCGCGCACTTTGTGCGCTCTTTGTTAAGGAAAGCCTTTCGGCTTTCCTTAGGGGGCGGGACTCTGTGTCAGCGATTCTGTATCAGCCATTCGAAATCGATAACATCAAGCTTGGTCCTTAGCCATCAACTCGCTAATTATCGAATCGATGGCTAAGTAGCTTTCATCGAACATAGCTTTCTATTGCGGTCGGATCAGAAGTCGAACATCGCCGTCGATAGATAGCGCTCTCCGGTATCAGGCAGGATGACAACGATCATCTTGCCAGCATTCTCCTCGCGCTGTGCTAGCTCGGCAGCAGCGAATACGGCGGCACCTGATGATATGCCGACAAGTAGGCCATCGCCTGCGGCAAGTTCGCGACCTGTCGCAAACGCATCCTCATCAGCAACGGTGATGATCTCGTCGTATACCGCGGTATCGAGCGTTTCGGGAACGAACCCGGCACCTATGCCTTGGATCTTGTGAGAGCCCGCGCAACCTTGCGACAGCACAGGCGAGCCTTTGGGCTCTACAGCCACGATCTTGATGTCAGGGTTCTTCGAGCGCAGATATTGCCCTGCACCGGTGATGGTCCCTCCAGTTCCAACACCAGATACAAGGATGTCGATCTTACCGTCGGTGCCTTCCCAAATCTCGGGGCCTGTCGTGGCCATGTGGATGGCGGGATTTGCCGGGTTGTCGAACTGAGAGGGGATGAAGGAGTTCTCGATCTCTTCGGCAAGTTCGTTAGCTTTGGCGATAGCACCTTTCATCCCGAGCGTGCCGTCAGTCAAAACAAGCTCGGCGCCGTATGCCCTCATGAGGTTGCGTCGCTCTGCCGACATCGTGTCTGGCATGACGATGATCACGCGATTGCCGCGTGCGGCTGAGATGGCAGACAGACCGATCCCGGTGTTTCCGGATGTCGGCTCGATGATAACGGTCTCGTCATCGATAAGGCCGCGCTCGATGGCGTTATCAAGCATCGATAAAGCAACGCGGTCCTTCACTGAGCCTGCCGGATTGAAGTACTCTACTTTGCCGATGAGCCTTGCGCAAAGCTCGTTGCTCGATTCGTAGTTAGTAAGCTCCACCAAAGGAGTAGAGCCGATAAGTTCGGTGATGTTTGAATGGATCGTCATGATGCCTCCCTTGTAGTAGTGTCTATGCACGATGATGCACAGATGAGCGATCTCATGGGAAAAAGATAGCGCCATTTTGATGCTCGTGGTCATACAAAAAGCCTATGGCGAATATCGCTATAGGCTTTTTCGATCGCTAGGGCAAAAGTGGTCTCGGACTAGGCGAAAATCGCATTGTGAGCTGCGGAAATCCTAGTGCCTTGCCACTGTGCTCTAGCGTTGTGCTTCGGTGTCGCAGAAGGATATGCAGATCACATGCGTGCGTAGCGCTCTAGGTTCACGGAGAGCTTGTCAATGAAGCGCTTCTCAAGATCGCACGGTTGCCAACCGCGGCGACAGATATATCCGATATGCAGGTCGATGTCGGTAACGAGTGGTACGGTCTTCAAGAAAGCGCCGTCCGATATTCCGACAAGGATGCCTGATGTGATGGTGTATCCGTTAAGCGCAACGATGAGCTCGGACAGGGATGCGCGATCGGTGCATGCGATGGTTTTTGCGCGCGGTATGCTTGCCAGCGCTTCCTCGAAGAACTCCACAGGAGCGCCTTCGCCCTGATCGAAATAGACATAGGGCCAGTCAGCCATCATCTCGAGCGTGAGAGAGTCGGCGTTAACCATAGGATGACTTGATGGCAGCGCCACGCATGGTGCGCTCTTGATGAGCTCATGGAATTCGAGCCCGGCTTCGTCGAGGGCTTGATCGAGCACGTCTTTTGTATCTGCTGTTCGCACGATCACTCCCACATCGCTGAGGCACGAAGAGACATCCTCGATCACCTGAGCGGTGGTCCTGTCGTATAGCGCATAGTGAAACTCGTCGCCTCCGGTGGCAAGGACCACCTGCGCGAATGTTTGCACGTCGAATAGATAATGCTGTCCTGATATAGAGAAACGTTCTGACATGGTTCTAACCTTTCAGTATTGAAAACGGTTCCGGCAATTAGTCGTTTTTCCTCTCATCGATGAAGCGCGATGCCTTGTGCTCGCTCGAGGTGCCGAGTTTTCCTGCATCATAGACGATGACGCGGGCTGGGCGCACACCGGTGTGAGCTTTAAGCGCCGCCTCGAGCCTGCGCTCCACCTCGTCGAACGGCTCCTCTGATCCCGCCGCACGCTCGATCGAAACCTCGTAGCGTGTGGTGTAGTTCTCATCATATACGCGGATCGAGTATTCGCCTGTAAGGCCGCTCTCGGCTCGCACAACATATTCGATATCCGTTGGAAATACGTTAACGGCGCCAACGATGAACATCTCGTCCTTGCGGCCTGTGATATGGATGCGCGCAAGGGTTCTGCCGCACTCGCATTTCTCGGTAGAGACATAGCCGATGTCTCCGGTGCGAAAACGAATCATGGGACGCGCCTTCTTGCATAGCGTCGTGTACACGAGCTCACCAAGTTCACCCGGCTCAAGCACCTCACCCGTGTTCGGGTCGACCGTTTCAACTAGAATCTGATCTTCGACGATATGAAGGCCGTCTTTGGCCTCACATGCTGCAGCGCATGCTCCGTAGATGTCTGACAGGCCGAAGAAGTCGACTACCTTGGCATCCCAAAGATTCTCGATCGCATCGCGCGTTGATTTGATCGAACCGCCGGGTTCACCGGCAACGATGATGGTGTGGATATTGAAATCAGTCCTCGGGTCGTATCCCTTTTCCTTGGCCTTCTCGCCGAGCTGCCAAGCGTATGAGGGTGATGTCCATATGATGGTAGGTTGATATTGTTTGAGAACGAACAGCAGACGATCAGAAGGCACCGCTCCCACCCATATGGCAAGCGCACCTAGACGCTGTGCGCCGATGACATCCGGGCCGCCAACGTAGAGGGCGAAGTTGAGTCCGTGCACATAGCGATCGTTCGGGCGCATTCCGGCCTGCCAGAACAGACGCGCTTCGGTATCCTGCCACAGGTCGAAGTCTTCCTGCGTGAAGGGGCTAACGGTCGGAACTCCGGTGGAGCCAGAGGATGTGGCCATAAAGATTACATCCTCCTCATCAACCGAGCACATCTCTCCGAAAAAGCTTCCGACATGTTGGGTATCACGCTCGGTTTTCTTGTCGATGAAGGGGAATTTCTCGATATCCTTCAAGGTCTTTATATCATCCGGGCTGACGCCGGCTTCATCGAATGATCGCTTGTAGTAGACAGTGTTGTCATAGGCATAGCGCACCATATCGCGAAGACGATCGAGCTGCATTGCTTCGAGTTCCTCTCGCGGCATGCACTCGATCTCGGGATCGTAGTATTTCTGATCGTAGGGGATGTCTTTTTTTGCCATCGTTTCCTCCAATAGGTATCTTTCGTATCGTGTCGCGAATGCGGCGCTTGCGATCGCGGTGTCGACATCCGGCGGATCGCGAGCCTTAAAATCGGCGACCTATATATGAAACCCAAAAGTCGCATCTTTCGCAATGGATTTGGCTATTGAATGATTCGGCAAACTGCTATCGGCAAAACCGATGGACGCATCAAAAGCGGGGCCGACGTGCTAATATAGCAACAAGCAAAACAAAGCGACAAAGAGACACGATCAAGGAGCCATAAATGTCGAAGGGGACCTATTCTCTGACAACGCCTATCTACTATGTGAATGCGGCACCGCATCTCGGAACGGCCTATACGACCATCGCGGCGGATGTAGTCGCGCGCTACCAGAGGATGAATGGTTTCGACGTGGCTTTCGTCACAGGCATGGACGAGCACGGCCAGAAGGTGGCCGACACAGCCGCCGAGCGCGGCATGGAGCCGCAGGCCTGGTGCGATTCGATGGAGCCTGCATTTCGCGACGCATGGGATATGCTCGATATCACCTATACGGATTTCGTTCGTACGACAGAGCCGCGACAGGCGCGTAGCGTGCAGGAGTTCTGGCAGTCGATCTATGACGCGGGCTATCTATACAAGGGAACATATGAGGGCTGGTATTGCGTTCATGAGGAGACCTACTACGCCGAGAGCGATCTTGAGAAGGACGAGGAAGGCGCTTTTATCTGTCCCGATTGCAAGCGTCCTGTGCAGTTGATGTCCTCAGGTGAAGAGAACTGGTTCTTCAAGCTGTCCGAGTTCCAAGAAAAGCTGCTCGCGTTCTATGAGGAAAACCCCGGATTCATTCGTCCGGAGACACGCAAAAACGAGATCGTCTCGTTCGTCTCTCGTGGACTTCGGGACCTTTCCATCTCGCGCTCGACATTCGATTGGGGAGTGCCGCTGCCTTTCGATGAGGGTCATGTGGCATATGTCTGGGCTGATGCGCTGATCGCGTATCTCACAGGTATCGGATATGCCGATCCCGAGCGTCCAGGGCAGTTCGAGTCTTTCTGGCCAATGAATTACCACTTCGTCGGCAAGGACATCATCCGCTTCCACTGTGTTATTTGGCCTGCAATGCTCATGGCGGCGGGTCTGCCGATAACGCATTGCGTGTTCGGTCACGGCTTTCTTCTCACCAAGGGAGAGAAGATGTCTAAGAGCAAGGGAAACGCGCTCAAGCCATCTGATCTCGTCGGCGTTTTCGGTGTGGATGCGTATCGCTATTACTTCATGAGCGATGTTCAGTTCGGCCATGACGGGTCCATCTCGATGGAGCGCATGGTGCAGGTCTACAACAACGAGCTTGCCAATACGTGGGGAAATCTTGTCAGCCGCGTTATGAACATGACGAAGAAATACTTCGACGGCAAAGTTCCTGCCAAATGCGAAGGCGCTGCTGACAATCCTTTGCGCGAGCTAGCAGAGGCGCTTTATGCGAAATACGATGTCGCTCTTGCCGAGGTTGACTTCACCTCTGCGGCAGATCTTGTCCAAGAGCTTGCGCAGCGTGCGAACCGCTATATCGAGGAGACGGAGCCGTTCAAGCTCGCAAAAGACGAATCGAAGGCCGATGAGTTGTCATGCGTCATGTATAACTTGCTTGAGACTATTCGCATCGTCGCGCTTTATATGGCGCCTTTCATGCCGAATACTTCAGCCGAGGTTTTCTCAAGGCTCTCTCTTGGCGATATCACAGATATAGCCGATATCGAAGCGCTGAGCGTTTGGGGACTTCTGCCTGAGGGTAACGCCATTGAGGTGGGAGACCCGCTCTTCCCGAGACTCGATGTCGACAACCTTCCGGATTTCGAGTAGAGCCCTGATACTGGGCGTGCGACAGGGTAAGACCGACTATGTTCGATGAGCCGATCTTTGAAGATGAGTACTTTCGCCGCAAACCTCGCAAAGGTGGCGATCAGTGGCAGATCCAAGATTCGCCTTCGACCTTGGTGCCGATAGCGGATACGCACGCGCATCTGGATATGCTAGCCGATCCGGCGCTTGCGATAGCGCGTGCGGGTGTTCACGATGTCGAGTTTATCGAGGCGATGGTCGATCCGTTATCTGAGCGCGGCCTTGACACCTATGAGCTGCTAGATGATTGGATCTTGCGCGCGAACGTGCTCATCCGTCATATGTCCACACGTATCTGCGGGCAAGGATGGAATCGCGTTCCGAAGATCAGGGTGTCGGTTGGGGTTCACCCGCATGAGGCCTCGCGCTTCGATGATGCTATCATGCAGGCGATATCGGATGCGGCCTGCGATGAGCGGACATCGGCTATAGGCGAGATCGGACTTGATTATCACTACGACTTTTCGCCGCGCGATGTGCAAAAAGTTGTTTTCGCCGAGCAGCTTCGTCTGGCTTGCGATCTGGGTTTGCCTGCGGTGCTTCACATACGAGAGGCGTTCGATGACGCTTGGGAGATACTGGAGAAGGTGGGATATCCCAGCGCAGGATGCGTGCTTCACTGCTATACCTCTGATGCTGCTGAGGTAGCGCGTTGGGTGGACGCGGGTTGCTATATCGCATTTGGCGGTGCGCTGACGTTCAAGAGTTCGGATGATATACGTGCGGCTGCGCGCAAGGTGCCCCTCGATAGGCTTTTGACGGAAACGGATTCCCCATATATGGCACCTGTTCCTTTCCGCGGGCAGAATTGCGAGCCAGCGCATACGGTTTGGAGCGCGATGGCACTGTTTGCTTTGTTGAACTCGGATGACCCGATGGATGTTTCCGATCGGGCGCTTTCCAACAGATACCTTGTCTATTCGTCTGACGAAGAGGTCGATATGCGCCGTTTCTTCACGCAGACCTACGAAAATGCGCTGCGGATATTGGATCGAGAGCCGCTGGCGTTTCAGTCGAAAAGGAGCGTTGATGCATAGAACGATTATTGTGGGATCTCCGCGCGAGAGCGGAAGAAGCGCATCTCTTGCATCGCAGATATTCGATGCATGCATAGATGAATGCCCGCAAGATGGGATATCGGTGGTATCTGTTGCCGGGATGGAAATATCTGGTTGCATCGGCTGTGATCTGTGTCGCAACGCGAAAGATGACAGTTTGGCCGATGATGTCTCCCGATCAGGTGATGGGCCGACTGACGAGGTGGTTGAAGACGGCGGGGCTGACGCGGCTGACACGGGCGCATCCGATAAGGCGGAGGCTTTTGAGGCGACTGCGCAAGATGAGTACAGGCTTGCGCAAAACGATGTAGTTGTAAATAGTGATGCTTCATCGCATAGATGCTTTATGCATGATGACATGCGCGTCGTTCGTGAGCATATAGATGCGGCCGATGAGTTGATAGTTGTCTGCCCTGTCTATTTCGCCGGTGCGCCCTCGCAGGCAAAAGCATTGATGGATCGCCTGCAGCCGTATTACTGGTCGAATCTTCGCAAGGCGCAAAAGCGCCCGATGGCACTTCATATAGTCGGTGAAGGCAATGACCCGCATGGATTCGAGCCTTTGATCGGCAGCGTTCGATCGGCGTTCGCCGTCGCTGGTTTTTCGCTTGATGTTGTGTTCGATTGGGTGGGTTGCATCGATCGCACAGGCGAGATAATGCTTGATGCCGAGGAGATCCGCTTCGATGGCTAAGGTATCCGATCTGGCGAGTCCTAGTGCCACACGAGCGATACTCGATCGTTTCGATCTTGCGCCCAAGAAGTCGTTCGGACAGAACTTCCTTGTCAACGATGATGTGATACGTAAGATCCTTGAGCTTTCCGGTGTCTCATTCGATGATGTGGTGCTTGAGGTGGGGCCGGGAATCGGTACGCTCACCAATGCTTTGTTGAAGCACGTCCGTGCCGTTGTGGCTGTGGAGCGCGATGCTGATCTTCCGTTCGTTTTGGCGCATACGCTTCAGAAATGGGAGGATAGGTTCCACCTTGTGAAGAAGGATGCGCTCGACCTCAAGGTGGACGATATGGGGGATCTTCGGCCGAATCTGTTCGTGGCGAACCTTCCGTATTCGGTGGCTGCCACGCTCGTTTTGGATTACTTCTGGAGGTTTCCATTTATCGACAGCGCCACCGTGATGGTGCAGCGCGAGGTGGCCGAGCGCATGATGGCCAAACTTGGTACGAAGAACTACGGAGCATATACGGTAAAGCTATCGATGATCGCCGAGCCTGTAGGTCATTTCATCGTGAAGCCTGATAGCTTTATGCCTCGCCCTCATGTGGATAGCGCTGTCATACGCTTGAACCGAATAGCTTCGATTGATGACGAGCACGATAAAGAGGTTGTGAACATCGCAAGCATCATGGCGGAGGCGGCGTTCGCATCTAGGCGCAAGACGATATCAAACTCGATGCGCACCTATCTCTCAGGCGGAGATGTGGTGCGTGGGCGCATTCTTGCCGTGCTCGACGAGCTCTTCGGTGCGGCGGGGATCGACCCGCAGATCCGGGGCGAGCGGCTTGCTAAACAAGACTATCTCGCTCTTGCTACCGCGTTTCTTGAGCGCGACTAGATAAGGTCTTTTGCGGCTTTCATCGAGTATGCACCCTCGGTGTTCAAAACAGCATTTCTGACGGCGCGCTCCATGGCCTCGGCGGCCATTATCCCGACAAGGTTCACATCGGCGCTGACTTTTCGTGATGCTAGCGTGAATATAGTGTCGCCGTCTCCAAGCGTGTGAACGGGCTTGATGGCGCGTGCGTATCCGTCTTGGGCGATCTGTGCGACCTTTGTGGCTTGCGCTTTGGACAGATCAGCATTTGTGAGCACTACGCCAAGCGTCGTGTTCCTAACAACACCTCCGCTCTCATCGGCGCTTTCGGTAGCGACCTTGCCATCGTGCTTGTCTGCGTTCTCGCCAGCGGCAGCGTCCATTTTCGCTTTGGCTGCGGCGAACGCCATAAGGGGGTCCATCACGCGCCCGTTCTGCCCAAGGGTTCCCGCGATCCAGTTGCCGCGCTCATCCATGATATTGCCGCAGGCGTTTACCGCTGTGCATGCGATCACTACAACGCCTCCGAGTTCAAGACCTGCCCATCCAAAACCGGATTTCATAACCTGAACAGGCAGTCCCATCTTGCCTACGGTTGCACCAGTTCCTGCGCCGACGTTTCCTTGCGCGATGTCAACGCGCCCCTGCGATTCGAACGCATTCCTGCAAGCCTCGCGCCCCATATCCTTATCAGGCCAAGCGTTCTGAGCGATAAGAAGGTCAAACAGGCAAGCTGCCGGAACAATTGGCACGCATGCGTTTGCAAGCTTGAAGCCGATGTTGCGCCCAACGAGTTCCTCTGCAACACCGCAGGCCGACTCCAACCCGAATGCTGATCCGCCTGATAAGACTACAGCATGGACATCTTGGATCATATTCTCGGGTTTTAGAAGGTCGGTCTCACGCGTGGCTGGGCCGCCTCCTCTTACATCGACACCGCATGATGCGCCTTCAGGTGCGATGAATACCGTGCAGCCTGTTGCTTTTGCGAGGTCTTGCGCGTGTCCGATTCCGAATTCCGGAAGATAAGATGGGTCTGCTGTTTGAAACATCATTTTCCTTTCGATGGCCTTACTTAATATAATAGCCGTTTATTGCTAAAAACAACCGTTCACCGCCAAAGGTGTAATATATGCCCGACAAATTGCAAAGGGGTTGGCATTTCAAGATTCAGATAAAGAAGGGGATTGAATAATGGATCTGGTTAAGCAGGCAGAAATAGTGGATTCGATTCATGATACTTTGACCGATTTTGTCGGGCAACGTATCAAGGTTAGAGCGAATATGGGGCGCTCTAAGATTGTCGAGAGCGAGGGGATTCTCACTCAGGTTCATCCGCGTCTTTTCATCATGGAGGTGGATCGTAAACGTGGGCGCACGTCGAGGCAGTCGTATCAGTACGCTGATGTTCTGACAGGGACCGTCGAGCTTTCGCAGAATGGTGAGCCTTTGTTCGGCGTGTTCGTGGACGAGACGCCATCCGAGCCTTCACCTGAGAATGTGATGCTTTTCACCGACGAGGAAGAAAAGATACTCTCTTAAGGAGAGTTTCTGGTAGAATACTCTCTTGCGCGAAGAGCGCGCCATATCTGGGGATGTAGCTCAGCTGGGAGAGCATCACGTTCGCAACGTGGGGGCCGTGGGTTCGAATCCCATCATCTCCACCAGAATAAGCAAAGCCGATCTTGTATCGGCTTTTTTGCTGCCTTTCGCAATGATGCGATCGCGCCGCGTTATCGGATGACTCTTGTGCGCTGTCTCAGATCTCATGGATCGTAGATTCTTTGCAATGTAGAGCTATCTCCACATTTCCACAACTTAGCTCAAACCTAGTGCAAAACGCTCTTTTACCCCTTATAATGCAAATCATCGACGATATGTCATGTCGATCTGTATCATCGTTTTGTCTTTGAATCAATCTCGATTGCACCGGAAAGATCAGCCTTATGGATGCCAAATGGGATAGCTATACTCACTTTCCCGCTTCAGGCGAGGAGTTTGAGCGCTATGTAGGCACTGTGTTCGATGATCTTGGCTATAAGGTCTATCTGACGCCTAAGCGAAACGATTACGGAGTCGACCTCGTGCTCGAAGAGCCTAAGACCGAGATGCGCATCGCTGTTCAAACGAAGTTCTACAGCAAGTCCTCGCTTGGCAACACGCCGATTCAAGAGGTGCTCGCTGGACTTTCGCTTTACAAAGCGCAGGTGGGCTGGGTAGTCACGAACGGTCGGTTTTCTGATAATGCCATCAATCTGGCTAAGGCCAACGGTGTGCGCCTTATAGACAATGATGGTCTCAACGAACTGATCGATCAGGCGAAGACCGCAAGGAAAAAGGCGGAGTTTGAACAGAACATCTCAGTTGAGGCGAATCCCGATGAGTCGGCTGTATCGGGTGGAAAAGACTCTTCAAGCGACGCTGCTGCATCCAAGGTCAAAGATGCAACATCCAGCGATGCAGCAGGTGATCACACGCCGAAAACGAACCCGTTAACCTTAACGGCATCTATGCCTGAAAAGGATGAGCCTGCAGGTGTGAATGCGGTTGCTGATGCAGCGATTCGACCGGGTGAGTCTGTCCCGAGCAGTTCTGTTTCGAGCAGTCCCGTTTCAGGCAGTCCTGTCTCAGACGGTCCCGTGAGCGCATCGAACCCTTCGTTTACGGCACCCGCTCAAAGCCTGTCGCATCATGCGTCTGCCATCGATCGCCCGACGCGCCCGGCAGCTATTCCATCTGACATCTCACCCATTTCGATACCTTCTCCAAGCGAGCCTGTGGAGGCAGTCGATCCGATAGAGCCTGTCGAACATTTTCAGTATATGACGGTGTTTGGCGTGCCTGATATTCAGATGCGGTGGGGATGTAGCGCCGATGATGTTATGGATCAGATATCCCAAGGAATGCCCATGGTTCAGCTTCCAAGCGGGGCTTGGGGCATTACGCAGGGCGATCTTTTCGCATGGGAAGCCCATATGGAGGACGCTAGGCAGGAAAATCTCAGACATCAACAGATCTTCAGTCTTATCTTCATTGGCTCTGCAGTCATAATCTTTGCGATATGTATTCTGCTTTTGATCTATAACGGATCCTTCGATTAGCAGGCTTTTTGCAGGTCAAGCAAAACCTGCGCTTTTGGGAGCGGCTTTGTCCGAGGCGAATTTTTCTTCGGCGTTCATGATCTAAGGATAAGGGCCGCTGAGGCGCTGATCCAAAAGCTTTCTGTAGCTATCCTAGCTACATCATCGCGCGGCCAATACACCTGCGAGCTTACCAAGCGACGATATCTCGATGCAGGGGTCCTTCGATCGCAGCGTATCGGGCTCAAACATTCCCCAAAGCGCCGCAACGCTCAAGCATCCGGCGGCGTTGGCGGCTTGGATGTCGTAAGGGCTGTCTCCTATATATGCGCAGTTGCTCGGGTTGGCTCCCATTAGCCTGCAACCTTCAAGGATAGGGCCTGCGTCAGGCTTATGAAGCGGGAAGTCATCCGATCCAATTAGCACATCGAAGTAGTCGCGTATGCCGCAGATCTCAAGTCCGCGGTTTGCCATGAAATGCCGCTTCGATGTAATGACACCCATCTTGTAACCGAGATCTTTTAGTTCATCAAGTGCGTCTTTAACATCCGGAAATGGTCTTACGCTCTTATCATGGATGGAGTCGTTGTGCTGCCTGTAGAGCTCCACGATCTCCTCTACACGGGCTTCATCGCCGTCCAGAAAATACAGCATCTGATCGGCTAGGGGAGTTCCGACACCGCGCATCAGCTCTTCATCCGATCTCGACTGCTCTAAAAGTCCGTTCACGGTGTGCCTCATAGACGTAAGGATGATGTCGTAAGTGTCGATCAGCGTTCCATCGCAGTCGAACAGTAGGGTATCTATATCTTTCATCGGTGCCTCCATGATATCGCTGAACAGGCAGATCGTCTTTGGTTAGTCAAAACTTTGATCCATTATACCCATATGTTCACCGCATGTTTTCCCTGTCTTTGGTCGATCCTAACGCATGGGTGTTGTCGATAGGATTACATCCTTAGGTCCCAAGTGATAAATGTGTGTGGCGTTCGATAATATGATGGTGAACCTATCAAGATCGGGTAGATGAGCTTAATGAATTTGAACAAGGAAAATATCACCGGGAAGAGCCATGAGGAGCAAGCGGATCTGTACAACGAGCATGCATCCAAACGGCCTTGGCGCATCGCTCGCATAGATTGGAAAGAGGGTCTGAAGCATATCGCGTTCGCAGTATGTGCGGGCGTAGTTTGCGGGCTTGCCTCCGTTGTTTTATGTATCGTAGTCGGCTGGGCATTCGATCTTTTTAAGGCGGCACCTTGGCTCATATGGTTACTTCCTGTTATGGGGATCATGCAGCTTCTTGTCTATAAACGCTGGAAGATCCCGCAGGATCTGACCACTCATCGGGTCATCATTTATCTTCGCGAGGACAAGCCAATATCGGCACTGCTCGCGCCGGGAATCCTTCTCGGGACCGCAACGACGATCGTCTCCGGCGGCTCTGTAGGCAAAGAGGCCGCGGCGCTTCAGATGGGGGCTTCGCTCGGAACGCTGGTGTCGCGTCCGTTCAAGGTGAAGTCCGTGTATGCTGCCGATGAGGGCGAGTCGATGTCGGGATACGTGGCAGCTTTAGGTATGGCCGCGCAGTTCTCCGCATTGTTTTTCGCACCGCTCGGTTCAGCGATATTTGTCATGGAGCTTTCCAGATTCAAGCGCTCGATCAATAAGCATATTGGCTCTATTTTGGTTGCCTGTTTTGTCGCGTTTCTCGTCTCGTCGACGATCGGGATCGGCGACTATGTCGATCGCATCGAGCCGATCGATGTCACGTGGCTTATAGTTGCGCAGTGCATTGTGATCGGTGTTGCAACGGCCTTGATGGGAAGCGTGTTCGACTCCGCAATAAAGTGGATACACGATATAACGTGGAGGATAACGAAGAATTTTTATGTCTGGGTGGTCGCAGGAGGCCTTATCTTTGCAACTTTGGTTACGCTGTTTGGTTGGCAGGCTTATGCGGGTTCGGGCGGCTCTATTCTCAATGATGCGCTTTCAGGGCACTTTGATATGACGGGATTTGCTATAAAGGCGCTGCTTACACTGATCTGTCTCGGTTTTTGGTTCAAGGGCGGCGAGATTACACCTTCGTTTTGCATCGGCGGGCTTTTGGGTGCAACGTGCTCATCTTTGATCGGTGGCGATATCGTGTTTGGCGTTGCAGTTGGCGTGATAACCTTTTTTGCCGCATTCTCAAGATGTTCGCTGGCTGCTTTTGTTATGGGTTGCGAAATTTTGGGATGGTATATGGCTCCTTATATCGCGATCGGTGTTTTTGTGGCCTATAATTTCAGCTCGCCTGTCGGCATGTATGGCGATGGAGTAGACAGGGCGCTTAGGGTGAAGTGGCACGATGTTATTTCAGGAGTGACACAGCGTAGGATAGACGGTCTGGAAAAGGCCGATTCAAGCGCTATTGCAAGTGCACAAGAGATGATCGATGATGTAAAAAAGGAGATCGTCGAGGATACAAGCAAGCCTTCATAGTGGCAGTCAGGCAATATGCGCGCGATATAGATCTTCGCGATTGTTGTAAAAGCCGCTGATAGGCGCGAGCTGATCTAAAGAAACCGCCGCTTGAAAGGTGGTTTTCTTTTGTGTAGTTTGTGTTGAAGCGATGTGATTTTTGTTACCAAGATGTTAAACTAACTCTGTATATTCAATGGGAGTCGTGCGCCAATTTTCTCGATCTGCTCGGTTGCGGAAGAGATGTAGGCGCTCCATTTTGATGATGATATGGGTTATGGCTTTCCCAAATGGGGACGGGAAGGTCTAAGGAGTGTAAGGGGGCACCCTATGAAACGGGTGATTTCTTTAGTGACGGTTTTGAGCTTGGCGTTCTCGCTATTTGCTTTCCCGGCGATGAGCTATGCGGACGATAAGCAAACTCTTCATCCTGTCGCGAAGTTGGTAAACGATCCTACGGCGAGCGTCGTCACTGATAGTGCCTCCACATCTTCGCTGCTTCCTTTGAACCAAGGCGCGCTTCGCATAGATAGCTCCACCATTGCAGATGATGGAGCTATGAAGGCCATAGGTGGCGTGGTGGATATCTCGCTATCCACCCAGATAAGCTCTCAGAAGGGCTCCAACCTCAAGGCATCGATCGTGCATGAAGGGGAAGGAGAATACGACTCTTACTTCACGACCCCGGTGACGCTTGCGAAAAAGGATAGCGCAGGTGCTGTCGATGAGTATTATGCCCGTATTAAGGATGTTGATGCTGGAAGTCATAAGCTTCATGTCTATGGTGCTGACTATCAGGAATTTTGGCAGGATATCGAGGTAAACGATGGTGATAGGGTTGTCGTTACGCTTGTCGATACAGCGATGAACGAGGCTGTCTATATCGAACGTATGAAGATGGGACTTATCCCATATGGCGATTTTGATGGAGACGGCTCGGTCACCTCACTCGATTCTGAGGCGATTGCATCGGCGGTGAACCGCAACTACGGCATTGACGAGCCGACGCTTGAGGATATGGCCAACTACGACCTTAGCGGATCGCATGCCATCGAGCTTGATGATGTTCAGACTTTGGCGATGAATATGGATCGGGCATCTGAGTCCGGTCAACTTCGCTATACAAAAGATCCAAGTTTCATTAAGACCGATGCGACAAAGCTCAACCTTGTCGGCGATTCTACGATAACCGATATGTTTATCGATAATGGCGCTGTCACAACTCTTGCTCCGGGTGATGCGACGAAAGAGATCTCGACTGTCAACCCTGTCGAGTTTGAGGTGACCCCTGCATCTAATACCGAGATGGCCGGCATGGTCATCGTTGTTCCCAAAGATTCCGATGGGCGTCCTACGCAGGGCACCATTTTGGTTGAGACAGACGATGGGGAAGTGCTGCCAATTGACTTCAAGGATCCGGGCATCACGACGCGCAATATGGTGCGCTCCAGTATGCCGATGGTTATGCGCGCCGCATCAAGGGCGACAACTCCGCAGCCAACATACGATGCGACCAGCGGTCAGATTACCATCGATTTCGGCAATCAGATTGCTGTGAAGAAGATAACGATCCGCATCACGCAGACCGCATCCAACAAGCTTGCCGATATTGCTCATGTCGAGTTTCTGAACGGAATGGAGGACAAGATTCCTGATCCCCAACTTGACATCCCAACCAATATCATAGCTACACCGGCTGACAAGAAATTCTCGCTCACTTGGAATCCATGCACGAATATCAGTGGTTATCAGGTTGAGGTTTCTGCGAGCAATGCCAAGAATGTTTTTACAACAACCGTGCCATCGCTTCAGGTGGAAAATCTTGGCAGCAAGAAACTCAAAAACGATACCGAATACAGCGTTCGTGTGCGCTCTATGAGCGAATCGGACAATTGGTTCAGTCCTTGGTCAAATCCTGTGAAGGTCACTCCGATTGCGAGCAATGCACCTACGGTTCCGGAAAACATTACGCTTACCGCTTCATTTAATGACATTACGGTCAGCTGGAAAGAGGCCGAGGATGCTCAGACCTACAACGTTTTCTGGTCTGAGGATCAGCGCAACTGGAACGAGGTCCGCAATATCACGGGAACCCGTCACAATATAGGCGGGCTCAAGTCGAACATCGGATACTACGTGCAGGTATCTGCCACCAACCAAAACGGCGATTCGGGCAAGAGCGCTCCGAGATATGTTGTCACTCAGACATCCAACGTTAAGGTGCCTTGGTACAAGATGATCAACAGGACCGCACAGGGTCTTGCTACAGGGCAAGAATTCGATGACGGCATCACTAGTGTGACAAAGGGCGCCGGTGAGAATGACTTTGACAAGAACCCCGGCTTTAAGAGCGAGTGGGATGTTGTTGATGGCGACTATGGAACCTACTGGTACAACAAGGGAAATTCCGGTGGTCCGCAAAACGGCCCTATTATTGAATTTGACGAAGAGCACGAGATGGATCATTTCATTATGACCACCTATCTCGGAGCAGGGTACGCATCATTTGCAAGTATCAGGATCTATATCTGGGACGCACAGGGCAACAGTGTGAATTACTGGGGTCCATATGAGAACCCTAATCTGGTGAACTACACCTCTGTTGCTGGTGCGGCCAATACGATCAAAGTCAACTTCCCCAAGAGCAAGGTCAAGAAGATCCAAGTGACCGCTCAAAGGTATTACAGCGCCCCTGATTCCACCATCGCTGAGCTCGCGTTTTATGACTATGACGATCTTAAGGATAAGGTTGCGAATCTTTGGGCAGACTCGATGCACACCACATTGAGAGATGACGTGACGCAGCAGACCATCGATGACATTCGTGCGCAGCTTGAAACAGAGGATCCTGCATGCGGTGAGAAGACGCCGGATTATTCATACTATGATCTGCAGCTCAAAAACGCGCAGACGGTTCTGGATCACGGAGATTTAAGAACTGCGCTCACGTTCGATTCTTCTGTCGACAAGTCAGTGAACAACTATGCTGGCGGCACGAACGCTTGGCAGCCGCTCGGTGTTTCGGTGAAGGCTGGCGATACGATCAACATCTATGTTGGCGCGTCGAATCGTCAAGACGGCGTGAGCGGTGTTGGAACGGCGCTTGCGCTTTATGTGGGCCAACAGCATCCTGTGAGCTCGCGCCCTGTGTTTACGTTGAGCGATCCGACGCTTACAGGACCGAATCAGAACAACCATTCGCTCAAAACAGGCCTTAACACCATTACTGTGCCCGGAGGTTATTCTCAGGAGGCCGAAGACGGTGGCGCCCTGTATGTCGAGTACATCAGCTCCACGAAGAGTTACGAATACAGTGTGCGTGTCGAGGGTGGAACCGAGATTCCGCGTCTTGATCTTCATGGTATTACCGATGAAACCGAACGATATAACAAGACGCTTGATTATGTTAACGCTCTTGAACCCCATGTCGCAGGCCTTAAGGCGTATCACGATGCCAACCATAATGATGTGATGGACGGCGAATACGGGCAGGGTCAGTCCTGTACTGCGAACATGACCGATATCGCCATCGATTACCTGATGTATTCGCTTCCTGCATCTCAGGTCTGGAATCAGATCAGTGCGCAGGCTGCAGCGAACAACGAAGATCGTGCAAGGCGACTTTTGCAGGCCCTTGACGGCGCTGATGATGCGATGATTCTGTTCTATCAGCACAAGGGTCTTTCCAATCTGGCCAATGCCGAGGGCGACTCCACTAATTATGGAGCCAACGGGTTGCCTAAATCGCGTCAGAACGTGCGCTATACCCAGATGTTTGCAGGCGCGTTCATGTACGCATCTGGAAACCATATCGGAATCGAGTGGGGATCTGTCGGCGGTCCGGTGTCGCTTGATGGCGTTCAAACTGATGCTGATGGACGATATGAGTCTGGCAGGTATTTCGGATGGGGTCTAAACCACGAGATCGGTCACGAGATCAATCAGGGCCAATATGCCATTGCCGAGGTTACCAATAACTATTATGCTCAGCTTGCGCAGTCGCACGATTCCACTGACACAACGCGTTGGGGTGACTACGATAATGTCTATCGTAAGGTCACATCCGGCGCGAAGGGCGCGGCAGGCGGCAAGACGGGCATCGCTATGTATTGGCAGCTCCATCTTGCATATGATGGCATGGACATGCTTTCGAATACAGGCAAGAAGTCATTCAACTATAAGACGTATGACAACTACACCGACCTGTTCAACAATCTGATCTTCGCGCGCATCGATTCCTATGCACGCAATCAGACGCTCGCACCGTCACCCGGTGGAGTGAGCCTGACTTTAGCAGGTGCCGATAAGGACAACGCGATCATTCGCCTTGCTTGTGCTGCAGCTCAAAAAGACCTTCGCGAGTACTTCATCGCTTGGGGTCTTACCCCTGATGAGGCCACGGATGCATACGCTTCCCAGTTTGATAAGGAAGAGCGTGGTATTCAGTATGTTACCGATGAGGCGCGCGTCTATCAGATGGAGAACTACTCCGCTTCTTCGGCTAGCGCAAAACCGAGTGCGCCGAGCTCCATCAACGTGGACTACACCTCCGGCAGCAACTCTGTGACGATCGATCTATCCGGATGCCCGACAGGATCGGATATTTTGGGCTATGAGATCTTGCGCAATGGGCAGGCTGTCGGATTCGTCAAGGCTGGAACCACAAGCTTTACCGATACTATTAACACCATTAACAATCGTGTGTTCACCTATCAGCTGCGTGTCGTCAACAATTGGCTTAATCGTTCTGACGTTGTTACCGCCTCTCCGATCAAGGTGCATCACGACAACCTTCTTGATAAGTCCAAGTGGAGTCTCAAGACCGATCTTCGTGACTCGTCGAACACCTCTGAGGGAGAGTTCACAGATGATGAGCGCGAGAACACGCTCGATTGGACATCTTCAACGATAACGAATGGAAAAGACACCATCATCGGTTGCGACGGCGAACCGGATATGACGAAGCTTTCGGCCAATGCCGCGATCGACAATGACACCTCGACTGTATTTGAAGGCACGCTCACGGGTGATTCGAGTAGCAACGATGCGTCCATCACGATAAACTTCGGGCAAAATGTCGAGATGACCGCAGTGCGTTACAACGCAAAGGGAGGCGCATCTCCGATAAGCGACTACAGTATCGAGATCAGCAATGACGGCGTTAACTTTACAACGCTGCGTACAGGAACATTTAACCTTGTCGATGGCGTGGATACAGTGTTCTTCGATGAGGGTGGCAAAGAGAATAGGTTGCTTATATATGACGCATCCTATATGAGGATCACTGCCACATCTCAGCAGCGGATCTCTGTTGCTGAGCTTGATGTGCTCGGTCCGACAGGTGATGATGTTAACATCATGGATGGAGGCATCGGCATTCTCAGATCAGACACCAATGTCGGTACTAATTCTGCGGGTGAGCCTGAGATCATTCCGGCAGGTTCTTTCATTGTGACAGGAACCTATCAGGGTAACCCCGCCTATAACGTGGTGGTTCTCTATGACAACGATAAGCTCAAACTGGATTCGGCACGTCCGCAAACCGATGCGATTATTGAGGGTTCTCAGATAGTGTTTGGCGAGAAGCCTTTAGGTGATGAAATGCTGCCCGATGTTCGTGTGGGCTACTGGGCATATTATGTGACACCTGAGGACATGCAGCGCTACGAGGAAGAGACTGGAAATGCATGGGTCGCTCCGAAGAGTGTCTCTGCCGAGCTGTATCGCGTTGATGATGCGATCACGCTTGAAGGCCAGAGGATGGTGGCAAACGCCCTCCCCGTTGATGTTCCTGCAACATTGCCAGATGTTGAGCTGAGCTTTGGCACCGTGTCCTCTGCGAGCCTTTTGAATGACCTGTCACTTGATGAGATAGTCGGCCGCAACTCTTCAGATGAGGGAGCCGGCCAAGAAGAGAGCTATCCTGATGAGGACAGCGATGATAGTGACGATAGCAACGAGACTGTAAATCTTCCGCAAGACAACTCGGCTTCCTTCAGAGATGAGGATGACGTATCGCAGACTGATACCGTCTCGGATGACGACCCTCAGGTTTAGGTTGGCTTTGCGACATATCGTGGACTTCGTATTGTCCGGGCGCTGGCGGGTGCCCGGACAATGTTGTTGAAAGGTATGTGAATGGAAATCTTCGCAATCATAGGCCTGGGCAATCCGGGCGATGAGTATGATCACACGCGTCATAACGCCGGTTTTGATACGCTCGATATTTTGGCGGATGAGCTCGGGGTGAGGTATTGGAAGAACGAGTGCGGTGCGCTATGCGCCCATGTTCAATGGCATGGACTTGAGCTGATATTAGCAAAGCCTCAAAGCTTCATGAATCGCTCCGGTGGGCCGGTGGCGCAGATCGTGAAGAAATACGATGTGGATCTTTCGCATATCGTCATCATCCATGATGAGCTCGATATTCCAAGTGGGTCGATCAAGGTCAAATCCGGCGGGGGCCTTGCCGGACACAATGGCTTGAAATCTATCGCCGATAAGCTTCAGAACAGGGATTGGACGCGCATTCGTATCGGTATCGGGCGACCGCCCGGGAGGATGGATGTTGTTGACTATGTTCTACGCGCTCCAAAAGGCGAGCAGCTTGAAGAGTTCAAGGCCGCACAAAGGCTCGGCGCGGATGCAGTTCTGTATTATCTTGAGAATGGACTTACGAAGGCTCAAGGTGAATTCAATTGAGTGAGTATAAGACTGTAGAGGGACAAGTAAGCGCTGAGATCGTCGAGAAGAAATCGCGTTTTATTGCAACGCTTTGCCATGTTGAGAGCGAAGATGAGGCGCTGGCCTTCATAGATCAGATCCGCACCGAGCACGCTCAGGCGAGACATAACGTATACGCATACATCCTTCGCGGTGGAAGGATAAGATACACCGATGACGGCGAGCCTTCTCAGACCGCGGGCATCCCTACTTTGGAGACACTTCAACATGCAGGCCTTGAAGATGTGGCGTGCGTGGTTGCTCGCTATTTTGGAGGAGTGCTTCTTGGCACGGGCGGTCTTGTGAGGGCGTACACGCAGGCCGTTCAAGCATCTATCGAAGTTGCTCATGTGGTGGATATCGCCTCTTGTGTAGATGTTGAGGCTATCGTGCCTTATCCGCTATATGAGCAGGTAGTTCGCCTTGCTGTTGCGGATCAGGTGCGTATCATGCAGACAGACTACACGGATAAGGTCACCGTACGTTTTCGTGCGCTTGCGCAATATGCCGATGCACTCGTTGAGTCGCTAGTGGATCTTTTGCGCGGCAAGGACGCGATAAACGCAACGGAACCCTTCGAGGCGAAGTTCTGATCGCGGGGGGGGGTCTGCCTACTATCTTTGGCGGAGATTGTAAGGCACGATGGTTTTTGGTACCCCGTCATCTCCGTATATGATGGCAGGTTCTCCTGCGACTAGCGGTCTGAAGTAATCGAGCGCCTCATCGGTGACGCCTTGATATCTTGGTAGTATCCACTCGTTCGGGAAGTTGCGAACGTAGTTGGCGAACTCGCTTGCAGGACCAGCGAAGAACTCAGGTTCATATGAGCCATCTTTTGTGTCAGCTCTTCTGACGCCGACAACCTTCGCGGTGAAATAGGCATCGGCCGAGCGCATATGCGCACTTAGGCCAAGCTGGAACGCTTCGTCGACATCGATCTTGGATTGAGCGAAATTGGATGATCTTGCTGCGCGCGACAGATCCTGTACGATTCCACGGGGTGCTATACCTGCATCGATTATCATCTGCTTGAGCGTTTGAGCGGCTCCGCCTAGGACTGCGTGCGCAAAGCCGTCATTAGCGCTTTCGCCAGCGGAGATATACGTCCCATCGGCATAGTGCGCGCCTTCGCTTACGACGATATAGCACGAGCCCTTCTCATCCATTTTCTGTTTGACCTCGGACAAGAACATATCTTTGTCGAAGTCGACCTCAGGCAGTACGAGCAGATCGACATCTCCTGTAAGGCAGCAGCTTGCAGCAAGCCAACCGGCATCGCGTCCCATAGTTTCAAGCACGAAGATCTCAGGGCGTGTGTAGGCATCGTAATCAAGCGATGTCGCATGCGTTATCTGGCATGCGAGCTTTGCCGCAGAGGGAAATCCCGGGCAGTGATCGATGGGGACAAGGTCGTTGTCGACCGTCTTTGGAATGCCGATGAAGCGCTTTGCCGAGCCGTGCTGTTGCGCCCATTCGGATAGCGCATCGACTGTGTCCATCGAGTCGTTTCCACCGATGTAGAACATAACGTCGATATCATGCGCATCCATTATCTCGTTGAGCTTGACGAAATCAGCTTCCTGTCCACGCTTCAGTTTGTACCTACATGTTCCAAGAGCGCTCGATGGAGTCTGTTTTAAGATCTCGATCTCGCTTGCTGGGGTGTCGGTTAGATCATAGAGCTCATCGGCTAGTACGCCTTCAATGCCGTGGATCCCGCCGTACACCTTCTCATAGATCGGATGGAGCTGATTGGCTTTGATAACACCTGCAAGCGATGCGTTTATGACTGCAGTTGGGCCGCCTGATTGAGCTACTAGGCAATTGGACATCTTTGGACCCCTCGATTCTTTTGTCGTGATTCAATTGGATAGATCGTATGAATAATATATCAAGGTGGATAGGATGCTATGCACGCAGTCCAACTGTTTGCACATTGAAACCTTGCATCGAATACTGTTTTAAAGGATGCCACTGCGAAATATCCAAAGCTGATCGGATCCGCTAGATTCACAAGACGACTTGCTTTTCGTGTTGCAAAGTTGCGATCACGCTTCGCATCTGTATTTTTGTGTTTTTGGTCAACGTGTTCGTGTCGGTTCCCAAAGCCGATGAAAATGCTCATGAGATGTGAGAAAATATCAACGAGAAAAGAAGGCCGAACGGCCATACGATATTTATGAAGGTTCAGATGCTCGATCATTTCAAGATACGCGAAGTATCTCAAGCTAGCGTTGCGCGTATCGAACGCGAACTGGGGTTGCCTCGCTTCATCGCAGAGACGCTCGTTGTGCGGGGGATAGATACTCCGCACACAGCGCTGCGCTTTTTGAATCCGTCCTTTGAGATGGATTGGCGCGATCCCTATGAGATGCCCGGCATGTCTGATGTTGTTGATGCTCTCGAGTGCTCGCTCAAAGCACGCGAAAATATCGTCGTGTTCGGCGATTTCGATCTGGATGGCATCTCTGCTACTACTGTTATGACGCGCGGCATAAGAGCGCTCGGCGGCAAGGCCACGCCGGTGATCCCGAAGAGGTTTGGCGAGGGCTACGGCCTTTCGATGGCCGCTTACGAGCGCGTGAAGCTGCTCGAGCCCGATCTCATAATCACGGTCGATTGCGGCATCTCGTGCGCGGATGAGGTTGAGCATATACTTGCCGATGGCGTGAAGGTTGTCATAACGGATCACCATGAAGCTGGCGACTCTGTTCCAAAAGGGGTTCCGCTGTGTGATCCGAAGACATCTGCTGACAATCCGAGTTCGATCCTTGCCGGTGTAGGCGTTGCGCTCAAAGTCATCCAAGCGCTTGGTGCTCGTATGGGTTATCCCTATCTGTGGAGAAGCTACACCGATTTCGCCACACTTGGAACAGTTGCTGACCTCATGCCGATGCGCGATGAGAACCGTTGTCTTGTGAAGGATGGCCTTGAGCGGATGAATCGCGAGCCTCGTGCTTGCATCGCAGCTATGCTCGCCAATATCGCAGGCGAGCCCAAGCCGCTGACCTCGACGAATCTGAGCTTTTCGCTCATACCGCGTCTGAATGCGGCAGGAAGGATGGGAGATGCCGATCTTGCGCTAGATCTGCTCATGACCGACAGCTTCGATGTTGCATCCGAGCTTGCCGCGAAGCTTGAGGAAGTGAATCTGCAGCGACGCTCCATCGAGTCCGAGCTTTCCGATGCAGCGACGGCGCAGGCGAAAGAGCGCTATCACGGACAGCGTGCGCTGGTAGTGTCGGGCAAGGATTGGCATGAGGGCGTGAAAGGTGTTGTTGCATCGCGTCTGGTGTCGCAATACGGTGTTCCGGCACTGCTGTTCACGATCACGGACGGGGAGGCCAGAGGCTCGGGACGCTCTGTGGGAAATGTGAATCTGTTCAAAGCGGTAGAGTCTCTATCTGATCTGCTGACACGATTCGGAGGTCACGGCGCTGCGGTGGGTGTTACGCTTCCCGCTGATAAGCTCGATGAGTTCACCTGTCGTCTCTGTTCGTATATGGATACTCTTCCCGAGGCGGATTTTCATCCAGCAACCGACATTGATGCATGCGTTGACCTTGGTGAGCTATCCATCGAAAACGTGGATAAGATATCGCTTTTGGCTCCTTTTGGTCAGGAGATGACCGAGCCTAAATATCTCACACGCCATGTGGTTTTGGAGGATCGGCGCGCGGTAGGTGCTGATAAGAATCATTTTTCGTGCAAGATGACAGACGGTCGCACGTTCATCAATTCGATAATGTTTAATTGCAACGATATCGAGCATCTGCTATTTGAGGAATCCGTTGTCGATGTCGCCTATACGCTCAACGTTGATGAATGGCGCGGGCGGCGCTCGGTCAAGGCGGTGCTTGATGGACTGGTGCCGTCAAGGTGCGATACGATCGAGTGTGATGCGTGTTCAGAGACGCTAGAGTTCATAGATGAGCTCTACGATGGCGATCCATCTGCGCGCTTGGATGATCGCATCTCTGCAAGCGATCCTAGCGGGCATGATCGCGCCTATTGGGAAGAGCTTGCACAAAAGGATGAGCTTGCTTTGAGCAAGGAGATAATCAGAGCCATCATCGGCGACAATCTTCCGCATGCTGCGCAGCGCGATATATTGAATGCGCTCTATCATGGATCATCTACTTTAGGGATCATGGCTACAGGTCGCGGGAAATCACTCATCTTCCAAGTTCATGCAGCGCTCATCGCGCTTCGCGATCATAAGGCCAGCCTGTTTGTCTATCCGCTTCGTGCACTTATGGCCGATCAAGCGTTTCACCTTACATCCCAATTCGAGCGCTTCGGGCTTAGATGCGCTGTTTTGAGTGGGGATTGTAACGCGGAGGAACGCGAGCGGATATATAACGGCATAGATTCGGGTGAGATTGACATCGTCCTGACGACACCGGAATACCTGTCGTTTCATGCCGCAAGGATAGCACGCGGCGGCAAGATCGCGTTCATGGTGTTGGACGAGGCGCATCACATCGGGCTATCACGTGCGGGCGTGCGTCCGGCATATGGCGATCTGGGTCAGGTGGTCGAGGCGTTGGGGCACCCGGTGGTGCTGGCTGTAACTGCTACAGCATCCGATCCAATATTTGATTCGATCAAGCGAGTGCTCTCCATCAAACAGAGTATCATCGATAGATCATCAAGGCGAAACCTTCATCTGGATGACCAGCGCAACATCCGCAACAAAGAGGACTACCTCGCGCATATCGTAGCTGACGGAGGTAAGTGCGTGATCTATGTGAACTCGCGCGAGCAGACGATGGGGGTGGCAAGACGCCTTCGTTCGCGCCTTCCTTGGCTTGCGCAGCGCATAGGCTTTTACAACGCAGGCCTTCGCGCGGTCGAGAGAAAGCGCATCGAGGAGCTTTTCCGCACAGGCATCATACAAGTTCTTGTTGCTACATCAGCATTCGGAGAGGGAATCGATATCCCTGACATCAGGCATGTCATCCTCTACCACATGCCGTTTAACGAGGTCGAGTTCAACCAGATGAGCGGGCGCGCCGGGCGCGATGGGGCCGATGCTTGGGTGCATCTTCTCTACGGCACGGCCGATGTCGCCATAAACGAGCATATCCTGTCAGAGCTATCTCCTGACAGAGCTACGATGGCAGATATCTATCGTGCGTTTCGCAATCTGCAGAAGATGCACGAGAGAACCTATTTTCCGATAGATGCAGACTCTCCCGAATGTCTTTTGCACACGAAGTGCTCAGGTGTGGACCCGTCTGCCATACGCTGCGCCGTATCTGTGTTCAAAGAACTCGGCCTTATCGATTGTAAGAGTACGTTTGTCGATCATAAACAGGTGACATCCATTCACGTGATAAACGATGCTGCTAAAGTGGAGCTCACGGACTCCATACGATATATAGAAGGGATATCCGAACAGCTCGATTTCAAGGAATTCTGCAAGTGGGCGATGAGCTGCGATGCGAAAGGTCTGATCGATCGCATAACGCATCCGATCGCTCCTGATGACGATATGCAAAAAGGCGCCTCGACAGATGGCGCTGCTGGTGGTGAAAGGTAGGTGAAACAGGCTTTGAGCGCAACTGTTACCGATTCGATCTCGACGCCTGAAGCCGTATATGATCCTGACGCGCTCTTCACGAAGCTCGAAGGGATGGTTGAGTCGTATGTAAGCGAAGAAGAGCTTGCGATGGTGCGTCACGCTTACGAGTTCGCGCGCGATGCTCATGCGGGTCAAAAGAGGAAATCTGGCGAGCCGTTTATCGTGCACCCGATACAGGTGGCCATCATCTTGGCTGATCTGAAGATGGATGCGGAGACTGTATGCGCGGCTCTTTTGCATGATACGGTCGAGGACACAGAGGTCAGCGCTGAGCTTGTGGAGGAGGAATTCGGCGAGGGGGTGCGCAATCTCGTCGAGGGCGTCACCAAGATCACGCGGATCGAGGTGGAATCGCTGTCTGATGAGCAGGCGGCCACCATCAGAAAAATGCTCGTTGCGATGAGTAAGGACATTCGTGTCATCGTCATCAAGCTGGCCGACCGACTGCATAACATGCGCACGCTCGCATCTCTTCGCGAGGATAGACGTATCTACAAATCGCGTGAGACGCTTGAGATCTATGCGCCTATCGCGCATAGGCTCGGCATCAACTCCATTAAATGGGAACTCGAGGATCTCGCGTTTTTCTATCTTGAGCCCAATAAATACAAGCAAGTCTCGCGTATGGTCACCGAATCGCGTGATGAGCGCGAGGCATATCTTGGAAACGTCATTGACATCATCACCGATGAAATGGGTAAGGTCGGCATTGATGCGCGCGTGATGGGTCGCCCGAAGCATCTGTATTCGATCTACCAAAAGATGACGAAGAAAGGCAAAGGCTTCTCTGAGATATACGACCTTATCGCCGTGAGGATTATCGTTCCGACGGTGAAGGATTGCTATTCGGCTCTCGGTGCCGTGCATACGCTCTGGCATCCGATGCCTGGGCGATTCAAAGACTACATCGCTATGCCGAAATACAATATGTACCAGTCGCTGCACACCACTGTGATGGGTCCGACCGGGCGTCCGCTTGAGGTTCAGATTCGCACGGAGGAGATGCATCGTGCCAGCGAATACGGCGTTGCTGCGCACTGGAGGTACAAGGAAGGCACCGGAAAGGTGGCCGCAAGCGAGCTCGATCGTCAGCTTGCTTGGCTTCGCGAGATGGTCGATTGGCAGGACGAGACGGAGGATTCCCGCGAATTCTTGAAATCGCTCAAGATGGACCTTGATAACACAGAGGTCTACGTCTTTACCCCCAACGGCGATGTTAAAACGCTGCGTGCGGGGGCTACGCCTGTGGATTTTGCCTATGCGGTGCACACCGAGGTCGGAAACCATTGCGTGGGCGCCAAGGTTAACGGTTCGATCGTGCCGCTCACATACGAGCTCAAGATGGGTGATCGCGTCGAGGTTCTCACGTCAAAGAGCGCAACGCCTTCAAGGGATTGGCTTAACATCGTCTCCACACCATCAGCCAGAAACAAGATCAGGAGCTATTTCTCGAAAGCCAGCCGTTCGAGTGATCGTCAGGTTGGACACGACATGCTCATGCGTGAGATGCGAAAGCATGGTTTCGGGATATCGAACGCGCGAGCTACACGTGCGCTGAAAAGTGTTGCTGAGGCAATGGGCTTTAACGATTCTGATGACATGTTCGTCCAGCTTGCGCGCGGAAAAGAGAGTGCGCAGCATATCGCCAACAGGCTTTTGAAGCTGCTCGTCGATTCCGCTAAAGAAGAAGAGGTCAAGCCTAGGATCGGTACAGGCGAGGCATCTACAGGCGTGATGGCTCCGATGCTCACAAGCGTCAAACGTCCCAAGAAGCATGAGACCCATTCGAGCAACGGTGTTGTCGTGAAGGGTATAGATGATGTGCTTATTCGCCTGTCGAGATGCTGCAATCCTGTACCGGGCGATGAGATCGTCGGGTTTGTAACGCGCGGGCGTGGGGTCAGCGTGCATCGAGCCGACTGCCCGAATGCCGATGATCTTCGCCGCAACCCTGAGCGCCTGATAGAGGTATCTTGGGAAGGTTCACCTTCGCGCTCTGCACTATATAAGGTCGAGATCTACATCGAGGCGCTTGACAGGATGAATCTATTGCTGGACGTTACGCGGGTTCTGTCCGAGCTGGGTGCAAACGTGCTCTCTTGTACCACGAACACACATCGCGACGGCATGGTAGAGATGCGTTTTCTCTTTGAGATCAGCGATCTTACGAAGATCGAGAAAAGCCTGAATGAGATCGAGAAGATTGATGGGGTGTTCGAGGCGAAAAGAATGATGTCAGGCCAGCATCCGGTAAAGAAATAGGAGTGATGAGGGCAATGGGTTACGAATATATGAAGGTCCGCGGACTTTGCGTTGATGTGAGCTATCTCGTGATGGGTCCGCTCGAGAACAACGTCTACATTCTATCTGACGGCGAATCGGCCATTGTTGTGGACCCATGCATGGATGCTGATGCCATCATCGGATCTCTTGGGGATCTGAAGCTTGAGGCGATCGTGATCACTCATGCGCATTGGGATCACACAGGGGCCGCCGCCGAGCTCCGTGAGATGACGGACGCTCCTGTTATCGCTTCTGCTGTAGATGCGCCGCTTGTCGAAGAGCCTTGCGCACTCGGAACATCCCGCACAGCGCGTCCTTGCGTTGTGGATAAGAAAGTCGCAAAGGGTGATGTGATCGCTGTCGGCAAGATGCAATGGAAGGTCATCGAGACACCGGGGCACTCCAAAGGATCGATCTGCCTATTCTGCATACCTCAGTTCGGCTCCGATCCCGAAGGGCTTGCCGTGCTCGTCTCGGGCGATACCCTGTTCGCAGGAACGACAGGCCGCACGGATTTCGAGGGAGGCTCCATTGAAGACATGGCAGTCTCCATGAAACGCCTCGCGGCGCTTCCGGATGACACCGTCGTGCTTCCCGGGCACGGTGCGCTTACCACTGTCGGTAACGAACGCCGCACATTTGCCCGTTTCGGTTGGGAAGAAGAATAGTTTTGATACAATCCAAACTGCCGAGTCATCTCGGCGATGTTGTCAGATATCGGTGCTTTGGGCACTTGATTGGAAGATAGGCTCAGATGTTCGAGTTTAGTGTGTTTTTGGGCGGGCTCGCCTCGAATCCGATGCTCCTTTTGATAGCCATTCTTAACATCGGCGTGATAATCGTGAACGGGGCCACCGATGCACCGAATGCGATTGCTACGGCTGTCTCTACGCGTGCGATGAGAAGCCGAAGCGCGATCATCATGGCTGCGATCTGCAACTTCGTCGGTCTTGTCGTCATCACGATGATATCTTCGGCCATCGCGCATACCATTTTCTCTATGGTGGATTTTGGAGGAGACAGTCACAAGGCCCTCATTGCGCTCATGGCCGCAATGGTCGCCATCATCGTTTGGGGAGTGGCCGCATGGCGTTTCGGGATCCCTACATCTCAGTCACATTCCTTGATCGCTGGGCTTACTGGTGCCGCCATCGCACTTATCGGCAGCTTCGATGCCATAAACTGGAACGAATGGATCAAGGTAATATACGGCATTCTTCTCTCGACACTGATGGGATTCGGGTTGGCTTGGATCTTCTATCAGGTCATAAAGCGTCTGTTTGCGAATGCGAACCGCCAGAATGCGAATGCTTTTTTTAGATGGGCGCAGGTATTCACAGGTGCGGGTGTCGCTCTAATGCATGGTGCTCAGGACGGGCAGAAGTTCATGAGTATTTTTATGCTGGCCATCATGATGGCGGCAGGGATGGGGACGGAGTCGGGCTCTTTCGAGTTGCCGATGTGGCTGATGTTGATATGTGCTTTGTCGATGGGTGTTGGCACTGCCGTTGGTGGTGAGAAGATTATCAAAAATGTCGGAATGGACATGGTTAAGCTCGAGACGTTCCAAGGCTTTGCAGCTAGTTTTTCAACGTTGATAAGTTTGGTGATAGCCACATTTGGAGGTCTTCCGGTATCAACGACCCATACAAACACTACCGCCATTATGGGTGTAGGTGCAGCGAAAAACCCCAAAAGCGTAAAGTGGTCCATCGCAATTGATATGGTAAAAACATGGATACTTACATTCCCGGGTTGTGGGCTTCTTGGCTTTCTTTGCGCAAAACTATTCTTGATTGTATTTTGATCCGCGCTAGATTTCTTTGATGCATTGAGGCTTCTTATCTGACAAGTTGTGAACAAGCTTTCTTCGTTGTTATCGGTATCATATAAAACGTTTAGAATAGATTTTGTGTGTCAGTGTTGTAATTGGAGGACAGAATGGCCAAGAAGAGCAAGTTTAATTATTTTAAGGCTTATGAGAAGCTGGCGGGTCTTTCGGTTAGGGAATCTGAACTTCTTATCGAATCGATCAAGTCATTTGAGAACGCCAGTGGCTATTCTGACACTATGGAGGTAATGCACGAATTTGAAAACGCCGGCGACGACATCAATCATGCGATTTTTCATAATGTCGCTGTGGATTTCATGCCGCCATTTGATCGTGAGGATATTGTTGCACTTGCGCAATCGCTTGATACTGTGTTGGATAATATAGATGATGTTTTAGGTCATATGTTTATGTATGACATCAAGACGATGCCTGAAAACGCTATGCGATTTGCTGAGCTTATTTTGAAATCGTGCAAAGCGCTCGACAAGGCTATGAGTGAGTTTCACAGCTTTAAGAAGAATAAGAAGTTCAAGCAACTGATTGTAGATATTAACTCCTATGAGGAGGAAGCCGACAAGCTTTATACGGAGGCTATGCGCCATCTTCATACTGTTGAGAATGGGGAGGTTATGCATGTGCTTGTTTGGTCTAGGATCTATGAGCGCATGGAGAAATGCTGCGATGCTACTGAGCATGCAGCCGATATCGTAAGCACTATCGTCTTGAAAAATATGTGATCTTGGCAAAGAGCAACGATTTCACAATGGATACATCGATCGAGCGGATCGAAGATATTTCTGAAGGCACCAAGTTCATGTCAGGTCCTGATGTGTGTTTTGCAGACACTACAGTTGCACTTATCGTTGCATACAACGGCTCCTCGTTTTCGGGTTTTGCTAAGCAACCCGGTCAGTCAACTGTTCAAGGCGAAATAGAACATGCGCTATCTTTGATATTTCGTCGCGATGTATCAACCATATGTGCCGGACGCACCGATTCGGGTGTGCATGCGGTAGGGCAGGTGGTGAGCTTCGATGTTGAATGTGCTGAGCTTGAGCAGCGAAGCGAGGCGAATCTGCTGCGTTCTTTGAATGCGCTTACAGCTGAAGGCATCACAATAAAGCAAATGGATCGAAAGCCGTTTGGGTTCTCGGCAAGATTTGATGCGAAAGCTAGAAGGTACAGATATTTTTTTAGCACGTCTGTCACGCCTCCTCTGTTCATGAATGATTTTTCGTGGCACATTGGTCCTCTTGACGTTGAAGCTATGCAGGCAGGTGCCGACTATCTAATAGGTGAACACGACTTCAAGAGCTTTTGTTTGGCAAAGTCCGCTATTGATAAGCCCACATGCAGATATATCGCAGAGATATCTTTTGAGAAGATGAATATCTTTGAGGATGAGATATTGGCAATGAGCATCGAGGGCAATGCGTTTCTTCATTCGATGGTGCGAACGATTGCTGGATCGCTTGTGACGATCGGCAAAGGCAAGCGAGCGTCGTCTTGGATGAGCGAGGTTTTGAATGCGCAAGATCGCCGTGCTGCAGGCGAGTGCGCTCCTGCAAAAGGGCTCGTGTTTTGGGAAGTGGTGTATTAGATGGACAAACACGGCTCAAATGGCAAGGATATGCCGCATTGCAGCTTGTTGGGCGATCATGAACCGCTTTGTGATCGTCTGGATACAAAAACCGCTTTAAGTGATATTGATTGTCTTTATGAAAGCAGAGATGAAAGACTTGCGGTCTTTGAGACTAAAGAAGGTCATCTTGTTGCGGTTGATGCCTCAAAGCTTGTTTGATTTGCCTTAATATAGGTTCTTCTTTTTATATGGCACACATTTCACACAATAGTTAAGAAAACAGTGTAAGTTTCATCTAAAATAACAGGATGTATCAGTACGGTCAGTTTCAGGAATGTGGTGCTATGGAAAGCGAAAACACAAAGAGCGTCTCAAGGGCATCTTGGTCCGGCAAATGGGCCTTTATCCTTGCGGCTGCAGCTTCTGCAGTAGGACTTGGAAATCTCTGGCGATTTCCCTATTTGGCCGCCAAGTACGGCGGGGGTACGTTTCTTATCACGTATTTAGTGCTCGTGTTTACTTTCGGAGTTTCGCTTCTTTTGTTGGAAACGGCACTCGGAAGGAAAACGGGGCAAAGCGCGATCGGAGCTTTCAGCAGCTTCGGTAAGAAATACACCTTTATCGGTGTCCTTGCATCGGCGGTACCGTTTATCATCACGCCTTACTACTGTATTATTGGCGGTTGGGTCACGAAGTATGCTGTGTCATACCTTGGAGTGGGCGCTGAGACCCTTGCCGATGGCGGAACCTTCTTCTCAGAGTTCATCACCTCTTCGACCGAGAGCTATATATGGATGATAGTCTTTATGGCTATCGTGTTTGTTGTTGTTGCGCTCGGTGTTAAAGGCGGCATCGAGAAAGCAAACCTCGTCATGATGCCTGCTCTCATTATTATGGCGATCATTATTGCGATTTACACCCTTACGATGCCCGGAGCTATCGACGGTGCGCTCTACTATCTGACACCTGATTTTTCCAAGTTCTCACCTGAGCTTGTCATCAGTGCGCTGGGTCAGATGTTCTACAGTTTGTCGCTCGCTATGGGAATCATGATCACGTATGGCTCCTATCTCAATAAGAAGGAAAGCCTTACGTCATCTGTCGTGCGCGTGGGTGGATTTGATATCGGCGTTTCGTTTCTTGCTGGCCTCATGATTGTGCCTGCTGCATTTGTAGCGATGGGCTCTGGGGATGCTGTTGCATCGAGTGCTGGTCCTTCCTTGATGTTTATCACACTCCCAAGTGTCTTTGCTGATATGCAGGGCATGGCTATGGTGATTGGTTTTGTGTTTTTCCTGCTCGTTCTTTTTGCTGCTCTTACAAGCGCCATTTCGCTTGTTGAGACGCTTGTCTCTATTGTTGCTGACGGCATGAAGTGCACGCGTAAAAAGGCTATCGGCATAGTTGTGGCTTTTGTTGTTATTGCAGGTATTTTCATCAATGCTGGATACAATGTTTTGTCCTTCATCGAGCCAATAGGCGAAGGCTCAAGCATGCTTGATTTTGCGGACTTTATATCCAATTCAGTGATGATGCCCATCGTTGCGCTTCTTACCTGCATCTTTGTTGGCTGGATTATCAAGCCTAAAACGCTCATCGATGAGGTCAGGATCTCATCGAAATTCAAGGCGGCAGGTGTTTGGACCGCTATGATCAAGTACATCGCTCCTGTGCTTGTGCTTATCATCCTTGTTGCATATGTGGCAGCACAGTTCGGATTCTTCTCTATGTAGGTTAGGTTTATATGTCTTTATCAATCGGAATCGTCGGACTTCCCAATGTTGGGAAGTCCACGCTGTTTACAGCGCTTACAAATAAGGGTGGCCTAGCTGCCAACTATCCTTTCGCCACGATCGAGCCGAATGTGGGCGTGGTGCCTGTGCCGGATGCTCGCCTTGATGCCTTGGCCAAGATCGACCATCCTGCAAAGATCGTTCCCGCCACAGTGGAGTTTGTTGACATCGCTGGTCTTGTGGCAGGCGCAAGTCAAGGCGAAGGACTCGGAAATCAGTTTCTGGCCAATATTCGTGAGACGGATGCGATCTGCGAGGTCGTACGTTTTTTCTCGGATCCCGATGTGGTTCATGTTGCGGGCAGGGTGGATGCGCTCTCCGATGTCGACACCATAAAGACCGAGCTTATCTTGGCTGATATCGCCACCATAGAAAAGGCGATGCCACGCCTTGAAAAAGAGGCAAAACGCGATAAGGACGCAAAGCTCAAGCTTGATGTTGCACAGAAGGTTCTTGCTGGTCTAAATGATGGGCATCGTGCTCGCACGCTTGATCTGGACGAAGATGAGGTGGCTGCTCTATACGATCTGCATCTGCTCACCATGAAGCCGATGTTATACATCGCCAACGTCGACGAGGATCAACTCGACTCGACGCTTCCCGAGATCGACGGGCTTGTGCCCGTACCTATTTCGGCAAAGGTCGAAGCGGATCTGGCCGAGCTTGATCCGAGTGAGGCTGCGGAATATCTCGAGGCTATGGGGATCTCTGAGAGCGGGCTTGTTCGTTTGGTTCAGGAAGCATACAGGCTTTTGGGCCTACAGTCGTTTTTCACAAGCGGTGAGACCGAAAGCCGCGCGTGGACAATCCCGATAGGTTCTAAAGCTCCTCAGGCGGCAGGGGTGATCCATTCCGATTTCGAGCGTGGATTTATCAAGGCCGAGACCGCATCGTTTGATGACTATGTCGCAAATGGTGGGGAGAAGGGTTGTCGCGAGAGCGGAAAGCTTCGTCAAGAGGGGAAGGACTACATCGTCCAAGACGGCGATGTGATGCATTTCAAGTTCAACGTTTAGCTTCGTTTGTAGAAAGGCACTAAGATGCAGCATGTGAACGAGTCGGATGTTGCCGGCATCGCGCAATACGTAAGGATAGCGATGTCTGACGAGGAGATCGCTAAGATGACGGTTGATCTCAACAATATCATCGACTCTCTGGCGCCGATAACAGAATATGACCTCAGTGGCGTGGAGCCAACATTCCACCCGATCGGGGATATATCGAACATAATGAGAGAAGACGAGCTGAAAGAGTCGTTTTCTCAAGAGGTCGCACTTGAAAACGCCTCGCGCCAAGAGGACGGGAGCTTCCTTATACCATCCATTTTAGGCGAGGGAGGGGACAGATGATGAATCAGATGACGCTCTCTCAGATGAGACAAGGGCTTCTTGCCAAGGATTTCTCTAGCACTGAGCTTGTGCACGAGACATTCCGCAATATTGAAGAAGCCGATAAGTCAGTACATGCGTTTTTGGAGCTCACCGAAGATGCGGCGCTTGAGACCGCACGTGTTGTCGACGACTCGATCACTATGGGAACGTTTGATGAGATGGGCATCCTTGCGGGAATTCCTGTTGCTTACAAGGACAACATGAATCTTTTGGGCACACATACTACCTGCTCGTCTAATATGCTTGCAAATTATGTTTCACCCTATACCGCCACTTGCGTGCAGCGCACCCTTGATGAGGGTGCCATTCCCATCGGTAAGCTTAATATGGACGAGTTCGCCTTCGGTTCTTCCACCGAGACAAGCGCATTTGGTGCCACTTGCAATCCTTGGGATTTAAGTCGTGTTCCGGGTGGATCGTCCGGCGGAAGCGCTGCGGCGGTCGCGAGCGGCATGGTGCCGGCAACGCTCGGCTCAGACACCGGTGGCTCCATCCGGCAACCTGCGGCATTTTGTGGCGTTATCGGAATCAAGCCCACATACGGTGTTGTTTCCCGTTATGGAGTGGTCGCCTTCGGAAGCTCACTTGATCAGGTGGGGCCTTTCGCAAGGAGCGTCGAGGATGCAGCTGTTTTGATGAACGCAATATCCGGCCACGATCCGCTAGACTGCACATCGCAGCATATCTCCACTGATTTCACGGCCGGTCTTGCAGATGGCATCAAGGACATGAAGATCGGCATCGTCCCTGCATTCATGGAGGCCAAAGGGCTTTCCGATGAGGTGAAGAGCAAGGTGGAGGAGGTCATTGAGGTTGTAAGGTCTCAAGGCGCGCAGATCGTGGAGATCGACCTTCCGAATGCGCAGGCCGCAATGAGCGCATACTATGTTCTCGGTCCGTGCGAAGCTTTCTCTAATCTGGCGAGGTTCGATTCGATTCGTTACGGTTATATGGATCCCGGTCATTCGAATATGGATGATCAATACGATTTCAGTCGCGCTAAGGGTTTCGGAGAAGAGGCAAGGCGCCGTATCATGCTCGGAAGCTATCTCCTTTCCGCGGGCGTCTATGATAAGTATTACTATCCCGCTCAGCAGGTCCGCACGCTCATCACGCAGGATTACGCTTCGGCATTTGAGAAGGTCGATTGTATCATCGCGCCCGTTGCGCCGCGCACTGCGTTCAAAATGGGAGAGATCGCCGATCCTTCTGAGATGTATCTGTCCGATATGTTCACTATCTCCATCAACATCGCCGGCAACGGCGGCATGTCGATGCCTGTAGGGTTGGGATCGGACACGGGGTTGCCTGTAGGTGTTCAGCTCATCTCGCCGGCTTTCAAAGACGAGAACATGCTCAAGGTTGCAGCTGCGCTAGAGCGCCAATACGGTATCGCTAAGGTGGCGCCCGCTTTTTGTGCAGATGCGAAGAAAGGCGGTGAGTAGCATGCAGAAGCTTGAAGATGTTTTGAAGAAGTGGGAACCTGTTATCGGACTTGAGGTTCATGCGGAGCTCACCACACTTCAGACAAAGATGTTTTGCAACTGCAAGCTCGAATTCGGCGCCGAGCCCAACACTCATACATGTCCAGTATGTCTTGGACTTCCGGGCGCGCTTCCTGTTCCAAACAAGGCTGCTATCGAGTCGATAGTGCTTGCTGGACTTGCTACGAATTGCGACATTGAAAAGCGATCTATGTTCTATCGTAAGAACTATATGTATCCGGATATGCCGAAGAATTTCCAGACCACGCAAGGCCCGATCGCGTTTTGCATGAGGGGGCATCTCGATCTTAGCGTGGATGGCAAGGCTGCCTCAGAGCGCTACGCGATCGACGATCTGTCGGTCGGCGAGGGCCGCGAGAACATCGTGAAAACCGAAGATGGCTATACCGCGCATGTGGGGATCACGCACATTCATATGGAAGAGGATGCTGGCAAGATGGTCCACATCGGAGGCGGCGAGGGTCGCATCGCGGGCGCTACGCATTCGCTTGTCGATTACAATCGCGCAGGCACTCCGCTTATTGAGCTTGTGACAGAGCCTGATCTTCGCACTCCTGAAGAGGCGAGGCTTTTCATGCAGAAGCTGCGCCAGATTTACCTAGCGATAGGGATCTCGGATTGCTCCATGGAAGAGGGCTCCCTTCGCTGTGATGGCAACATATCTTTGCGTCGTCGCGGAACGAAGGAGTTCGGCACGAAGACCGAGCTCAAGAACATGAACTCCTTCAAGAATCTCCACGATGGATTGATGTATGAGATCTGCCGTCAGGCCGAGGTGCTCGATGAGGGCGGCATTATCTATCAGGAGACGCGCCACTGGGATCCATCTGCCAAGCGAACGGTGGTCATGCGTGTGAAGGAGACCGCCGATGACTACAGGCTCTTCCCTGAGCCCGATCTTGCGCCATATGATCTCTCCGATGAGTTCATCGAGCGTGTAAGGGCAAAGTTGCCTGAGCTTCCCGATGAGAAGGCTAAGAGGTTCGAAGAAGATTTTTCTCTTTCTGCCTACGATGCTCGTCATCTTGTCGAGCATAGATCGACATCGGATTTCTTTGAGGCGTGCATGAAGGCAGCAGGACAAGATGATGCAGCGAAGCTTTCAAAGCCTATTGCGAATCTGATAATCAACGATGTTGCAGGTTGGCTGAACTCGATGGGTGATGTGGATCTTGACGACTGTGCGCTCACGCCTGAGCGTGCGGTCAAGCTCGTCGGAATGCAGGTCGCCGATAAGATCTCATCCAAGCAAGCCAAAGAGGTTTTCGCACTCATGATAGAGCAGGATAAGGATCCTGATGCGATCGTGGCCGAGCATGGTATGGAGCAGGTTTCCGATGCCGGAGCGATCGAGGCGGTTGTCGATGAGGTTCTTGCGGACAATCCTGATAAGGTAGAGCAGTATCGCGGCGGCAAGACCGGGCTCATCGGATTTTTTGTGGGTCAATGCATGAAGAAGATGCAGGGGCAGGGAAACCCGAAGATCATCAACGAGCTTCTCGAGCAAAAGCTCTGATTCGTTCGTACTGATTGGCAGGAGCGCCCATGGAAAACGCAGCATTGAATCGAGCGCGAGAAGAATATGCGCTAGTCGAGAAGAACTACATCGAGGCTCTTCGCGAGCGTGGGCTCGAATTTGCGCCTGCTTATGAGGATGCGGATGCGATCGCTGAGCTCAGGCATAAGCTCGAGACGAAAGGTGTTGCAGTTAGGAATGCTGGCGCCAGTCTGTCCTACGGATTTCTGTCGAAGGCATGTGTTGAGTGCACTGGCAACAACGGATCTGAGACGTTTTCCACCACCTTCAAGTGCCATCGTGATTGTTATTTCTGCTTCAACAGGAATCAGGTCGATTATGAGAAGTTCTTTCGTGAGGGTTGTCCTTGGCGAGAGGGTCTCGAGCGCTCTGCGATCGAAAACGATACGCTTTCTTGCATCGGTCTTACGGGCGGCGAACCGCTTTTGGATTTCGAATCGTCGATCGAGTTCCTAAAGGAAGCTAAGAGCAAGTTTTCAGATGCCCATCTTCGGATGTACACATCGGGTGATCTTCTGACGCTTGAACAGGCGCAAAGGCTTGCGCAGGTCGGGCTTGATGAGATCCGCTTCTCGGTAAAGGATGATGATCCGCCTAGCAGGCAGGACAAAGTTCTATCCGCTATGCGTCTTGCAAAGGACTACATACCTTCTGTAATGGTGGAGATGCCTATCATTCCGGGATCTGAAGATCACGTCAAGGCGCTTCTTAAAAGTTTTGATGAGATCGGCATAGACGGAATGAACATGCTCGAGTTCTGCTTTCCTTTCAGCAATTGGGAGGATTTTAGGTCGCGTGGTTTCAAGCTCAAGAATCCACCGTTTGAGGTCATGTATGACTACGGTTATTCCGGAGGCTTGGCGGTAGCTGGTTCGGAGCTTTTGATCTTGAAGCTTATGGATTGGGCGATCGATGAGGGGATCGGGATCGGGCTTCACTACTGCTCGCTTGAAAACAAGCACAGATCTGAGATCCGTCAGAAAGACGAGCGCGCTTGTGGGCTTCAGGCGTGTCTCACCTTTGATGAGGATGACTTCTTCATGAAGGCTGGGCGCGTGTTTGGTGAAGATGTGAAGCTCGCTCGCAAGGCGCTCTCAGCGGCCGGTTGTGAGGATATCATTGAGAGTAAAAAGGGGTGCTCGCTCACATTCCCGCTTGAGCATATGGATGCCGTTTGCGATCTTGTTCGCGCTGACGGCTCTCCGATAGAGCCTCAGGTTGTCTATTTCGTCTATGAGGTCGACGATGACGGCGGATTTTTCATAGACGTTGCGATCGAGGATGCCTTTTAGGGCTGTCCTTATCGGTGCCCTTGCCGGCTGTTGTGCAAGCATAGAGGATCTTGCCTCACACTATGCGCAGGTTAGCCTAGAGCGCTTTGTTCTGATAAAGACCTCTGTTCGTGAATCCTAGCGAGGCGTAATAGTGTCGTGTGCCGATGGAGCTTATGACGTTCACGTCGTTATATCCGGCCTCTTTTGCGATCTTGCAGGCTTCGTCGATCATCGACTTGCCCAATCCGAGATGCTGCGTACCTTCTTTTGCCTCGTGGAGCTTCGACACCTTGCCATAGACATGAACCTCTCGGATCATCGCTGAGTTGCCAGTCGGGCTTATCGCATCGCGCATTTCAAGTGCCCGGATCGCATCGTTATGCGGAAGCGACAGTCTCAAAAATCCCGCGAGCCGTCTATTGGGTGTGATCCATTGGATGAATCGCTCTTCTGTAGATGAGGTGGAATACTCGATGACCTCCATGCTCAGATCGTCTGCATCGACGCTGTCAGTGGATATCTCGCGCATCCTCATCTCTTGGATGGGGGATTCGGTATTAAGGGCGCTATCCTCCACCATCTGGCGTAGGTTCGTCTTTTTGTTCCCGATAAGAATGTCTTTTGCTGATATGTCGCGGATCATGCGTGAGATGCGAGTGAATGGCGGTGTTGCAAGCACGTCTTTAACAAGCACATCGATCAGCTCGGCCTCAGTGTAGGGGGCCCATCTGCCATCCTCGTGAAGCGCGGTGAGCGATGAACTGGCGACAAGTGCGCATGGATAGAGTTTGACCTCGTCAGGTTTGAATCGGTTGTCGGTGACGAGCGTCATGTATTGTTTGATATCACGCTCGGGTGTTGCATCGACGAGATTCACCATGAGATGGATATGGGTCTTGAATCCAAACAGTCTTATAAGCTCAAATGCGTGCGCGATCGTATTGAGGCTGGTCGTGCGTCCGTTGGCTTCAAGGATGGCGTCATCAAGGCTTTGGATTCCCATCTGGATCTTCGTTGCGCCGAGCTTGCGCATGAAAACGAGCTCGGTTTCGTTGATCCTATCAGGCCTTGTTTCGAATACGAGCCCGACGACGCGCCGAGTGCTCGATTCGTTTTCCCGCTGCTCTTCCAATAATGTCTCAATCAGCCTATCTTCGCCAATCGAGATGCCGCGTGATCGCTCGAACTCCTCTTTCTTACGAGCATCTTCCAGATGCAGGATCGCTTCGTTATAAGAGATGGTTCCTGCGTCGACGTCAGCTTGCATTTGAGCTGCACGCGCTTTTAAGGCATCGGCGTCACTTTCATATCCGAGATTCTCGTATTCATTCCTCAATCGCCGTGCTTTAGCATGTGCTAGCGAAGGGTCGGCGCTTTCGGCGTCGCATACGCGCCCCAGATCGTTCAAAGCGCGAAAGAGCTCGGTTGTGAACCAGATCCTGTAATCATCCGGATAATCGCTCCAAGTGCCACCGAGAACAATGAGCTCCACCTTGTCAGTGATATGTCCCATATCTTGAAGAACCGACATTCTCGATACAACCTGGAGATACGGATCGAAGAAGTTGCGCTCGGCGCGCTGACATGCGGGCTCATCAGATAGATAGCTTTTGGGCATTCGGATGTCGTTTGGGCAATAGATGCAATCACTGCCGCAAGGCCAAGGCTTGGTGAGCACCGTTATCGTGGCAACACCTGAAGCGGTGCGTCTTGGCTTGGCGCGAAGAGCGCTGACGACGCGCCTGTGGGTTTCATCATCGATATCCCAACTGCGATAAATCTCGCTGTTTTCAGCGCGCTCTTTGAGATATCGCGACATCAGGCGCTTTTTCGCTACACTGCGGGTGCCGTCATGCATCTCGCGATTGCGGTTACGCACGATAGAGTCGAGCTCTTTAGGCGACAGGTCTCCCTTTGACCTTATCTCATTGATGATATGTTGCAGTGTTTCGATCATGATCAATGATTATACTTATAGATACGGATCGAAAGAGCGAGGAGACTTTTGGATAGAGAAATCGCATATCGCCTCATCGAGATGACCAAGGACTTCTATGTTAGGTTCGCCGAATCATTCTCTGATACACGCCAACGACCTTGGCAAGGGTGGATCGACCTTTTGGATGTACTTGCCGATGATGGGATGCAGGTAGATCGGAGCCGTACTTTTAAGGTCGCCGATATCGGGTGCGGGAATATGCGTTTCGAGCGTTTGCTCATCGAGCGCATCGTGAACGTGATCGATGTGAAGCCCGCGATCGATGCTCTGTGTGTGGATGCGACGGTGCAACTGATGGATCGCGATCCTTTTATAAGCGATGAACTGTCCGGTCGTGTCGCTTTGAAGCAGGTCTGCACCGATGTCATTGATTCACTGTCCTCGACAGGCGATCTATCACTTGATGGGGTTTATCGCGATCGCGATCTTGTGGTGTGCTTTGCACTCATGCATCATATTCCTTTGAGGTCTTGGCGTATCGCTCTCATTCGCTCGATGATCGATTTGGCCGCAGAGGGCGGATATGTGGTTTTGTCGTTTTGGCAGTTCTCAAAAGACGATCGTATCCACTCCAAAGCGGTGGCTGCAAATGCGCTTGCGAAGGACAGATTGCAGATCGATCTTGACGCGAAGCACGGTGACTATTTTCTAGGTTGGCAAGGATCGACTCAGTGTTTTCGCTATTGTCATGATTTTTCCGATGATGAGGTTAACTCTCTGATCGATGAGTGCCTTTCTTCTGCAGAAAACGTGTCGCTGCTCTCGACGTTTTGCGCCGATGGCAGCACAGGGGACCTCAATCGGTACGTCGTGTTGAAAAAGGCATAAAGGGGTGTCGCAAAGGATGCACGGTTTTCTGTCAAAGCTCTCCAAATCCGGCGTGCATGAAACGATGTTCGGAGATGCTGAGCTGATCGATGCTCATGATTCGGATGGCGAGAAGGTGACCTTGCTCAAGCTCGACGAGTCGCTGCAATCGGCGACATACCACGGGAAGCGGTGGCACTATCCACCTTTCGCATATATCCGTGCATTCGATCATCTCTTTGAAGCGGATACTGCAAGGCACGGTTTTGGGATGGAACCTGTAGATAATATCCTTTTGCTCGGTGGTGGCGGTTTTTCATATCCAAAACACGTTTTGGCTTCGCGCAACGATATTACGATGGATGTCGTTGAGATTGACCCTGCGATCGTAAGGCTGGCGAGAAGACATCTTTATCTGGATAGATTGGAGAGACTTCTGCTCATGGAGGGAAGGCTCGATCATTTGGAGATATTCATTGAGAATGGCGTCGATCACCTGAAGAATAGCGAAGCGAGCTATGATGCCATCATAAACGATACGTTTACCGGCGCAAGAGCGGTTTTAGAGCTATTGGATGAAACAGCCATCGGACTCGTTAAAGATCATCTTCGCGATGGCGGGATGTTCCTTTCGAACTTTGTGGTCGATTTCACGAAAGAAGGCCCTTCTGAGCTGAATAGGTTCGTTGAAAAGCTCGCTTCGGCCTTCTCGTACGTGCATATCGTGGATGCCTGCGATGAGGAATTCGGCGGGGCGGACAACTATATCGTCATAGCAAGCGATGCGTCCTATGAGTTTAGCGATGTGATACCGTTCTGATCGATTATCAAAGCGCAGACTTGATGGCTTCAAGCAGGTCAGAGTACTCTTCATACGCAGGAATGTCCGGATACTGGGATCGCAGCGCATCTGTCGTGCGGAAGAAGAAGCCAGCCTTGGAGTTTTCGATCATGCCTAGGTCGTTGTATGAGTCACCGGATGCGATCGTGTCGATACCGGCTTCATGTAGCGCTTTTACGGTGGTGAACTTAGTGTTCTCGCAGCGCATCTTATAACCTGTGATATGCCCTGTCGCATCGTCTATGACAAGGTCGTTGCAGAAGATGGTCGGAAGTCCGAGCTTGTCGATCAGCGGTTTTGCGAATTGTGTGAAGGTGTCTGAGACTATGATCACCTGCGTTATCGCGCGGAGCTCATCAAGGAATTCTTTGGCGCCCGGCATCGGGTCCATGGTGGAGATAACATCTTGTATCTCGCGGATGCCGAGTCCATGCTCTTTGAGGATGTCGAGCCTGTAGTTCATGAGCTTGTCGTAGTCCGGTTCATCACGTGTGGTGCGCTTAAGCTCTTCGATACCGGTCGTCTCGGCAAGTTCTATCCAGATCTCAGGGACCAGAACGCCTTCAAGGTCTAGGCAAACCACATTCATCTTCATCGAACCTTTCATCTAATTCGCATGGCTGCGAATGGTTATATGGGATAGAAGCGGATACGCGATCTTCTCGCTTAGCGATAGAAGGTATGCGGATCCGTGGAAAATTATACATAGAGTTTGCGTCGAGCTGATGAATCAAAGGCATGAATGGTTTAAACTGGATGCAATGAGACCGTCATTCGCGGCGCGGAGGTAGCGTTGATTCCTCGAGAACTTACAGAGAACGAGAATTCGTCCATCGATGAGAGCAGCAATGAGAAGCTCAAGCTTCTGCGCGATTGGGTGTACGATCAATTCAGTTGCTCTCATTGTGGCAAATGCACGAGAAGATGCGATGTGCTTAGCACTCCCGGTCTTGATATCGGCGCTATCGAGAGCATGTATGATTCTATAGCGGCGCTTCCCTATGAGGATCAGGTGCAGGCAACCCTCGATCTGGTGCAATCCGATTATCTTGTCTACAACGCGCTTCGCCAGTGTTGTTTCTGCGGATTTTGTACCGCAGCATGCAGGCGTCATGTGTTGGCTCCGGATAAGATGCGCGCTTGGCGTGAGCTGTTCATGCGTGCAGGCCTTATGCCTCCTGATGCCTCTAAGCTTGTCATGGTCGATAACGAGTGGCACATTTTCAGCGCATATCGTGCCATCTACAACGTTGCCTATCCTGAGTTTACTATGTTCGAGGCAGCTGCTCAGGCGGGGTCGGGCAATGTGGATACGCTGCTGTTTCCGGGCTGTTCGCTTGTAAGTTACGCTCCAGATGTGGTTCGCAAGATCGGAAATTGGCTTACTGATCGCGGCATAAAATGGGCGCTTAGCGATGGATGTTGTGGAAGTCCTCTCATGAGCGCAGGAATGTTTGATAGGGCGCATGCGCTTCGCGAGGGATTTCTTGAGCAGATGAGGCGTGCGGGCATCAAACGCATGATAACGATATGTCCCGGTTGCACCGATGAGTTTCATGCGGAAGTTCCCCTTGATATCGAGATAGTTCCCCTGCCGGAGGTCTTGTTGGCCGAATCGGTGAAGAGTGTGGATGAGACTGGAGATAGCGGATTGTCCGCGATCGAACTTGATAGTGTTACATTCTTCGATTCGTGCCATGACAGACAGGATATGAGAAACGCTCTTGCTATCCGTGATCTGTTCTCGTTATATGTTCCTGGCGCTGTGCATATGGAGATGGATCACCATAAGCGTGGCGCACTGTGTTGCGGAGCGGGTGGTGCAGTGGCGAGCTATGACCCGCAGATAACCGCCGAGCGCGCTATGCGCGTATTGGATGAGGCGATCTCAAGCGGCGCTCATGCGCTCATAACGATGTGCCCGACATGCACCTACACATTCGCGCAGACCTTGCTAGAACATCCCGAGATCGAGCTTGATAGCTATAACTATCTCGAGGTTCTATTCGGCGAGAAGATAGATTGGCAGCGCGTGTTCGCTGAGCTTAACGGCATGTGGACAGGCGAATACGGTCCGTGGCTCAATGCAACCTTCTTCTGATGCAGAGGACGCGGTCTTGTTATGATGGGTGCCTACGATATGCTTCGTTTTGTGGATGATGTTCGTGGATCTTGAGGGATAAAGGGTGGATCAAGTGAATCAAGATCGCTATTCAAGGCCTGATATGGACGAGGGGAGCGCATCTTCCGGTGCGCCTGATCCCACATTCGGTGGCTCCGATGTTCGCTATCTGCCCGATTCGCCGCAGATGTCGAATCGAAAATACGGCGGTAACAGGGGAGTGATCACAACGCGGCCCTCAAGAGATTCCGTTGTGCGTTCATATTCCGAGCAGGCCGCCGCACGCGCACGCAATGCAAGGATGGAATCTCAAAAGACTTACCATGACTATCAGGTCAATTCCTCCATTCAGCGTGCAAGATGGCAAAGACGCGAAGAGCTGCGCGCGCAGAGTGCACAGAGCGCATCTGAGGATACGACTCAATCGCAGATAGGCTCACATGCGGGCGAGAGAGGGTCTTCACCGAGAGTGATACAACGTCAGCACATGGGAAGAGTCACCCCTCCGATGTCTTCGGAGGAGAGCCGGGAGAGATATCGGCGTTCGCAAGAAGCATACGAGCGGGAACGCTCTTCGCGTGATGTTCTTTCGCAGAATCGCGTCATGAGAAGCATGAACCGTCAGGTCATAGATGCGCGTGGAAGCGTTGATTCTCGTGCTTTCAATGAAAACGATGAGCTTGTGGGCTACTCCATAGACGATCGTGATCGTCCCCAACCTTTCGTGGATTCCTCCAATTCAAAGTCGAGATGGAGATCGCACGCCGGGCAGGGCTTCGATGGAACGAGAAGTAGAAGCGCTGCTCCTACAAGGCCTTCGGCAAAAAGGCAGAGGCTAAACCTCAGTTCTTTGAGCGACACCATAAGCGGTAAGGATTCATACGGCAATCCAAAAAGCGGTATCGCAGGCCTTCCGATATTTGTGAAGATCGCGGTGCCTATCATCGTGGTGTTGCTGATAGTTCTGCTCGTTATCCTGTTCGGCTGACACGGCGGGCGCGGCTTTACCGAGCGCGGCTTTACTGACCAGCCAGCATCCGATCTTTGGAATAGGTATATTTTTTTCCGTAGCCGTATCTTTTTCTAAAAGCGATGATGCACGCGGATGTAACAGCGAGCGAGAAGATCTCTGCCACAGTGACGGATAGCCAGATCCCATTGACGCCTATGATAGCTGGCAGTATTAGCACCGATGAGGTTTCGAACACGAGCGTTCGCAGAAAGCTTATGAGAGCCGAAATGACGCCGTTGTTCAAAGCCGTGAAAAAAGCGCTGCCATACATTGAGAATCCGATGAAAAGATAGCAGATCGCATAGATTCGAAAACCGTTGACGGTGATGTCGTAGAGATATGCGTCATAACTTGTGAATACGAAGCATATGGGAGCGGCAAGCGCTTCGCTTGCGCCTAACATCATGATGCCGGCAAGGATGACGATCACGATGCTCTTGATCATAATCGAGCGCATCTCACGCCTGTTCTGCGCACCGTATTGAAAGCTTAGCAGTGGCGATGTTCCCACGTTATAGCCCATGAATATGGCGGCGAAGATCATGGCGGTGTACATTATCACGCCATATGCCGCAACACCCTCTTCGCCGATATATGACATTAGCTGGAAGTTGTAAAGTATCGCCACAATGCTCATCGCTATGTTGGTGACCATTTCAGATGAGCCGTTCAGACATGCTTTTCCAATCGCACGCCACTGTATTGGTGTTCTGACAAAATGAAGAAAACTCGAATTTTTACGAGCAAAATATATGAGCGGGATTCCGCCGCCGAGATATTCACTTACGCATGTTGCGATGGCGGCGCCTTCGACACCAAGTCCTAAAAAGCCCACGAGCACAGCGTCTAAGATCATATTCGCCACGCCGGCGACAACGATGACTGCAAAGCCAAGCATAGGCTTTCCTGCTGTTACAAAGAAGCTCTGGAATGCGTATTGCAGCGAGAAGAAAGGTAGCGAGATCATCAGAAGCCGCCCATAGATCACGCAATAAGGCATCATCTGCTCTGTGGCGCCTAAGGCTAGCGCAACCGCCTCCATCGTAACGGCCCCGATGATCGCGAGCGCAAGCCCAAGTACAAATGTGAAAATGATGAGCATCGTGAAATAGCGGTTGGCAAGTTCATCTTTGCCCTCACCGCGAGTCTTTGCCACAAGGGCGCTTCCGCCTGTTCCTATCATGAAGCCCGTGACGGAGAGTATCATCACGAACGGAAGGATGAGGTTGATGGCTGCAAATGCCGTTTTTCCTGCAAAATTGGACACAAACAGACCATCCACGATCCCATATATGGATGTGAATATCATCATTGCGATCGAAGGCAGGGAATACCTTATAAGTTGCCAAGCAGAAAAATGCTTGGACATGTCCACTATCATCTTACACCTCTATGAAGCTCATGCTTTTGAGTAAAGGACAGCTTATCGCATCTCGCAATATTTGGAGAGCAACCCTGAAGAATTGCTGAAAACGATATCGCTCAAAATGTTGTTATCGACGCTTCGGATGTCGGCCATGTCCCTCAAGGCGCCGTCAAGTTCATGGCGCCAAAGCTCGGCTGAGAACGCTGCGCCCTCATGTGCCGGAAGGTCGCTTTCAAGTAGCAGCATCGAATCAGGTATGGCACGAGCGAACCTTCGCCCTGATCTTGTAGCGAGCATCTTCATGCCGACTGAGAAGTAGCAACCCTTCGAGCATGCGCGGGCGAAATCATCTTCGGTTCCGGAGAACCAATGGAAGAGCACATCGTTGTTCTTGAAGATGTCGTGCTGCTCCAGTTTATCGATCACGAGCCCTGCGCTTTTCACGCAATGAAGCGTTATGAGGCGAGACGATCCGTCTTGCGCTATGGCCGAGAGGATCCTGTCGAGCACATCTAGCTGCCGCTTCAGTGAACCTTCATGGCGAACATGCAGATCAAGTCCGATCTCTCCGACAAAACGCGTTTCGCAGAGCAGGCTTTCGAATCTGTCTATGTCAACCTCGCTCACACGCATATCGCCTACCCACCAAGGATGAAGTCCGAGCGAGACATGCATGGAGGGGGTCTCTTTCAAAGCGGCACGCGCCGATACGAAGCTTGAGGGTACGACCGTTGAGCACAGCGAAGTAATATTGTTCTTTTGGGCCTGTTTGGCGATATCAATATAATCGTCGGCGAAATCCAAGTGCGAGTGCATATCTATATATCGGTCCATCGACTCCTCCGTATGATCGATTGATGCGGATACGCATCAATAAGGATAGTGGCTTGAGGTTATTCTTGTGCCTGAGATGCAAGATCGTATCTCATCATGTAAGATTGCCGTTTATACATTGTGATACGATTTGTTCTTCATCTTGGCAAAACGATCGTTAGAGGTGAGAGATCCTTTTATGCTCATAGAGATATTGAAAGCGTTGTTCATAGGCGTGGTCGAGGGCATCACTGAATGGCTGCCGATCTCGTCGACCGGCCATATGATCCTTGTGGATCAATTCCTGCATCTTGACGTATCGGCGCAGTTCCTCGAGCTGTTTTTAGTCGTGATCCAGATAGGCGCGATATGTGCGGTGATCGTGCTGTTCTTCCATAAGCTCAACCCGTTCTCTTCCAAAAAGAGCGCAAGCGAGCGTAGCGGGACTTGGAGACTTTGGGCTATGGTCATCGTAGGCTGCATTCCTGCAGCGGTAATCGGCCTTGCATTCGATGATTTTTTCAACGAGCATTTCTATAATGCATGGACAGTGGCCATCGCGCTCATATTCTATGGAATCGTGTTCATCGTGATGGAGGCCTACAACAGGCGTCGTGAGTCGAAGATGGCTCTAAGCGGTCCGCATCGCGGCAAGCATGCCAAGGGATATGCGAAAGACGAGGGAGATTCGCAGCAGAAGGGGCTGTTCAAGATAGAGACAGTCGATGAGATCGACTGGAAATGCGCGCTCAAGATCGGATGCTTTCAGGTGCTTGCGATAATACCGGGAACATCGCGGTCTGGATCCACCATCATAGGCGGCATGCTGTGTGGCTGCTCAAGGACGGCTGCGGCTGAGTTCACGTTCTTCCTCGCGATACCGGTGATGTTTGGTTGGGGGCTATTGAAGTGCGTGAAGTATGTGGCCGAGCTCGGCTTTGCGATGAGTGCGACCGAGCTTGCTGTGCTCGCGACCGGGCTTATCACTGCCTTTGTTGTCTCGATCCTCTCCATCAAGTTCCTTCTCGGATATATCAAAAATAACGATTTCACTGCATTTGGAATCTACAGGATCGTGCTGGGTATTGTGGTATTAGGATATTTCTCATTAAAAGCACTCGGTATCCTATAAGAGGACTAGGGGGTCTGCCATGAGCTCCGCTTTCAAGACATTACGCTCGAACCTGATCTTGCAATCTATCGCTTTCGTGATAGCTGGCATGGTATTGCTCGTCATTCCGAATGTCACGATGATGACCATGGTATATGTGATCGCATTTCTCTTGACTGTGATGGGAGCTTGGTCGCTGATCTCGTATTTCAGGGAGAATCGCAATACGGAAGAGATACCACAAGGTGCCATGTCGTCTTTGGTTGGGGGCATCGCGCTTTTGATTCTTCCCATCGTGATGTTCATTATCCCGTATGTATTCGTTACGTTCATCTCGATGCTCGCCGGGATTTTGCTGTTCCTTTCAGGCGTTATGAACATCATGCGCTCTATCAAGATAAGGAAGGTGGGCGATAGGTCTTGGATCATATCGCTCATCATCAGCATCATCATCGCATCTGCAGGCGTGCTGCTGGTATGCAATCCTTTTGGCAGCGCTACGATGTTCGTTCGCATCCTTGGAATCTGCCTTGTGGCCAACGGTCTTGCAGATCTGCTGCTTATATTCTGGTCGCGCAGCTTGGAGGCCTAGACAGTTCTCTATAAGCACCAACGTTGGTGATCTTAGCGGTTTTTTGCTATATCGTCTCTCGTTGTGATGGAAGAGAGAAAGTATTGATGTGCGTCTTGGCGCCGCCTGTGCTCTGATGCGCGCTATCGGAGGAATTTTGCGCAACGAGGTGATTTTTATATTTCTGACTCCGCTGTTTTGCTATCATAGCGACCATTGATCAATAATGCGGAAAGGAGATCGAATGCCTGAGATCAACGAGGCTTTGACCGAGATCGAGAAGCATCGCGATCAGATAGATGAGATCGATAAAGAGCTCGTTGCGCTATTGAACAAGCGCGCGGGACATTCGCTTGTCATCCGAGGACTCAAGCCCGATGCCAAAATGGGTCTTTTTGACGCGAAGCGCGAGGAAGAGATTCTTACCAAGATCTGTGGATACAACGAGGGACCGCTGTATAACGAGTATTTGCGCGAGATCTACACCACCATTCTTAAAGTAAGCAAGGAGACACCGTCGGTATGAGCGAAGTAGATATACCTTCCATCCCTTATTTGGGACAGAAGACAGATGAGATAACGATATATGCAGGTCCATGTTCGGTGGAGTCAGCCGAGCAATTCGACGAGGTTGCGCAGTGCATTAAGGATCTTGGGCTTCGTTGGGTACGTGGCGGGGCGTTCAAGCCGCGCACCAACCCTCATTCTTTCCAAGGTCTTGGCGAAGAGGCTCTTAAGATCATGAAGGATGCTGGCGAGCGCTATGGCCTTCTCACCCTCACCGAGGTGATGGATTCGGCTCATTGCGAGCTTGTGCATTCCTACGTTGACGGACTGCAGGTGGGTGCTAGGAACTTCCAGAACTTCTCGCTTCTGAAAAAGATTGGTCAGGTTACCGCCGATTCTCATAAGATGGTGCTCTACAAGCGCGGATTTGCAGGCTCCATTTCTGAGTGGCTTGCCGCGTGCGACTACATCTCGGATTGCGGCAATGACAACATCGTTTTGTGCGAGCGCGGTATTCGTACGTTCGAGACCGCCACGCGATTCACGCTCGATATCGCAGCGGTACCTGTCATTCATAAGCAGTCGCTCTATCCGGTTTGCATTGATGTATCGCATCCTGCAGGTCAGCGTGATCTGGTGCCCTCTCTTGCGAAGGCTGCGGTGGCAGCTGGTGCCGACTCGCTAATGATCGAGGTGCATCCTAATCCGCCGGTGGCGCTATCGGATGGACCTCAGCAGCTCACCCCTGCGCAATTCCGTCAGCTCGTCGGAGAACTTCGCGAGCTTGCAGAGGTGCTAGGCAAGAAAGTGGTCTAAGTTGGAACTTTCCGGACTTAATGAAGCACAGCGTGAAGCGGTCCTTTGTACTGAAGGACCGCTTCTCGTACTGGCAGGAGCAGGTAGCGGCAAGACTCGCGTGCTCACATACAGGATTGCGAACATCATCAACGAGGGCAAAGCTTCGCCTTGGGAGATACTTGCCATCACGTTCACCAATAAAGCGGCCGCGGAGATGCGCGAGCGTCTCTCAGGTCTTATCGGCGGCGCCGCAAGAGGGATGTGGGTGTCGACATTTCACAGCATGTGCGTGAGAATGCTGCGCGCTGATGCGGAGAAGGTCGGCTTCACGCGCAATTTCACCATCTATGACACCGATGATCAAAAGCGCCTCGTCAAGACGATAATGACAGAGCTTGACATCAATCCGAAGATGATCCCGCTAAATACCGTGCTGAATAGGATCTCACAAGCGAAAAACGAACTCATTGTTCCGCTGGATTTCGAAGCGGGCGTGGTCGACCCGATAGGAAAGCGCGTGGCGAAGGTCTATATCCGCTACCAAGAGCGCCTTCGTCAGGCCAATGCCATGGATTTCGACGATCTGCTCCTGCATGGATTTCTTCTCCTTAAGAATCATGCCGATGTTCTTCGCGCGTATCAAGAGCGTTTCAAGTACGTGATGGTCGACGAGTATCAGGATACGAATCATGCGCAGTACCTGATAACTCAACTTCTCGCTGCTGGTCACAAGAACATCATGGTAGTGGGCGATGATGATCAGTCGATCTATTCGTGGCGCGGGGCAGATTTGCGAAACATCCTCGAATTTGAGAAGGACTATCCGCATGCCAGCGTTGTGAAGCTTGAGCAGAACTATCGCAGCGTGGCCAACATCCTTGATGCCGCAAACGCCGTCATCGCGAACAATCGAAACCGCAAGGCGAAAAAGCTCTTTACCGACTCAGGTGCCGGCGATAAGATCGGCGTCTATACAGCCACTGACGAGCGCGACGAGGGAAGATGGATCGCCGGCGAGATCGAGAAGCTGAAAAGCGCCGGTAGCTCGTATAACGACATGGCGGTGTTCTATCGTACGAACGCTCAATCCAGAATGCTTGAAGATATGCTTTTGCGTGCGGGCGTGCCCTACAGGATAGTCGGCGGCACACGGTTTTTTGAGCGTATGGAGATCAGGAATGTCATGGCGTATCTATCTGTCGTGGTCAATCCGGCTGATGATGTGTCTTTCGAGCGCATCGTGAATGTGCCTAGACGCGGGATCGGAAAGTCGAGCGTGGAGCGAATTCAGATGATCGCTCGCGAGATGAATCTTCCCGAGATAGAGGCCGCAGAGCTTCTGTTGCTCGATGACGAGACGCGCGCCTCCACGAAAAAGGCTATCGGCGAGTTTATCGGTCTCATCAAGAACGCACGCACGTATTCCGGCGAGCTTCGCGCGGTTATAGAACATATAGTCGATGACTCCAAGATGATAGAGGCCCTTGAAGCTGAGAACACGGATGAGGCGAGAAGCCGTATCGAGAACATCAAGGAGCTCATGGGCGTTGTGGATGAGTTCTCACAGACACACGATGATGTTGATTCGATGTACGCGGCACCTACCGACTCCGAAGGTGCGCAATCCGATGATTCTTCACAAGACGGATCGGGCGCAGGTGGTGTGGTGGTATCTGTTGAGCTTGCGAGCGGTATCGAGATCATCGAGTCGCAAGATGATGAGGAGCCTGCACGCGTTCTCCGAGGCGATTCTCTAGCCGATTTCATCGAATGGGTGCGCTTGAGGACGGATTTGGATTCGGTGTCCGAAGACGGGAAGGCTGTAACGCTCATGACCGTGCACTCGGCAAAAGGACTCGAGTTCGACAATGTATTCGTTGCCGGAATGGAGGAGTCGATCTTTCCGCATATGAACTCGATCGGCGAAGAGGGCGCCGTTGAGGAAGAGCGACGTCTTGCCTATGTGGCGATCACCAGAGCGCGAAAGCGCCTGTTCCTAACGTGCGCTCAGACGCGTCAACTCTACGGTCAGACTAACGCCAATCCCACATCGCGTTTCATTCGCGAGATCCCATCCGAGCTTCGCAACACCACCGGTCTTGGCTCATCGGGTTTTTCGGGCACCGGTTGGGAGAAGCGCGGCAGCAGACGAGGCATCTCCGGTTCAGGTACCGAGGCTGGCGAAGGAAGAGTTTTCGGACGCTCGAGCGCATCCGGGTCAAGATCGCGTACGAATTCATCCCGATCAGCCGATTCGGGAAAGCGCGCAGGAGCGAAAGAGACATTCAAGCGCGGGGATACAGTGGATCACAAGACGTTCGGGCGCGGTGTGGTCATCAAGGCCGATGGCGATACGATTCTTGTTAAATTCGCGAAGAGCGGCCAGACGAAGAAGCTCTTGAAGGACTATGCGCCAATCGTAAAGATCTCAAAGGGACGATAAGCGATTCTCGCGCACCTAAGCGCTATTGTGCACAAGGCGCAACCTCGCGCTTTGTGCACGTGCGGTGATGGCTGCGCTACCGACGACCGAGTAGGTGCCAGCGATCTACGCATCCATGTATTCTCGTGAGTTAATATAACGAGGTTTTCTAAGACAAGATTTTTGGAGAAGTTGGTTATGACTAATACCGTTTTGGTGCTTGGACATCGCAATCCTGATAACGATTCGATCAGTGCAGCTATCGGGCATGCATATCTGCGAACTAAGCTTGCCGAGCGCGACGGCAATCCAGATGGACTCGTTTATCTGCCCGGAAGGCTTGGGCCTTTACCCCCTGAGAGCAAGTGGGTGTTGGAGCGAAATGGTATCGACGAGCCGATGCTCGTGCCCCATGTGCATGTGAGGGTAAAAGATGTCATGACGGAAAATCCCGTCAGTGTCACAGCTGATGAAACGATGCTTGAAGCCGGAAGGCTTCTTCGCAAGCTTAATGTCCGCTCGCTTGTCGTGCGCGATTCGGACGGTAAATTCTTAGGACTTATCTCTACGCGTGCGATAGCGGAGCGCTATATCTCTGCAACCGACATGCTCCAAGAAGGGGAGGAGTCCTCTTCGATGGCGGTGGCCACATCGCTTATCGAGTCGCTTACTCAAAAGGTTGGCGAGCTCATGGCCACAAATGTACTGATCCTTGATGGCGAGGACCTTGTGAAAGATGCTGCCGCCGACCTTATTGCAAGTGAGCTGCGCGAGGGCGTGGTGCTTGATAGTGCTGGTCGTGCGATCGGGATCGTGACTCGCTCTGATGTGACGAACGCGCCGAAGCGCAAGGTGATATTGGTCGATCATAATGAGAGCAGACAGGCGGCGCCGGGAATCGAGGGTGCAGATGTTCTCGAGATCATCGACCATCATCGCATCGCGGATGTCTCGACTGCGAATCCGATCAGATTCTTGAATCTGCCGTGGGGCTCTACCGCGACCATTGTCACATACGAACTTCGCAAGGAGGGCTTTGACATCCCTCGGGGGATAGCAGAGGTGCTCTTGTCGGCTATCCTTACAGATACCGTCATCTTGAAGTCGCCGACCACGACTGAGATCGATAAGGATAACGCTTCGTATTTGTGCGATCTTCTCGGTGTTGAGCTACGTGATTTCGGTCTTCAGGTGTTCCGTGCACGTGGTGGCGAGGAATCGATCTCGGTAGAGAAATTTGTCGAAGCCGACTCCAAGGAGTTCCTCGCCAACGACAATGTCGTGCTGATCGCTCAGCATGAGACGGTCGATCTTGAAGCTGCGCTGTCTCGCGAAGAGGAGATTCGCGCCCATATGCGCAAACTCCTTAACGACAAGAAATACGATTTCGTGTTGCTGCTTGTTACAGATATCCTCTCAGAGGGCAGCCAGTTTCTGTTGGAGGGCAATCCTAAAATCGTGAATAACTCCTTTGGGATAGATGTCGATCAGCAGGGCGGAGTTTGGATGCCGGGGATACTTTCAAGAAAGAAGCAGGTCGCAGCGCGTATTCTATCCTAGGCGCTATTATTGGATACGCTTTTTATCATGATGTTTTGGTGAAGCGGAAAGGTTTGAGATTAAGACGATGGCTGAGCTTACAGATGAGCAGATAAAAGCTGAAGAGGAGTTCATGCGTGGGCTTCCCAGATTCAACGTTGCCGCTTTTCTGTTGCCGCCAATATGGGGGCCAGCGCACGGTTTTTGGGTGACCATTCTCTATTATCCTATCTGGTTGTTCGTAGATAATCTCTTTTTCGCTACTTATAATGACCCGCAGCCTTTGGGCGTGATTCTTTCGATATTGGCTTTCGCTGCGCTGCTTGGAATTACGATCGCCTTTGCTATAGTCAGTCAGCCGATCGCAGCACATAGGGCGCAAGATAAAGGTATATCTAGGCGGACTTACCTGAAGCGACAAAGGTATTGGGCGATAGGGTGCGCAATTGGGGCTGTTGTTATGCTCTCGCTTGCGACCTATTACAATCTTGTGATCAGGCCTACGGTGGGGCAGTAGAACTGCTTTACCGCCATATAGGCTATCTAAGGAAGAGATATCAGTGAAGATAGCAGTGTTCTGTGTCGGCAATAAGCTTCTTTTAGACGAAGGGATCGGCCCTGCTGTCTATGATGAGCTTGTTGCATCCTATGAGTTTCCAGATAACGTGGATCTTTTCGATGTCGGCTGCATGGGTCTTGAGATGATCGGATACGTTGACGATTATGACTATCTGATCACGATAGATGCTGTAGATGGTACAGGTGAGGCACCCGGGACGGTATTTGAATTCTCTCCGGATGACATGGCGAGGCGTGATAGAGGGATGGCATCGCTGCATGAACTGAAGCTTTCGGACTTGTTCGATGCAGCATTTTTGATGGGTTATGAAGCGCACGGTAAGTGCTTCGGTATGCAGGTACAGAACATGACGCCTGAGATGGTTACGATCGGACTTACGCAGCCTGTCTATGAGGCGCTTCCGCTCTTGATCGATGCGTTTTTGGCGGATCTTTTTGCGAATGGGGTCGAGGTGGTGGTGAAGGCTACAGGCAAGCCTGTTTGCCCGGGACACCATCACGTGATGAGCGAGTAGTCCTGCTCTCGATCTTGATGCGATCGTTTTCTTGCTTGGGTGAAATGATCGCCGAGGCGCTTAGTCGCTTTACGATCTGCTTGCACCTATCCGCTTTGGCTTCGCGCAGGCGAAACGCATGATGCTATAAGCTTATCATGCGTTTCTGGCGCTGCAGAATCAGCGGAGTAGATGCAAGCAGATCGCATGCAACAAACAAGACTCGCTTTGTAAGCACCTCGTCAATCATTTTCACGAAACAAAGGGATAGGGTAATGCTGTGACTAAAAAACTAGCAGTCTGCTGATAAAGCCTTAGCGCTCGCACGATGGGCATAGATCGGCCAGAAAGCACTCGGCGCATTTTGGACGGCGCGCTATGCAAATCTGACGTCCGAAGAGCACCCATTGGTGATTTATATGTCGCCAATACTGTCTTGGGTATAGCTTTAGAAGCGCAATCTCGGTCTTTTTCGGATCATCGTCTTTGGGAACCAGCTTCAGCTTGTGGGCAATTCTGTTCACGTGGGTGTCCACTGCTATTCCTTCAACGATCCCGAATCCCTCGTTCAAAACGACATTGGCGGTCTTACGACCGACGCCCGGCAACTTTTGAAGTTCGTCGATGTCACGCGGGATCTCACCGCCGAAATCTGCGAGTACCATCTGTGCGATACCGATGGCGTTTTTCGATTTGTTCCGATAAAAGCCGATTGAGCTGATGATGTCGGCCACATCATTCGGATCGGCCTGCGCCAGATCGGCAATGGTGGGGTATCGCTGCCAAAGCGTCGGCGTGACTTTGTTCACTGCGACATCGGTGGTCTGCGCGGAGAGCATGACCGCTATGGTCAGCCTGAAAACATCGCCTCCATAAACAAGCGCGCATTCGGGATCCGGATAGTGCTCACTCATTCGGTTCTCAATGACTATGGCGCGCTGTCGTTTATCGGCCATCTTCTCTCGCGGCATAGCGTCTCACCCCTAGATTTTGTATCCGTATAGAAAAAATCCACAATCTGTTCGGATGATAATAGCACTCGATGTTGGTATGATAGCCATAAGATCAATATTGACGGTTTTCTCATATCTAAGAGGTATCGATGGCTTTCGTACACTTGCATAATCATACAGAGTATTCGCTGCTTGACGGCATCACGCACATCAAGGATATGGTGCGTCGTGCGGCCGATCTTGGAATGCCAGCTGTGGCTGTTACCGACCATGGGGTTATGAGCGGTATGGTCGAGCTCCAAGAGGCTTGTGATGCTGTTGAGAAGGAGACGGGCAAGAAGGTAAAGCCGATCTTTGGTTGTGAGATTTATTTCACTACAGATGATGATCTTCGCACGGACATGCGCCCGCGCCTTCACCATCTTTTGTTGCTCGCAAAGACGACAGAGGGCTATCACAATCTTTTGAAGCTTGTCTCTGAAAGCCATGTCGACAATTTTCATTACAAGCCGCGCACCACGCTTGCTCAGTTGAAGAAATACGGTCATGGCATCATCTGCGCATCGGCTTGTCTTGCTGGCATTATCCCGCGATTGCTTGACAATCGCCAATATGAGGATGCCGTTATCTGGGCGAAGAGATTCGCGGAATGCTTTGATGAAGGCGATTTCTACATCGAGCTTCAAAACCAAGGGCTTACCACCGATGGTGGTATGACGCAGACAGAGCTCAACCGGGAACTCAAAAAGGTGGCCGACGAATGCGGATTCAAGACCATCGCCACGAACGATTTCCACTACCTGCTTCAAGAGGATGCCCGCGCGCAGGACATCATGCTTTGCGTCGGCACGCGTTCTCTTATCAATGAGGAAAACCGCCTCAAATTCGAGAACGATCAGTTCTATATGAAGACGGAACAGGAGATGCGCGAGGCATTTCCGGAGTTTCCCGAGGCGTGCGATAACACGGTTGAACTCGCCGAGAAATGCCATGTGGAGCTTGAGCGGGAGATCATCTTGCCGACATTTCCTCTTCCGGAGGGAGAGACTGAAGAGAGCTGGTTCAAAAAGCGCGTGTATGAGGGTCTAGAGAAGCGCTATGGCACACCGGTTCCGCAGGAGGCGCTAGAGCGCGCTGAATATGAGATGGGAATCATTATTGGTCAGGGATTCCCGGCATACTTCCTCATCGTTCAGGAATATATCGAGTGGGCACGAAGCCAAGGTATCGGCGTAGGCCCCGGACGTGGTTCGGCGGCAGGTGCGATCGTTGCGTATGCTATGGGGATCACGGACCTCGATCCTCTTTCGAACGGACTTCTCTTCGAGCGCTTTTTGTCGCCTGAGCGTGTGGAGATGCCTGATATCGACGTTGATTTCGAGGACGAGCGTCGCGGTGAAGTGATCGAGCACATCAAGGAGGTCTATGGCGAGGACCATGTCGCCGGCGTGATCACCTTTGGCAAGCTACAGGCGAAAAACGCCGTTCGCGATGCGGCGCGCGTTTTGGATTATCCATATAATGTGGGCGATCGTATTTGCAAGATGATCGGCGATGAGCTCGGTATAACCATTGATGGTGCGATGGAGAAAAATCCCGAGCTTCGCGATGCTTATGAGAACGAAGAAGACGTGAAAGCAGTCATCGATGCGGCACGCGCCATCGAAGGTCATGTGCGCGGCGAAGGTGTGCACGCATGCGCCACCATCATTTGCCGCGACCCGATGTCGGATCATGTTCCGATGAAGCGCGACACCAAAGGTGGCGGCATCATCACGCAGTATGACGGTCACTACACTCCTGAGCTCGGCCTTTTGAAGATGGACTTCCTTGGGCTTCGAACGCTCGGCGTTCTATCGCGCGCATGTCGCAACATCGAAGCGAGATGCGGCATCAAGTTGACTCCTGAGGATATTCCCACCAACGATGAGGCTGCCTTTAAGCTCATGCGAAGCGGAAACATGGACGGAATCTTTCAGGTTGAAAGTGATCTTTACGTCAGCCTTTTCAAGCGCCTTCCACCAAAGCGCTTCTCGGATATCGTCGCGTCGATCGCGCTTAACCGCCCGGGCCCTCTTGAGTCGGGCATGGTTGATGACTATGTGAAGGTTGCAAGCGGCAAATCGCAGATTCACTATTATGATGACCGCCTGCGTCCGATTCTTGAAGAGACATACGGCACGATGGTCTACCAAGAGCAGATTATGCAGATATCTATGGCGATGAGCGGCTTTTCGGCTGGCAAGGCGGACAAGCTCCGTAAGGCCATGGGTAAGAAGAAGCTTGATGTCATGAAGGAGCTTCAGCAGGATTGGAACGACGGCGCTGTGGACAACGGCTTTTCGCTCGAGATCGCAAAGCAGATCTGGGCTGATGCCGAGAAGTTCGCGAAGTACGCATTCAACAAATCGCACTCGGCAGCATACGCCATCCTCGTTATGAGAACCGCATATCTGAAGGCGGTCTATCCCAATGATTACATGGCGGCTGTTCTGTCCAGCTATATGGGCAACACCAAGCGCCTTATCCGCTATATTTCAAGCTGTAACCACAACGGCACACCAGTGCTATCACCTGATATCAATTCATCAAACGTTGAGTTTACGCCTGTTGATAATGGCATCAGGTTCGGTCTTATGGGCGTGCGCGGGATCGGGCGCAACGTCGCCGATGAGATCATCAAAGAGCGAGAGAAGAACGGCCCGTATAAATCGCTGCATGATTTCGTTGAACGTGTCGATTACTCGATTTGGAATCGAAAGACACTCGAGGCGCTCATCAAAGGCGGGGCTTTCGACTCGACAGGATATACCCGTCGTCAATTGATGCATTTTGTAGATGAGACATCTCTTCTCGATGATGTATCGAAGCGACAAAAAGACATCAACTCCGGTCAGGTATCGATGTTTGATATGTTTGCCGATGTGGCTGATTCTGGTTTTGAAGAGGTTATCCCCGATCCTGACGGCATCGAATGGGAGAAATCCGAGCTTTTGCGCAACGAGAAGGAGATCTTGGGTATCTATGTGTCCGAGCATCCCATGGAGCCGTACTCCGAGATGATATCGCGTATGACAAAATATACGATGGGTTATCTCTCCGAGTTTACAAAAAATATCAAATCCGCGACATTTGTCGGCATGATTTCAGGAATTGTTAAGCGTCAAACAAAGCGCGGCACCAACATGGCCACTTTCCAGCTCGAAGACACGACAGGTATGGTCGAGTGTATAACATTTGAATACGATAAGTTTGCCGATGTGATCGTTGAGGATGCCATTGTTAAGGTGAAGGGCAAGTTTGAGGCGAACGAGAGGGGAAATCAGATCGTGGCCTTCGAGCTCTCACCGCTTGTTCTTGAACAAAGCGACACGCAGGTCAGAAAGCCGCGTCATCTTGAGCTGAACCTGAGATCGTCGGAATTCGATCAGAATAATTCGCTTCATCTGAACAGGATACTGAGGTCTTTCCCCGGTCGTGATGGAGTGGTTTTGCTGATCAATCAATCCGACGGGCGAAAGTTCCGCGCCGAGCTTCCGATAACGGTTGATTCGTCGTCGCCTGTGTTAAGGGATGAGATAAGAGAGCTGTTCGGTAGGGCGGTGTAGGCAACTGATCGCCCTACTAGGCGATCGGAGCTCAACGATGTACAGCGTGTAGTTTGTATGGACGCGCCTTAAAATCTTCGCAAAAGTGCGAAAATCTATCCTGTGTTAGAATTATTAGGCTTATGCGCTGGTAAGACTTGCGCGATGAAACGGATAGGCGAGGCGAGAGGCGACCCTCAATGTCGTTTTTAGATAGATTCAGCGGATTCGGCGGTCAGATGTCGATGGATATGGCTATCGATCTGGGAACCGCTAATACTTTGGTGGCCATCACCGGTGAAGGTATCGTTATCAACGAGCCTTCTGTTGTGGCTATAGAGAAGAGCACTCATCGGGTGCTTGCTGTCGGTCATGAAGCGAAGAACATGATCAACCATACACCCGATGCGTTCTCTGCAGAGCATCCATTGAAAGATGGCGTTATCGCTGATTACGATGTAACAGAAGCGATGCTGTCGGCATTCATCAACAAGGCCACAGAACGCAAATATCCGTGGCAGGCAAAGCCGAGGATCGTCATCTGTATCCCGTGTGGTGCTACCTCGGTCGAGAAGCGTGCGGTGTTCGAGGCGGCCATTCAGGCTGGTGCCCGTCAGGCTTATCTGATCGAAGAGCCGATGGCGGCGGCTATGGGAGCCGATCTTCCTGTTACGGAACCTACAGGCTCTATGGTCGTTGATATCGGGGGCGGCACTACTGAGGTCGCTGTTATATCGCTAGGCGGTATTGTCTCCTCATCTTCTTTGCGCCTTGCAGGCAATAGGCTCGATGAAGCTATCGCCGTTCACCTTCGCGATCTTTTGGGAATCAAGATCGGCGAGCGCACTGCTGAGATCATCAAGATCAAGATCGGCTCGGTCCTTCCTTTTGAAGACGGTCGCGAGCGTGACATGATCATTTCCGGTCAAGATGTTTATACTGAGCAGCCGAAAGAGGTGACCATTCAATCCGAAGATGTACGCGCCGCTCTTATCGAACCTATCGAGGAGATGGTCCAACACATCAAGGAGACGTTCAAGACCACCAACCCTGATCTTGCGTCAGATATCATCCAAAATGGCATTTTGCTCACAGGCGGCGGCGGACTTCTGTCTGGTCTGGATAGGTATTTCACCGACAGGCTTGAGATTCCTGTTTGGGTCAGCGAAACGGCTCTCACCAATGTTGTCTCCGGTTGTCTGAAGGTGCTCGAGACCCCGACCGCTCTCAGGCAGACACTGATGCGCTCCAAGTAGCGCGCAGCTATCTGAGCAGGCGATACATCCATAAATGGATCTTAACAATTCCGAAAAGAGCTTCATCGATATTCGGCGTATCGTGCTCATCGTGGCTCTTATCGCCTCTATCATCTCCATGGGGCTCTATACGCGTGAGGGCGATGATGGCTTCTTGCATCGTCTTCAAAGCTCTGTTCATACCCTGATCGCCCCAATAGGTTTTTTAAGTGCGAATGCGGGAGCCGCGATCGACGATGCTGGCGCAGCTATCAGCGATGCCACCGCAAACGAAGAGACACTCTCGGCGCTTCGACAGCGCGTTGCCGAGCTTACCGAGATGGTTACCCAAGGTGAGGAATACAGGCTTGAGTCTGAGCGTTTGCAGGGTCTCTTGAATCTCAAGGAGACGTACAAGATCGATGGCGTTACAGGTCGTGTGATAGGTCGTAACTCCGATTCTTGGAATCAGACGATAACCATCGATGTAGGTTCGGACCAAGGCGTTGAGATGGGGCTTACCGTTATGGGTCCTTCCGGCGTTATTGGTCAGGTGATCTCGGTTAGTCCGGGATCTTCCGATGTGCGTCTTTTGACCGATCCAAAGTCTGGCGCTGCGGCTATGATTCAGTCAACGCGGGCCGATGGCATTATTCGAGGATCACTATCAGGAACACTCTATCTTGAAAACGTGGATGCTGATATCGAAGTTAAGCAAGGCGATGTCGTTCTTACAAGCGGTCTTGGCGGAAGTTATACCAAAGGTCTTCTGATTGGAACAGTGGTTCGTGTTGAAGGTAACGCCAAGGATGGCACGCGTACTATTATCGTGGCACCCAACGAGCAGGCGGCGGTGCTTGAAGAGGTGATCGTTGTGTTCAGCGCGTCTGAGTCAACGTCGTTCACGTCCAATCCGCAATCAAATCAGGGCTCTGCGGGCAACTCAGATGAAAGTGGCGAGGCCAACAGTGCGACTTCGGGTGAGTACAACCCGCCAGAGGGAGCCCGAAACGAGGAGGATGACCTGTGATCTTGATCCTCAAAAACAACGCCGGGATGCTCATAGGGGCACTCGTCGCCGTTGTGCTACAGGCTCTTGTCGCGCCATATATCACCATCGGGTATGCGATGCTCAATCTTATAATGTGCTACGTGATATTGATGGCTATTATCCGAGCGAACAAGCAGGGCTACATCATGCCGTTTGTCTTGGGACTTTGCTACGATCTTATGAGTTCGGGAACAGTGGGCGCAATGGCGTTCATATGCGTCGTTTTGACCTTTGTGGTATCTCGCATATATTCGATGCTTGCCAACGACACGATGCTGATCCCTGTTGTACTTATCACGTTGGGCTGCTTTGTTGGCGAGCTGATATATGGATGTTTGCTGATAGTGTGCGGATTGGATGTCAGTTTGCCGGAGGCGTTGCTTTACCGCATGCTTCCTTGTGGTTTATATGATACGGTCGTATCGTTGGTCGCATACGTTTTGATAGTGCGCTTCGTTTTCAGCGCACGATCGACCGACACCATGCAGGTTATCAGATAGGATTCGGAGCATCAGATGCTTGTTGCAGTAATTGCTGCATTGATAACCATAATCGTTCTTGTCGGTATTATCTCCGTCGTTATTTCGGTGCGCTCGCATAGAGCCTCTCAAGACCAAAGCGCAACGAACGACATCGCCGAGCTTGAGAATATCGGCGTGTCGAAAGATGCATCGATCGCAAACGATGCGCAGGGCGATGTTCGCGTGCGCAGTGGAGAGCGTCCGAGCAGCAAGCCCTCAGATAGCCTCTCTAGGAGATTCGCGGCACTCGGGGTTCTTGCTGGCGGCATATTCGCCCTTTTAGGGGCAAAGGCTTGGACTATGCAAGTCATGTCATCTGACGAGTATTCCGACAAAGCACTCGACAATCTGATGACATCAGTGTCCACGCCTGCTCCACGCGGATGCATCTATGACAGAAACGGTATTGCCCTTGTGAACAACAGGACCAGTCAGACGGTCTTGGCTGATCCTGATGTGATATCCGATCCCGATGTGATGAGGAGACTTTCTGCTGTACTGGGCATTCCGCTCGGTGTCGTACGCCAGCGCATAAGCGATTCTTCGGCCGGTGCGCAGTCAAAGCGTGTGGTCGCAAGCGATGTCAGGCTTCGCGATGTGGCATTCATATCCGAGCACGCGGATTCTTTTGAGGGCGTGAGCGTCGAGTCGCGGACGGTTCGCGATTATCCCTACGGTGCCCTTGCGTCTCACCTCATCGGCTATACTGGATCACCTTCCCAGCAAGAGCTTGATTCCACCTCGAGCGGACGTGTTATCGAATCGACTGATGTCGTGGGAAAGAGCGGGGTGGAGCTCCAATATGACAACATTCTCTCTGGCGATCAAGGGCAGAGGCAGCTTGTTGTCGATGCGCAGGGCAACACCGTTGATGTGATATCCGAGACATCTCCTGTTAAAGGGTTTGATCTGCATCTCACGATCGATGCGCATGCGCAGTATGTGGCCGATATGACGCTTGCGCAGCTGATCGCACCGTCAGGGGATATCGGTACCGGAAAAGGCGTTGCCGGAGCGGTGGTGGCTATGGATATGAAGGATGGAGGCGTTCTTGCCATGGCGAGTTACCCCACCTTTGATCCGACTTATTTCACCAATGGCATCCCGCAGGAGATCTGGGATCTGTACAACACTGATGAATCCAATGCGCCGATGATCAACCGTGTGGTCAACGGGCAATACGCTGCGGCATCGACCTTCAAGGCGTTCACTTCGATGGCTGGTCTGCAATATGGATTTGCCAACTACGATACGACTTGGAATTGCACAGGATCATGGGACGGCTTCGGCTCGGGAGACATACAGAAGTGCTGGAATACGAAAGGCCACGGTACGCTCGATCTTCATGGCGGCATCGTCAACAGCTGTGACGTCGTATTCTACGAGATAGCGAAAGCATTTTTCGATCATGGCCCTGAAGGCACGGGGGAGCTTTCCGACACTGCGCTTCAGGACTACATTAAGCAATACAGATTCGGTTCGACAACGGGCATCGATCTTGCCGATGAGTCGATCGGTAGGATTCCGACACCCGAATGGAAGGCTGAGCACTGGAAGAACGTGCCTTCCGAGGCGATCTGGGTGGGCGGTGATTATTCGAATATGATCATCGGACAGGGCGATGTTCTTATAACGCCGTTGCAGCTAGCTGTGGCATACGGAGGCATCGCCACCGGAAAGATCGTCAAGCCGCATCTTATGAAAGAAGTGAAGAACAATACCGGGGATAGTGTGGTTGAATCTGATGTCGAGGTTGTCTCTGAGCCTGATGTTAACCAAGAACACCTGAAGTATGTCTGTGATTCTTTGCATGATATGGTTTCACAGAGCAAGGCAGCATCAGAGGCGTTTTATGAGGCAGGGATCGATCCGGCACTCGTTTCCGGAAAATCCGGTACAGCTGAGCATGCGGACAGGATCCCAGATGCATGGTTTGTTACATTTGGCCCTTATGAGGATCCAAGATATGTGGTGGTCTGCGTTATTGAGCAGGGAGATGGCGGCGCGGACAATGCAGCGCCTGTCGCTGCTAAGGTGATGTCGGCATTGCTCGGCACGGATGGCAAGGATGATGAGGTCGGCCATATCAGCGGCTCATCAGGTAGATCTGTTGAGCTCCAATACAGCTCTAGTGGCGGGCGACAGGACTAAGGGATAGGACCGAGGAAAAGAGCTTATGCCACCGATCCAGCAGATAGACAACATCAAAAAGACATATGTCAAGAAAAGCTCGGCTCATGCGAAGCGATCTCGCGATATATCCTCTATCGTATGCACCCCTTTGATCCTTGCAGCGTCGTTGTTGCTCGCATTCGGGCTTCTTATCTGTTGGTCTGCGGTTCAAGGGGATGCTGATTACAGTTTCACGCGACAGCTTACAGGCGTTGCCGGCGGACTCGTCTTGATGGCGATTTTTTGGGCTATAGACTATAGGAAACTCGGCGGTGCTTCTTATATCCTGCTCGCTATAAGCGTTGCACTTATCTTATCGCCGCATCTTCCTGTCATAGGCGTTACGACGATGGGTGCAACATCGTGGATCAATATTGGCATGCAGGTGCAGCCCGGTGAGTTCGCCAAGGTAACAGTCGTGCTGTTCGCGGCGAGCTTGGTCGCTCGATATGGCGGCAAATTGGATCAGCCGCTTGAATATTGCAAGGTCGTGCTGCTTCTTCTCATTCCGTTCATCTGCATCATGTCGCAACCCGATCTTGGGACCGGTCTTGTGTATCTTTTTATCTCAGCTGTAACGCTTGTGATGGGAGGAGCTAGATTCAAATACCTCATGATCACTCTTGCACTCGGAATCTTGGCCATAATAGGCGTGTTCATCATAGATGAGTTCTTAAAATACGAGACGGAATCCGGTGAGGTCGAATACAAGCTGCTCAAGCAATATCAGCGCTCTAGGCTCTTCGTGTTCATGAATCAGGATTCGCTCTCGCAGACAGATGATGGATACAATCTCCAACAGGCCATGATCGCGATCGGCTCGGGTGGTCTTTTCGGCAAGGGGCTCGGCTCATCTACGCAGTCCTCGCTCGGCTTCCTTCCCGAAGCACCTACCGATTTCATCTTCTGTGTACTTGCAGAGGAATTTGGATTCGTTGGTGTTTTGGCACTTCTTGTCATGTATGGTTTCCTTATCTATACAAGCGTGAGGATCGCAAGGAATTGCGGCAATCTTTTTGGTATGCTCATCGTGTGTGCGATCATCGGGATGTGGCTGTTCCAGATATTGGAGAATATCGGAATGTGTTGCGGTCTTATGCCGATCACGGGCATTCCGCTGCCGTTTGTGAGCTACGGTTCATCATTCATGATCGTAAACTTCGCAATGTTGGGCTTGATAGCTTCGGTTTATTCGCACGAAGCTGATATAGGAAAAGGTGTTTGATATGCAACTTCCAATAGATATATCGGAACTGTTGAAGATATCGACCGATCTTAAAGAGGTGTCTAAGACTCCGATATCGGTGTCGGTATATATAGATGATTCGGCCGATGATCGCCTCATCTCTCATGTTCGCGCCGCTTTTGCAAGTGCGGGTGTGCATACTAGGGTGACGATCGGCTATATGGATTCGATCCCCGTGCAAATTAACGAAAACGACGACATGGTCGCTTTGGTGGCTGGGCAAGGCGATTACGTCGGGCGTCAAGCATCCAATATCAGAGGCGCCGGGATTCCTGTGATGGTCATAACCGACAATCCATCACGTATTGCTGAAAAGGCTGATGAATCCGGGTTTGCGATCCCGGAAGCGGACATCATTGCGCCGGAAAAGATCGGGCATAAGAATCCCGTTATGGGGCTTGCGCAGGCAGGACTTGATCTTGTCAATTCGAAGTTTGCCGGCAGGAAGAGAAACGCTGTTGATGTTATCAGTGTCAAAGATAACGACGATGATGCTTTTCTTGATGAGAGCAGCCCTGATGCGGACCAAGATGCGCAGTCGATCGAGCTTACGGATGAGACGTTCAAGGATCTCGATGAGCGCATGGGTGAGTGGATCTTGGCAGCATGTTCGGAGAAGAAGCTCGCCATGGCGTTATCGTTCGTTTTCGTCAGGCGACCGCTTGCATATGATTCGGTAGTATCTACATCAATGCAGAATGCGGCTGTAGGTTTCGTGCCTCTGATCCCGGGTGCCGATCTTCCGATCATGACGCTCAATCAGGCGAAGATGGTACTTCAGATCGCTGCGGCCTATGATCAGGCACTTGATGCCGCTCGCATCAAAGAGATCGCGGCTGTCGTTGCGGGAGGGTTCCTCTTCCGTAATATCGCGCGGTCTTTATCGAGGTTGATCCCCGGAGCAGGTTGGATAATAAGCGGTGCCACAGGATTTATCGGTACCGAGGCTATGGGTAGAGCAGCTATAGAGTATTTCGATGCGGGCGGAGATATCGTCGGTGTTGCCAAAGTGTTGCAATCGGCAAGGGATGAGGCGCTCGACGCTGCGAAGAAGGCAGCAGACACTCCTGCTGGACAAAAAGTGGTAGATGCCGCAAAAGTGGGTGTCTCCGGCGTATTCTCAAAGATTCGCAACAAATAAACGATAGATTTTTCGGCAAGCGCGATCGGCAAGAGCATGGGGGGGGGTCTTGCCGATCATCTGCGCGCCGGTGGGACTAGGCAAAACGCGATAGAAGAAGGATTGATGCAAGCGATATGATCAAGACCGATCTTTGGCCATCGATAGAGCCGCTTTTACTCGAGATCGAAAGGCCTTCACGTTATATCGGAAGCGAATGGGGAAGTTTGCGCAAAGAGCAGGCGTATGCCGATCTCGTGATGATATATCCCGACACCTACGAGCTTGGGCAGGCGAATCAGGCCATGCGGATCCTTGTTAATGCTGTCAATGCAACAGAGGGACTCGCAGCTGAGCGCGCATATCTTCCAGCGGTCGATATGATAGATGCCATGCGCGAGCGCGGTATACCGATGTTCTCTTTGGAAAGCTGCGCGCCTGTGAGCGAATTCGATGTGGTAGGCATCACCCTTCCTCATGAACTTGCAGCTACTAACGTGCTCGAGATACTCGATATTTCCGGCATCGCGCTTCATGCAATCGATCGTGCGGAAGATGATCCGATAGTGATCGCCGGCGGGCCGTGTGTGTTCAATCCCGAGCCTTATGCACCTTTCTTTGATGCGATGCTCATCGGAGAGGGGGAGGAGCATGTACCTGAGGTCTTGGAGATGGTTGCGCGCCTTAAAGGCGAAGGCGCGTCTCGCGATGAGATCCTCTTTAAGCTCTCCCAAATAGAAGGGACCTATGTTCCTAGCCTTTATGAGGTTGTCGGTGAACAAGTGGCGCAGGATGTGGGGTCTTGGGTGAGGCCGCGGGATCTAGGAAGATCTGATGGTGGGCGCGCCCCTGAAAAGATAGCAAAGCGCATCTTCGAGGGTTTCGCCCAAAGCGATGCGTGGGAGCCGATGATCGTTCCTTTTGCGGAAGTAGTGCACGATAGGCTTAACGTCGAGGTGCTCAGAGGCTGCGCGCGCAGGTGCAGATTCTGTCAAGCGGGGATGATGTATCGTCCCGTTCGCGAACGCAGTGCGGCAAACATCGTGTCGGCTGTCAAGCGTGGAATAGAGCAGACAGGATATGAGGAGGTTTCCCTTACATCGCTGTCAAGTACGGATCACTCACAGATCGAGACCATCCTCACTGACCTCAATCGCGAATTTAGCGGCAAAGGGGTTAGGATCTCGATCCCATCTCAGCGTCTTGATTCGTTCGGCGTGCATATGGCAGAGCTCGTTGCGGGTGCTAAGAAGGGCGGCCTTACATTTGCGCCCGAGGCTGGCACACAACGACTTCGCGATGTTATCAACAAAAATGTCAGCGAAGAGGATCTCTTCTCATCGATCGATGCGGCATGCAAGGCTGGCTGGCGCCGTGTGAAGCTCTACTTCATGATAGGGTTGCCGACCGAGACCGACGACGACATCAAAGGTATCGCAAGCCTTGCACAAAGGGCCTATGATCGCATGAAGTCTGCAACGCCTGAAGAACAGCGCGGCTCCCTTCGCATGGTCGTATCTGTTGCTGTCTTTGTTCCGAAATCGCAGACACCTTTCCAGTGGGATGGGCAGATATCCTCCGATGAGACATTGCGTCGCGTCTCGCTTCTGAAGTGCTCTGTGAAGTACAAGGCAATACAGGTCAACTACCACGATCCGAAAACGAGCCTTATCGAAGCTGTGATGAGCAGAGGTGCAAGGAATATTTCTAGCCTTCTTGAGGCGGCTTGGAAACGTGGTGCGAGATTTGATGCATGGACCGAGCATTTTGATGAACAGGCTTGGGTTTGCGCGGCCGATGAGTGCGGGATCGACATGCGCGAGCTGGCGCAACGAAGCTATGACACTGATCGTGTTATGGAGTGGGAGCATATCTCGTGCGGAGTCGACAGGGGATATCTTGCCCGCGAGCGCGACCTTGCGCAGAAGGGGATCACCACGCACGATTGCACATACGATGTATGTACATCATGCGGCGTTTGCCCAAATCTCAAGGTCAAAAACGAGATCGCAGGTGACAGATCTTTGCTATCACCGACAGACACTGCCGTTATGGAGCGATGCTATGAATGATCGAAGATTTCGCCTTAGGGTCACATACAGCATAGAGGGAAGGCTTTCGATGCTCTCACACCTTGAGCTCGCGAGAACGCTTGAGCGCATCGTGCGGCGCGCGGGTCTTCCTTTTGCAGTGTCAAACGGTTTCTCTCCGCATATGAAGATATCTTTTGGAAGCGCGCTTCCTGTTGGCGTAGGTGGTCGCCATGAGATATTCGACCTGCAGCTTGTCGACTATATCTCTTTGGATAAGGTGAAAGCCGCACTTGTTGCAGCTACGGCACCCGGGATAGAGATATTGGATTGCAAGTATATCGAAAATAGCGAAGCTGCTGCATCTGTGGCGTTGCCGGTTTCGGTTTATGAAGCGGTCCTGAGCGGGCCTATCGATAGTCTTGATGTTCCCGATGAGATCGAGGTCAAGCGGAAGAAGAAAGATCGCATTGTGAACGTATCTGATCATCTTGTAGGCGGTGTGGATATTGATGCAGATACGGTTACATTTACCTTGGTTGCGCTCGATACCGGATCGCTTCGTCCGGATGTGTTCATGAAGGCGTGTCTCTTCCAGACCTTTGGCGATGATGAAGGGTCAAAAGCTCCTGTTCATGTATTGAGGATCACGCGTATTGACCAGAGGTCTGCCGTGCGATGCTAGATAAGCTGCTGTTCAGGATAGAGGGCATCTCTCATGCGATCTTGCGCAACGCGGTTTATGCGGTCATATCATCAGCGTTGACGATCGGGATCGCGATCGGTCTTGCGACAGCGGTAGTTGGTGTTTGGATGGGCTCTTCGATCGAGGAGAGCCTCATTTGGCTCGCCCTTTTCGCGGCATGTTTTGTGATGCGTGCCATAATCGAAGCTTCAAGCGATGCCTACGCGAGGCGCTATGCGCTTGATAGATGTAGCGATCTTCGCGCTCGCTACATGCGCAGCATCTATGTGCTTGGAGGCAATAGGGATGAACACGGTGCGGCATCGGTGTCCCTTGAAGGTGTCGATGGTATCGAGAATATAGGAAACTATCTGATCTCGATGGTTCCCAAGATCGTCGATGTGGTTGTGGTTCCTTTTATATTGTGCATCGCGATCTATACGCAAGATGTCATAAGCGGCATCATCGTGAGCGTGTGCTATCCGTTCATTATGCTATTCATGAAGCTCATCGGCCATTCCGCTTCTGATGAGGCATCGAAGCGCCACGATGGCTTCAAGAGGATGTCGGGCCATTTCGCCGATTCGATGCGCGGGATATTCACGCTTCGCGCGTTCGGTGCGAGCACGGGTTATGCGAAGAAGGTCTTTGCTGCATCGGAGCGATATCGCAAACTGACGATGAAGACGCTTCGTATCGCCATGCTCTCAGGTGCTGTTCTCGATATCTTTGCGACATGTGGGCTTGCGGCTGTGGCTATAATGCTCGGATTTCGGATGGTTGATGGGGATGTGGCATTCCTGCCTGCGCTAGTAACGCTTGCGCTCACCCCGGAATTCTTTAAGCCGATAAGGAGGTTCGCGTCAGATTATCACGCTTCGCTCGACGGTAGATCGTCACTGCATTCCGTATTCGAGACGATAGATGCAGCCAAGCGCGCGCTCGCGTCATCGTTTGGCAGAGAGAGCTTCGAAGAGGTGGGGCTTATCGAGCGGACCATTGAGGCTTGGGGTGCACCTGTAGACGATCAGAGCGCTCATGCTGCTGGCTCGGATGCTGATGCTCGTTTTTCTGCGCTATCAGGTGCGCTAGAGTTGAGAAACATCGAGTTTGCTTATAGCGACGAGAAACCGATCCTTCGCAATGTGAGCCTTGAGCTTGAATACGGAAAGTGGGTGCTCCTTGTTGGAGAGAGCGGGCAGGGAAAATCCACGCTTGCTGACATCGTGGCCGGTTTCACTTCTCCAACCAACGGTGAGATCCGAATCGGAGATGTGATGATGCTCACTTTGGCGCGCGAGAAGTGGAGACGACGTGTGGCCTATATACCGCAATCGCCGTATATCTTCAACGCAACGCTTCGTGAAAACCTTGCATTCTATGACCCAGATTGTGACGATGAGGCGATCATGGAGGTTGTCTACAGATTGGGACTGCAAGATCTCATCAACGCTCTTCCGCAGGGTCTGGATACGCCCATCGGTGATGGTGCTCGCAGCTTCTCAGGCGGTCAGTTGCAGCGGATCGCTCTGGCTCGTGCGCTGCTTGATGAGGCTAGGGATATTTGGATACTCGACGAGCCGACCGCACATCTGGATATCGAGACTGAGCTTGATCTAAAAGAGCAGATGGTTTCGCTCATGGTGGGAAAGACGGTGCTCATCATCTCTCATAGGATGCATTGGGCGCAGGTCGTCGACACAATTTTCACGCTTGAAGATGGTTGCATCGTGGATGCTGTGGCAGGCGGGGCGAACAGAGATTGCGTATCTGATCACAACTCCTGCGCCGAAGGTGTTGTCGCTGATGAGGTGCTTGGCGCTGCTTGTGATGCTGCCTCGACTTTGAGAGAGGGCCTCGATGATGCTGAATTATCGCGAACGAAAAAGGATATCGATGCCTCTGATCCGCGTATCTTGCACCAAGATGATCTTTTGTCGAGCTCTGCGAACGAACTTTCACGAAGAGATGTCATGATGCGGGTGAGAGGTTTTCTCTCGAAGCACAAAAAGCCTTTGTTCGTATCGCTTGCGCTGAGCCTTTTTGCTAACATTTTCGCCTGCGGGCTCATGTTTACATCAGGCTTCATGATCTCGCTTGCTGCGAGCATTCCTGCAACAGCACTTGCGCTTCATATCCCTTCGCTTTTCGTTCGGATCTTCGGCATAGGAAAGCCGTGCATCTCGTATGTTGAGCGCCTAGGTGTGCATGACTGGATATTGAGGATCACGAGCGATCTGCGCTCAAGCTTGTTCCGATTCATGGATATGAGGGCCGCTCGCTCGAAAGGTTTCAAGATCGCCACGGGGGATGTGCTTGCATTCTTCTCGCAGACGATGGAGCACTTGCAGGACCTTCTCATAAGGGGCGTGCTTCCGCTTATCGTGATGGCGCTCACGCTTGTTGTGATCGTAGCGCTCTGTGCTGTATTCTCCGTTGGACTTGCTTCTGCATTTGCCGTCGTGCTCATCGTGGTGGCTATGGCGATGCCTTATCTCGCTGCCAGAAAACGCAAGAGTGATATCAAACTTGCTGCGAAGATCAGGCACGGTCTTCTAAGGGCATCAAGCGATAACGTCTACGGCTTGAAAGACTGGATGCTCTCCGGTCGTGAATCGGAATTTATCCATCTCGATGATCAGGATAGGGCAGATCTGGATGACATCGAGCAGGATCAGGCGGCAGGCGCTAGAGGACGACTTATCATCTACAATATCGCGATCTGTGCCTTGATAGTGTATGTTTTCCTGTGGGCTGCATCAAGCTTCGCTGATCCGGGCTTTTCTATTGCCACGGGCGCTGTGTCTGCACTGGGCAATATGCCGATCCAAGACGCGACGAGCTATCCTGCCAACTGGATAGCCGCTTTCGTGCTTTGTGTTATCCCAATGGCTGAGATATTCTTCCGCGCGAGCGATGATGCACTCGTGGTGGCGGGGCGCATCTCTTCTGTGAGGGCGATTTGTGCGATCGAAAAAGAGCTTGAATCTGATGCGGACAGGTCTTGTCCATCATGCGTATCGGACGTAACAAGCGTTTCTGATGATAAGGGTGAAGCTCTCATTCAGCCCTCTTGCGCTATCGAGCTTATGCATGCTGCCTTCTCGTATGACGGTGCTGCTCAAGGCGATAATGCTCTTTGCTTTGATATGTCGATCGACCGCGGGCAACACATCGCCATCATTGGAAAAAGCGGTGCGGGAAAATCGACTTTGGCAAAGATCATAGCTGGTGAGCTTGAGCTAGATTCAGGTACGCTACACATCTTTGGTAAGGATATCTCATGCGGCATGGCCGAGTTTCACCAGCTCGTCGGCGTCGTCGAGCAGGACCCATACGTCTTCGATCAGAGCCTTCGAGAGAATCTTCTTATTGCAAAGCCTCTTGCAACAGATAAAGAGCTATTGGATGTGCTTGCGAAGGTTGGGCTTTCCCGCATGTTGGATCGGCGTGAGGCGAAGCTCAGCACATCGCTTGGCGAGCTGGGTGCGAACATTTCAGGTGGTGAACGAACGAGGCTCGCGATCGCGCGCGTGCTGCTTATGGACAGCCCGATCGTTGTTTTGGACGAGCCGTTTTGCGGGTTGGACCCTAAGACCGAAGATGCGATCACCGATGTTATTTTCACTGCCCTTGCGGGTAAGACCGTGATATTGATCACGCATCATCTTCGAAATATCGAGCGCTTCGACCGTGTTGTTATGGTTGCTAACGGAAAGATCGCCGCAGATGATGATCCCGATATGCTTGCTAGGAAAAACGCTCACTTTGCCGAGCTTCTCGCATTCGAGAAGGGGATATAGACACCTGAAGGCAGCCGCATCGTGGACGCGCGGCTTTGCATGCGTGCGATCGATCCAATGCGCTCGAGGCAGCAAGTTAGTTTTAGAGCTTCTTTTTGGGATAGCAGATGATGGCCGCTATGAAGGATGCAGCTATCATGCACATGACGATCAGTATGGTGACATCGAACCCGAGGCTCTCGTTTGTGATCCCCCAAATAAGCGATGCTATTCCGATGGCGATATCGTTTCCCAAAAGATAAAGTCCGTTGGCGGCACCCCACCTGTCGGCAGGACTCAGCTTCACCGCTACAGTCTGATTGATCGGAAGAGCAACCCCGAGGCTCACTCCGTAAAAGATTCCGGATAGACAAAAGATCGCGTCAAGTAGTGCGTGATCGGTGGCGTGCGAGCAGATATATAGCATCCCAAAGCCTAAAAGACCGCTTACCACCGCGACAGCCATGATCTTGATCGGCGCGACCTTATCCATGAATCTGCCCGATGACACTCTTACGAGGATCATAGAGATGGCAGCTAGCGTGAAGAAGAAGCCTGAATTTGAAACGCCGAGCGTAGTGCCATATACACCTACGAAAAATATCCCAAATCCAAACGATGTAGTTATGAACATCATGGGGATCGTGCCCGGTATTGCGTTCGGCTCGAAAATGGAATCTAGGATCATTGCGATGCCGGTCTTGGTGTCAACGTTGTGTTCAGCTTTTGGATCTGGGATTGGACCCGATACCTCGTGGCACACAGCCTTGTTACGCTCCATCTCGGCTTTTTCGAAGCGCATTCTGTATTCGGATGTGGCGGGAAGCTTCATAGGATGCTTCTCGTAGATACAAAACAACGAAAGCACCAAAGCGAGCGCGGCACATAAAGCCAGACCGATATAGAGATTTAGCGGTGAGGCGGTTGAGACAAGAAAGATCGCAAGAGCGGGACCGACAGACATCGCGATGGCCTGTCCAAGCCCGTAGTAGCCGATGCCTTCCCCGAGTCTTGATACGGGCACGACATCTGCCGCCGCTGTAGCCGCTGCGGTGGTGGTTGCAGCAAAACCGACGCCTTGGAGGATTCTCCAGACGATGAAAAAGGCGCCAGTGTTAATAAGAAGCGGCAGCAAGGTCCCTGCGAGCATGAAGGCGCCGCCTGCGACCATCATGATGTGACGGCTTTTCGTATCGATAAGCGCGCCTGCCAATATCCTTGATGCCGCAGCGGCGAGCGAGAAGCTCAAAGCGCCGATGCCTGCAAGTGATGTTGTCTGTCCAATGGCTTTGAGGTAGACAGACGTGCCCGCGTTTGCTGCCTGTCCCATAAGAAAGCTCGCCATTGAAATGGCGATGATCAGGACGAACATCCCGGTGAAGAGCTTGGGATGTATCGAGTCTATCTTTGTTGGAGCGTCATTCATCTTTTTGTTCATGGGGTTTTCTAGCGGTATGGATGGCAGCAATGCCGCCGGTCAGGTTCTTGTATGATACATCGGTGAAGCCCGCCTGCTCAAAGAGCTTGGCTACTCCTTCTTGGTCAGGGAAGGCCTTGATCGATTTTGCGAGATAGATGAAGCCGGAGGCATCTCCTGTTATGAGCCTGCCCCAAAACGGAATCATATGCTTAAGGTAGAAGTTATAAAGCGTTCTCCAAATGGGGTTTTTGGGAGTGGAGAAGTCAAGGCAGGTTATACTGCCGCCAGGTTTGAGCACGCGATACATCTCCGATAGAGCGCGAGATCTATTGGGCATATTTCTGATTCCGTATGCCATAGTGATGGCATCGAATCTCTCGCTTTCGTATTGGATATCCTGTGCGTCGACGACATCGAAATCGATATCGACCCCATTGCCGCGGCCATCTTTGTAGTGCTCTTTGGCCACATCGAGCATCTCAGGCACAAGATCGGTGCATTGAATATGCCTCGGCCGGCACGATCTAGCCACGCTAAATGATACATCGCCTGTGCCGCCTGCGATATCGAGCACATCGTCATCGCATTCGATATCGGCAAGGTCACAAAGGCTATTGAGCCAAAGCCTGTATGCGCCGAAGCTTGAGATGGCGTTGAAGCGCTCGTACTTTTTTGAGATGGATGAGAATATGGAGCGCACGCGCGAGGTTGACAGCTCAGGCGGAGCCGCACTGCCAGTTGCGGTGTCGATCGTGGATACTCTGTCATCCGAATCTGTTGTGAAATCTTCCATTTCTCAATTATAGCGTTACATAAGGATTGTTTTGTATGTGTGAGACACCTCGCAAGCATATCTTCTTTGGTAGAATGTCACTTTGGAAAATGATGCAACTTGCATAAGCGAGGTCACATGCTACTTAGTGCTAAATACGTATTCCCTATAACCGCCGATCCTATCCCTGGTGGGGCTGTTCTTGTGCGCGATAACAAGATCGTCGATATCGGTGCTTTCGAGAAGCTCAAGTATCGCTATCCTGATGAAGAAGTGGTTGACTTTGGGCTTGCGGCTATAATGCCTGGTTTTGTGGACCTGTTCACGAAACTCGATATGTCTGTGATGCGCGGGGTTGTCGCAGATGAGCCTTACATGAAATGGATGCTGTCGATACTCAACAAGGCGCAGAATCTTGAAGCGAGGGATTGGTATGACTCGGCTGTTCTAGGCGGTCTTGATGCCATATCGGCGGGTATCACCACTATCGCGGATATGACGGCCACATCGGCTCAGCTTCATGCGGTGAAAAAGGTCGGACTTCGCGCCGTCATCTATAAAGAGATCGGCGCCATGGACAAAATGCGCATCGATCATGCGATGCACACAGCGCAGCGTGATATAGATGAATGGCGCCAAGAAGCCGATGATCTTATTAGGATTGGAGTTGCCCCGGCTCCGATTTATGTGAATCACCCTGAGATCTTCAGGCGCATCAATGAACTCGCTATCAAAGAGGACCTGCCTGTTGCCATGAGGCTTGCTGGGTCGAAAGAGGAATACAACTTCGTGATGTATGGCTCTTCGATGTTCTCCGTTGATACGATGGACATTGAGGCCAGAGGATATGTTGAGATTCCGCCATGGCTTCCTTTTGGTGTCACGCCGATCCGCTATGCACTTAATTGGGGTGCGTTCGATTCTCCGAACGTCATGCTTGTCCAAGCGGTTCAGGTAACCGATGAGGATATCCAGAAGCTTCGCGCCCATGATGTGGCGATCTGCACTTGTCCTCGCGCGAACGCTCAGTTGGGCATGGGTGTTGCTCCTCTGAACGAATTCCTCAAGGCGGGGCTTCGTGTGGGACTTGGCACCGATTCGCCGGCAGCCACTGAATCCACCGATATGCTTTCCGAGATGCGCATGGGAATGCTGCTGCACAGAGCGCACGACACACGCCATTTCCTAGATTCTGCCACATTGCTTGAGATGGCCACCATCGGAGGGGCGCGTGCACTTCGTCTTGATGACAAGATCGGATCGCTTGAGATCGGCAAGCTCGCCGATGTTATCGCGGTCGATCTTTCCAGATCGCATCAATCGCCCGAGATAAATCCGATATCGGCGCTCGTGAACACCTGCAACACATCGGATATTCTCATGACGATGGTCAACGGCAAGATACTCTACGAGAAGAATCAATGGAGCGTAGGCGTTGAGGTTGCGAAGAATATCGCGAGGGTCATAGAGATACGCGCGAAATTGAAATCGTAGCTAGTTCGCTGCGCGGGGGTGCGGATCGATCCGATCGGGCATCCCGACCGATAAGATAAAGGTTCATCGGCAAATAACGTTTTGCACCGATAATGAGCAAAAGAGACGAGAAGATGGCACAGAGCAACAGACAGGCTAACAAATCGAAGAAGACGATCTCGCGAGAGGAAAAGGCCGCACGCATCAAAGCGGCCGAAGAGCGTGAGCGCCGCGAGCGTGAACGTCGTGAGAGATCTGAGAAGGTCAAAAAGATATTCACTGTGATCGTTTGCGTGATCTTGGTCCTTGCCCTTGGCATTCCGACCATGGCACTTACGGTGCTCTCTCAATAAGGAGCTGGTGAGCTTTGTTTGGAATTGGTGGATTCGAGCTATTTCTGATCCTGATCTTTGGATTTTTGATCTTCGGACCGGATAAGCTTCCGGCTATCGCAAAGACCATAGGGCGTGCGATAGCGAAGTTCAGGGACGCGCAAGAAGAGATGTCCGGGCAGCTGAAGAAGGAATCTTTTATGGACAAAGATTCTGATGAGCCGTTCAAGAACCCGCTCGATGTCTTGGAGGGCGCGGCGAAAGACGTCAAGAAAGGCGTCAAGGATGCACAGACCAAGGTTGATTCGGCAACAGATGCGGTTGTGGATGCAGCCTCGAAGGTGGGTACATCATCTGCGGGGTCTACTATCGAAGAGGATGCGACCGAGCACGTAGCTAGCTTTGCTGAGCGCAAGGCAAAATACGATCGGGAGCGCAAAGCGCGCAAGGAAGCCGAGGCAAAGGCAGCCGAGCAGGCTGAGCGCGAGAAGTCGGAGAAAGAAGAAGCAGCCGCGCGCGCCAAGGAGAATCCGAAAAACGATGTCAGTGTGAAAAAAGTTGCAGAAGCATCCGATGATGTAGATACAGCGAAAGAGGAGGGATAACATGCCAATCGGTCCTGCTCGCATGCCGCTGTTTGATCATCTGAGTGAGCTTCGGATGAGGCTCGTTCGCATTGTTGCGTGCTTGGCGGTTGCTGTAATAGTGTTTTATTTTGCAGCTCCTACTATGGGTCAGTTTCTATTGATTCCGATCGCGGCATATCTCCCATTTGATCCTAATACAGGCCTTGTCGCGCTTACGGCGCTCGATCCGTTTGAAGCATTTGCGGTGCGATTTGAGATTTCGTTATTTTTCGGGATAGTGGCTACATCGCCTGTGATACTTTGGCAGCTTCTCGCATTCTTTCTTCCGGCTTTAAAGCCTAAAGAGCGCAAGTGGTTTACGCCTACGTTCGTCGTTGGTGTCGTGTTGTTTATTGTTGGTGTCGTGTTTTGCTATGCGGTTATCTTGAATGCTGCTTTCCAATGGCTCACAGAACAGGCTGATGGGCTTGGTTATGTCGAGCCGAGGATGTCGTCATACATCGATATCATCATTAAGTTCGAAGTGGCGTTCGGGTTTGCCTTTGAGCTTCCGCTGGTCATCTTCTATCTGGTCATATTCGATGTGATTCCCTACAAGAAGCTTCGCGATAGCTGGCGCATCGTATATGTCGTGCTGATGATCATTTGCGCAGTGGTAACACCTGATGCTTCTCCTGTAACGATGCTTTTGCTGTTCGCTGCTTTGATCGTGCTATATGAGTTGAGTCTTCTCGCTGCCCGCATTGTTCTAGCGAAAAGGATCAAGAAGCAGAATCAGGAGCTTGAGGAGCAAGACGATGAGTAGGCGTTTTTCGGGCTTGTCGGACAGATATATCGAGGCGCATTATGCATGAGCTCGGCATAATGACAGGCGTTTTAGAGTCGGCGAAGCAGGCTGCCGAGGATGCAGGCGCCCTAAAGCTTCTTTCGGTGAAGCTCTCCGTTGGCGAGATGACCGAAGCGATCGAAGATGCACTCATGTTCGCATTCGAAGCGCTTTGCGAGGATGACCCGTTTCTTGAGGGCGCAACACTTGAGGTGAATATGATCGCACCGAGAAGCATCTGTTTAGAGTGCGGTCATGAATACGAGCACGACAGGTTTCATATGTTTTGCCCGAACTGTGACAGTTTCGCCACCGAGCTGATCGCTGGACGTGAATTGCAGATAGACTCGATCGAGGTGGATCTGCCGGATTAAGCTTAGCGTCGATGCCGAGTTAGATGAGTCATATCCGTTTGCGATATTGGCTCTCAAGCGCCAGATCGCTGCTGTTTTTAAGCTTGCTGGCTACATCATGATCAAGGTTTTTGCATCGAATACAAGTGAAAGGTTTACAAGCATGGCTGCGCATATCGACATGAAACAACCAATACTAAAGAAAAACGACGAGCTCGCATCCGAGCTTCGCGAGCGTTTTGCGCGTGAGCATGTGTATGTGATCGACCTTCTAGCAAGCCCAGGTTCGGGCAAGACCTCCACCATTTTGGCCACCATCGATGCTCTTCGCGATGAGTTCAACATCGCTGTCATCGAAGGGGACATTGCATCAAGCGTGGATGCGGAGAAGATCAAATCTCAAGGAATATCCGCGGTGCAGATCAACACAGGTGGCGCATGTCATCTTGAGAGCGCCATGATAAAGCGCGCTGTAGATGTGCTGGATTTGGAGAGGCTCGATCTTATAATCATAGAGAATGTGGGCAACCTTGTGTGCCCGACCGATTTTGATCTCGGGGAGAACATCAAGGTCATGATCCTCTCCGTTCCAGAAGGTGATGACAAACCGCTCAAGTATCCGGGCGTGTTTCAGGTGGCTGATGCCGTTATTTTAAACAAGACCGACACGATGCCTGTGTTCGATTTCAACAACGATGATTTCGTCGATTCGGTGACAAAGCTCAATCCAACAGCTCCGATCTTTCCAATCTCGGCTACAAAGGGTATAGGGGTCGATGCGTGGAGTGAGTGGCTTGCCGAGCGGATAAGGCAGGCTTAAGGGCGCATTGATGCTGTCATAGTCGAAGCGGGAAGGGGTGTTTCGGGTGGATCTTGCGAAGGTGTATGAGCGCTGCGTCTCAGAACTGGAGCGCTTCATCTCCGATGCTGGTTTTCATGATGCGGTAATCGGACTTTCCGGTGGGATCGATTCTAGTCTTGTCGCCACAATGGCAGTCGATGCCCTCGGCTCTTCAAGAGTACACGGTGTTTTGCTTCCCGGACCCTACTCGTCGGATCATTCCGTAACAGATGCACTCGAGTTGGCCTGTGCGCTTAGAATCGAGGCCGAGACGATATCTATCGTCGAGCCGTATTATGCTTTTGCCGCTGCCTACAAGGCAGGTACAGGTCGCGATCTGGTCGGTGTTGCCGCCGAGAATTCACAGGCGCGTCTTCGCATGATGTGCATAATGGCTCTATCCAATGAGCATGGCTGGATGATGCTCAATACCGGCAATAGGTCTGAGGCGGCGATGGGATATTCGACGCTCTATGGCGATACCGCAGGTGCGTATGCCCCGATAGGCGGCATCTACAAAACGGATGTCTATGCGCTCAGTGAATGGCGAAATTCGCTTGCGCGATCAGAGGGTGAAAGACCTCCGATTCCAAGCAACGTCCTTACCAAAGCGCCGAGCGCTGAGCTTTCCGCCGATCAAAGTGATGAATCATCAATGGGAATAACATATGCGGATCTGGATGCGATCTTGTCTTTATACCTTGAAGGCGGACTCTCACCTGATGAGATAGAGCGCGCAGGTCACTCGCGTGGTCTGATCGATATGGTGATCGGCAGATATAATGCAAACGCCTTCAAGCGTGCGATGGAGCCGCCTTTTACGAGCATCTACGATCAAGGCGATCTTGATGGATAGCGCTGAGGCGGATCGCTTGCAAAAACAGATGAGCGCCACCGATTGGCTGGTTGATATCGTTATCTTCGCAGGTGCGTTTGGATTCGCACTTTTGCAGCTCACGTTGTCTGTCAATCTGATCGTTCCGGATGATTTCACAAGGCGCTTGCTCGGGATTCGTATCGTCACACCTACAGCGATGGCCATTCTAGCCACGCTTGCATCTTGTTTACCGCTGATAGTTCGCAGGCGCTTTCCATGTGCGAGCTTTGCGCTGTGCTACGGTTTGTGGCTCATATTCGAATGGGGGCTCTCCACATCGATGCTCTCTTTGATAGCGGTGTTGGTCTCGCTGTTTACGCTCGCTCTTACATCTGGCAGGAATTACACGCTCATCGCTTCGATCATCGCGATCGCAGGAGTGCTCGCGGAGCCTCTCATAGGTGTATCGTCTACTCTCACATCTCTTTTGATGCTGCAAAACAGTGCGCTTATCGCAGCTGTTGCATTTGCGGGTTATTCGCTTCACACATCTGCCAAGCTTGCAGCCAGCGCGCAGGCTCAGGCCGATGAGGAGATGAAACTGCGCCAAAGCGAAGCTCTGCGGGCGAATGAGGCCCTTCGCGCGCGTGAGGCCGAAGCATCGCGTCGTTTGGAGGAGGAGCGCGTTCGTATTGCGCGTGAGGTGCATGACATTACCGGCCATTCGCTTTCTGCCGTGAATGTGCAGGCCTCTGTAGCGGAGCGTCTGATCGATGCGAACCCGTCGGCTGCAAAGGAGGCGCTTTCAAATATTCGTAGCGTATCTGCAGGGGCGCTTGACGAGCTCCGTCAGGTTGTCGGAATGCTGCGAGAAAATGATGGCGCCGATACGCAGCCGTTGTTTGGCTTGGGAGATATGTCGCAGTTGGTGGACTATCTTGAAAGCGCCGGGATGGATTGCGAGCTGCACGAACAGATATCTTCCGATGTCCATGTCTCGGCCTATGTTGGCACCGCCCTGTTCGGGATAGCGCGCGAGGCTGCCACAAATGTGGTTCGCCATTCCGGGGCTTCCAAGGTCTGTATTCGGGTTGTTGTCAAAGTCGATTATGCTGAGGTATCCGTTTCGGATGATGGTTGTGGGATACCGGATAGAGCCGACGAGGGGCATGGGATCGAAGGCATGCGCGAGCGGGCTCGGGCGCTAGGAGGCACCTTCAATATAAGTGAAGGTCATGAAGGCGGGCTGAGCGTTTGCGCACGCATACCGCTGAGTCAGAAGGTGGCATCATGAGCGAAAAGATACAGGTGGTCATCGCTGATGATCAAGAGTTGATCCGTGGCGGATTCAAAGCGATCCTTTCCACGTATCCGCAGATTGATGTCGTCGGGATCGCCAAGGATGGTTTAGAGGCCGTTGAGCTGGCATCGGCGCAAAAGCCCGATGTCGTGCTCATGGATATACGTATGCCTAGGATGGACGGGATCAAAGCTACGCGCTCCATCGCGCAAAATCCTGCCTTGAGTGGCACTCACGTGCTCGTGTTGACAACGTTTGATATCGACGAATATGTATACGATGCGCTTCGCGCCGGTGCCTCGGGATTTTTGTTGAAAGATTCGGATTGTGATGAGATTGTTCGAGCCATAGAGATCGTCAATAGGGGAGATGCGCTCATCGAGCCATCTGTGATGTCAAGGCTTGTGAAGTCGTTTGCACACTCGGCGGGTGAAAGTGTGTGCACTGAGGCGCACGGCGTATCTCAAGAGATCGTCGATTCGCTCACGGATCGCGAGCGAGAGATATTGATCCTTGTTGCTAGCGGGCTTTCAAACGAGCAGATTGCCGAGAGGCTATTCATATCCCCAGCAACGGTAAAGACGCATCTTTCTCGGATAATGGGTAAGACTGATTCCCATGATCGTGCCCAGCTGGTCATATTCGCTTATGAGAACGGAATGGTTACGGTCGGTGAAAAAGCGAGTCTTTAGCACTTGAATTATGTGCATATATTGATATCATATTACTTGCATTAGCACTCTAGCGTTTAGAGTGCTAAATTATTTATGACAGAAGAATCAAAGTCGGATCATCGGCGGAAGGAAGGCATGAGCATGAATCTTAAGCCATTGGGTGATAGGGTTATCATCAAGCAGGACGAGGCAGAAGAGCGGACAGCCTCGGGTCTGTTCATCGCAGGAGATGCGAAAGAAAAGCCCCAAACCGGCACTGTTTTGGTTGTAGGACCTGGCAAGCATGACAAGGACGGCAACAAGATCGAGATGCCGGTAGCTGTGGGAGATAGAGTCGTTTACAGCAAGTATGGCGGAAACGAGATCCTTTGCGATGATGAGCAGGTCCTCATCGTGCGCGCAGACGATATCTATGCGGTCTTCGCTTAAAGAACGATAATTTCTTGAAAGGAAGCAACGATTATGGCAAAAGAGATCAAATTCGACACCGATGCCCGATCTGCTCTGGCAAGCGGCGTCAACAAGCTGGCAGATGCAGTGAAGGTCACATTGGGGCCAAAGGGTCGCTATGTCGCGCTTGAGAAGTCCTATGGCGCACCGACTATTACCAATGATGGTGTCACAGTGGCCAAAGAGGTCGATCTTGAGGATCCGATCGAGAACATGGGCGCTCAGCTTGTGCGCGAGGTCGCAGTGAAGACTAACGATGTAGCAGGTGATGGTACTACTACAGCTACGCTGCTCGCTGATGTTATTGTCACCGATGGTATTCGCAACGTTACCGCAGGCTCCGATGCGCTTGCTATTCGTCGCGGTATCGAGCAGGCAACAGAGGCTGTCGTCGAGTCTATCAAGAACGCCTCTGAGACGGTGTCTACCAAAGAGCAGATCGCAAACGTCGGTACCATCTCTGCGGGGGATCCGACCATCGGCGAGAAGATCGCCGAGGCTATGGCAGCTGTTGGCAAGGACGGCGCCATCTCCGTTGAGGAATCGCAAACATTCGGCCTTGAGATGGATATCGTCGAGGGCATGCAGTATGACCGTGGATACATCAGCCCTTATATGGCGACCGATATGGAGAAGATGGAGGCGGTCCTGAAAGATCCCTACATCATGCTCACCGATCAGAAGGTCTCAAACGTTCAGGACCTCGTGCCGCTGCTCGAAGAGGTCATGAGAAGCGCTCGCCCGCTGTTCCTTGTGGCAGAGGATGTCGAGGGAGAGGCTCTCGCAACGCTTCTGCTCAACAAGCTTCGCGGTACGCTCAACGTTGTCGCTATCAAGGCTCCGGGATTTGGCGACCGTCGCAAGCGTATCCTTGAGGACATCGCTGCGGTCACCGGCGCTCAGGTCATCGATAAAGATTTCGGAATGACGCTTGCTGATGCGACGATCGACATGATGGGCACCGCTAAGACTGTAAAGGTCACCAAAGACAATTCGCTCATCGTCGACGGCGCAGGCAACAAGGCTGAGATCGAGGGTCGCATCGCTCAGATCAAGGCTGAGATGGAGCGCACCGAGAGCGATTTTGATCGCGAGAAGCTCCAAGAGAGGCTCTCCAAGCTCTCTGGCGGTGTTGCTGTGCTCAAGGTCGGTGCTGCTACCGAAAGCGAGCTCAAGGAGAAGAAGTCGCGCATTGAGGACGCCCTTCAGGCTACGCGCGCGGCTGTCGAGGAGGGCATCGTGCCAGGAGGCGGCGTTGCTGTGGTGAACGCTATCCCGTGCCTTGATGCTTTGAAGCTTGATGCAGATGAAGAGGTTGGCGTGAACATCATCCGTCGTGCTCTTGAGGCTCCGCTTCGCGCTATCGCAGAGAATGCCGGATATGAGGGCAGCGTTGAGGTCGCCGAGGTCAAGAAGGCTAAAGTTGGCGAGGGTCGCAACTATAAGACTGGCGAGTGGGGAGACATGATCAAGATGGGCGTGAACGATCCTGTCAAGGTGACTCGCACGGCGCTTCAGTCTGCCGCATCGGTTGCATCGCTTATCCTCATCACCGAGGCTACAATCAACGAGATTCCATCCGAGGGTCCCGATCTTTCCGCTCTGGCAGGAGCCATGGGCGGTGGCGGCGGAATGTACTAAAGATTCCGAGAAAACACCCGGCTTCGGTCGGGTGTTTTTTTATGCACGATTTTGGATTTGATATGCACAGCCAAAGTGGACGACTAAAGTGGACGACTTTTGTCATATTTTCAACGCTCGCCTGACGGATGCCGAATAAGATGGCGAGCGGTCGTACAATGTATCCTATGGAAGAGATCATTCACATAATCACGCACTCCATCGAGCATTCGATCATAGATACGCTTTATCTTGTTCCGATTCTCTATATAACCTACGTTGCGATGGAGTGGATAGAGCATAAGGCTGGCTCCAAAACGCAAGAAGCGGTGAAGCGCGCGGGTGCTGCAGGCCCTTTGGTCGGAGCAGTGCTTGGTGCGGTTCCACAATGCGGCTTCTCGGCCATGGGCGCTACGCTCTATGCTGGGCGCGTTATAACTCTCGGTACGCTTTTCGCGGTATTCTTGTCCACTTCAGATGAGATGCTTCCAATCTTTATAGCCAATCAAGCCCCTGTTTCTACCATCGTATCCATATTGCTCACGAAGATCATGATCGGTATGGTAGTGGGTTTTCTGGTGGACGCGGCTTTGCGGCTTGCGAATCGCGATAAGCAGGGTTTTAGGATCCATGAGATTTGCGAGAGGGACGAGTGCGGGTGTGTCGGCGAATGTGATACATGCAAGCAGAATCCGGAGCTTGTATACGAGCATGTGGATGATTGTAAGATAGGGTGCGACCATACACATCATGCACATGATCATGCTCACGATGACAGTGGATGGAAATCTGTTCTCATGTCTGCTTTGAAGCATACTGTGCAGGTCATGATCTTCATATTCATCATCACGCTTGTCCTTAACTTGATATTGGAGAGCATTGGAGAGGATCAGCTTGCGAACTGCCTGTCCGACAACGAGATACTGTCGGTATTTGCAAGCGCGCTCGTGGGGTTGATTCCGAATTGCGCCGCCTCTATCGTCATCGCCGAGCTTTATCTTGAAGGCGTATTGGGTGCAGGAGCTATGTTGTCCGGTTTGCTCGTTTCCGCAGGTGTTGGACTTCTTGTTCTGGTGCGTACGAATCATCACTGGAAGCAAAATGTGGCGATAATAGTGGGTCTTTATGTGATAGGCGCAGTATTCGGACTTATCGTGGTGGCGCTTGGAATATCATTTTGATCATCGGATCTTCGTCGTCTATATCGACCGCACATATCGCTTGATTTGACCTATCGTCAAATCAAGTTTAGAATAACGTTTCGCGATTCCGTGAATGGGCCGTTAGCTCAGTTGGTAGAGCAGGGGACTTTTAATCCCAAGGTCGCGGGTTCGATTCCCTCACGGCCCACCATTCTTTTTGGATCGCTTTTCAAGCTGGGGTATCGTCCAACGGCAGGACTCTGGTTTTTGGTGCCAGCTATCTAGGTTCGAATCCTGGTACCCCAGCCAACACGGGCTAGAACATGTAATGTTCTAGCCCGTGTTGCATGTTGGTGCCGATGAGAGCCTAGTGGTTCGATTGCGGGTATATCATTTGATATACCCGCAACGCCGAGAGTCAAGGGTTTAAGCGAAGCGCCCCTTGACGCGAGGCAATCCTGGTACCCCAGCCAAAATACCGCAGATTTCTTCAAGAAATCTGCGGTATTTTTGGGGATATAGGCGAAAAAGTGTGTCTGTGATTTAGTTGATCGAATAGGGATACGGAGTACTGTGATGAAACTCCGACCACATTAATCCTTCACCCCATCTTGCGGGTTCTCCAGTATCGTCACCTTCGGCTTTGGCTGCACGCATCCTCCATTCGCGCACTTTGTCATCGTCTGGGAATGCCTTCAGCATCTCCGCGAATCCCTTAGGACACTCTGAGTTCATATAGCAAAACCAAAATACCGCTTTTATCCTGTGATCGATGTTCATACCGCGGTGATTCACAAGCATCCGCCGTATACGACCGTTCAGGTTCTCAATCCTGTTCGACATGGAAGGAACCGCACCATCACAAAGGAGCTCTTCGTCTAGATAGGTGAACAATGTTCCGGCATTGCAAAGCGCAACGAGAGCTTTTCTAGCCTTTCTCAGCCTTTCGTGTTTATAGTGCCTTCCATCGTCGCTGCGTTCCTTCAAAAACGTCTCATAGTTGGTGCACCATCTGTGAAATGAGGCCAGCCACTCCGCTGATCTTTGAAGCGAATCCACATGCATGAGATCCTTCGCCAAAGCGTAAAGATCAACTCCAGCTTGCGTCTTTGGGCGGGTGGTAGTGCATCTTTTTACTTGGCAGAAAGCATGAAAGGTGCATCTTTGCACCTTGGTGCGCGGCCAATATGCGCGCCGTGCTTTCTCAATTCCGCCTCCTCCGTCGCAAACAAGGACATCCGGGGAAGCGATTCGCTGCATGAGACATCCCCAGTCCTTGGAGTTCTCGGTCTTAGCCAGATGACATCCGATCACATAGTCATCGGTGCAGGCGATCAGGATGACGCACTTTCTCGAAAGCCAGATGCCATCCATGTAGACGACGTGGTGAATCTCATCGCACATGGGGATGATCGGCCACAACTTCCAGAACCTGCATGTGTGATCGCGAAACGTTCTGGCATTTACCTTCAGCTCGGCTTGAGAGAGCTTTCCTAAAAGCCACGAGATGAAAGCTCTAAGCCATCTAGCCTGCGTGTTGTTATTGATGACCTTGGAGCTTCCGCATACCTTGCATCGCCAACGTTACGTGCCTGCTTTTGTGAATCCGTTTTTCTTCATCATCTTGCCGCAAATGTCGCATTTTCTAGCTGTCACCGCTCACCCCTGTCCAAAGCCGACTTCTTCTACAGAAAAAGCTAGCTTGAGCAGGTGTGTCAAGTCAGAATTAGACACACTTTTTTGCCTATATAAAAGTCGAGCGACGATGACTTAAAATAGTGATTTTACTGTTGCGAACTGGTAAAAGAGTAGTTAAACAGACACACTTTTTCGCCTATATCGAGGCCCCGGACGATTTCCTGGACACGAAGTTACGTGGAAAGGAATCGAGCATGTACAGTCCGGAGTTCAAGAAGAAAGCTTTGAGGATAATCGACAAGCATGGCGGGTCTTGTATAAAGGCATCTCGCGAGCTTGGGGTG
>CAJUSF010000012.1 GCA_910588945.1 uncultured Eggerthellaceae bacterium | reverse complement strand
GTCTCAGACGAGGAAGTGGACAAAGCTCAATGGCAACTCAATAATCGCCCGAGGAAAGTTCTAGATTGGAAGTTTCCTTCCGAGGCGATGCAGGAAGTTTTGGCGGAAGGTGCAATGATCGTCTGAAGCCGCCCCGTCCCTTGGCATGCCGACTATTTCTAAGAGCTTAGTTTTCAAAATCTTTCGCTAGATCATCTAACTCCGCGAGCATAATATTCCATTGATATGTTAATATTCCAATTCAATGAAATATTTAGTTTTCCATAGGAATATTGGTTGCCTCAATGAAGAGTACTTCAAACAACATACAGAGCATCCTGCGACGCTTTGCAGATGAGTCGGCAACTGTTGATTGCGTGAACGATGAAGTGATGCTCAGCCCCTTTCTCGCTGGAAGTTTCAATCTGTATCGAGGGAACGTTCTCGGCACCAGCGTGATGTTCGCTGAGGGAACTTTGGAAACAGAAGAAATGCTCAAACGTCTCGATGCTCTTGAGCGGTCAGTTGGTGAACCCGTTGCCCTTTTTCTTTCATTCTCAACAACATCTCAGAAGCGCTCGCTCATAGCGGCGCGACGCGGGTTTCTGACAGGGCAAGGCGATATGTATCTTCCGCAGCTTGCTGTCGCGCTCGAGGCAAGCGCTAAGAGAAAGCTGCTAATCAAAACCTTCACGCCAGCGCAGCAACAGGCGTTTCTTTATTGCCTTTTAGGAAACGAGCCCTTCACGCAGGCAGGGCTGCGGGAGCTGACAGGAATGTCGGCTGCAGGGGCGTCGAGGGCGCTATCGTCGCTTTCCGAGGTTGGTCTCATCGATTACGAAATAGGTGGGAAGACGGGGCGCAAGAGGGAGTACTTCGTTCCAGACAAAGCGGAGTTTTTCCGCAGGGGAAAGAAGCTCTTCGGAGACCCGGTTAAGTCAATAGAGAGAAGGGCGTGCTCAATGGGGAACCATGCGCTAGTCAGCGGTTTGTCGGCATTGGCCCGAAGAAGCGATCTTGTTCCACCCTTGAACGCTATCGTCGCTATCGGACCGAATGTCAAAATTAACGAGAGCTTTGACATCGAAGAGCCCGGAGAAATGTGCACTGTTCAGCGCCTATCATATAACCCGGCTCTCTTCGCAGTGGACGGAGTCGTCGATCCATTTACCATGCTCATGACAATTGATGAGGATGACGAACGAATCTCTATCGCTCTTAGAGAGGCGCTAGGGGGATATTCATGGTTCAAGGATTAGATGTTTTTCGAGATTGGTTCGACAAGTATCCGAACCGATACGTGGTGATAGGGGGCACGGCGTGTAATCTTATTCTGGCGCAGTACGGTGCGCCAGAAAGAGCTACCCGTGACATAGACATGGTCATAGTGGCCGAGTCCTTCGACGATGCTTTTTATAGGCGCTTTGTTTCCTTTGTTAGACAGGGCGGCTACCAAAACAGAGGGAAGGCCAATAAGTATGTGCTCTACCGTTTCGAGAAACCGAGCGATGAGAACTTTCCTCCCAAGATCGAGCTTCTCAGCAAGCGACCCGATCACCTTGCTGGTATCGAGACCGATCTTGGACGATTTCAAAACATCGATACAACTGGCAGCCTTTCTGCCATCTTACTTGATGATGAATATTACGACCTTCTTGATCGAGGCATCGAAGTTGTGGAGGGTATTCCCGTACTCGGTCTTCACTATCTCCCGATATTCAAGATTCACGCTTGGGCGAACCTTAGCGATGATAAAGCTGCAGGAAAGGCCGTGCATAGTGATGAGATAAATAAGCATCGGAGAGACGTGTTGCGCTTGTGTGCTCTTTTCGAGCCGGGAACCGAGATAGTCATGCCCCCGAGCATCATTTCAGAGGTGAAGCGCTTTGTGACAGAGCGTCCGTGGGACGACAACATGATGAGGAACCTAGGACTTAGAATCAGCGCCGAAGAAATGGCCGATTTGATCGAATCCTCATATGTAGGTGCTGATTAGAAGCCTGGAGAAAGCAATACTTTCTAAAAAAGGTGTGGTGCGCGGAACAGACCTCCGCGCCATTCTGAATATGCCATCATCCCCGTCCCCTGACATGCGTTCGTCCCTTTAGGTGTCTAGCTTGGAAAAGTCAACTGTTTTTTTCTTGAGCGATATCTTGCCTACTTCGTATCCATAGCTCGGAAGCTCTTTTTTATACTGAAGGAACGATCGACATGATTCCGCTTGAACTCAAAAAGGAGCAGCCGGGTTATCTTTTGAACAGTATGCTTGTGCCGTTTTTGAACTCGGCCGAGGCGCTGCTGGCAAACGATGTTGCAGATGTTGAGACTATTGATAGGGCTTGGATGCTCGGAACCGGCGCTCCTCTCGGTCCTTTCAGGATTTTGGATATCGTTGGACTTATAACCGCGTACAACATAGTGGCTGCAAGCCCTGCCGCTCAAGAGCCTAACAGCACAGCTGCTAGAATCGCTGCATTGCTTAAGGCGCGCATAGATGAAGGTAAAACTGGAATCAATGCCGGCGAGGGTTTCTATAAATACTGATAAAAGTCCTCGAATGGTTGGAGCAAGGTTGCGCACGAGTCTAGCTTGTGTGCATGTTTTGCTGAATATCTTGAGCGACACATTCGGTGCCTCTTTGCGGTGCTGCTTTATTCAGGGAATCGCTATCTTTGAAGCGATGATGTGCTTCTTCATGATATTCCTCAAACTTTTGTGCGTTAAGTTCGCGTGATAGGCGACGAGCAAGCCTTCATCACAATTAAGAGTCATTAAAATTGCGATACTAACGCCATCAAAGAGGGCAGGTGAACCTTCCCGCAAAGCGTTGTGTTTTTAGAACTTCGCGCTTTTTTTGAGATCCCGCTATGAGCATTTAGATGGTAATTCGGTCAGATGATATTCAGCTCTTTGTTCAGGAATCTATGCAAGGAAAAAAAGCATTTCGCTACAATCATTCAAAAGCAATCGAATAAGCATGAAGGTAAGGCGCTTGAAAGATGGCAGAGTCACGCAATCCTAACAACCCCAGCTGCTCAAACAACCTCAGTAACCTAAAGAAGCCTAGCATCCTAAACAGGGAAGAGCCCGTCGCGATCGAGGTTCGAGGCGCGCGTGTCCACAACCTGAAGAACATCTCGCTGGACATCCCGCTGCACTGCCTTGTCGGAATCGCGGGCGTTTCCGGCTCGGGCAAAAGTTCGCTTGCGCTTGGTGTTCTTTACGCTGAAGGCTCGCGGCGCTATCTGGAGGCGCTTTCTACCTACACACGCCGGCGCATATCGCAAACCGGGCGCGCAACGGTGGATGAGGTGCTCTACGTTCCGGCGGCTCTCGCGCTTCGGCAACGACCCGGGATTCCCGGTGTGCATTCGACTTTCGGCACCTCGACCGAACTTCTGAACTACCTTCGTCTGATGTTTTCGCGTCTGGCTAGCCACAGGTGTCCGAACGGGCATATGAATCCACCGAGTCTCAACGTGGCCGCTGAGCGTCCGATCACGTGCTGTGAATGCGGAGTCGAGTTTTACGGGCCGGGTGCAGAGGACCTAGCCTTCAACAGTGGAGGCGCGTGTCCGGAATGCGGAGGCACAGGTGTGGTTCGTACGATCGATCCATCCACTCTCATCACTGATGAGAATCTCACGCTTGACGAGGGCGCGGTCGGTCCTTGGCGAAATCTAATGTGGTCATTGATGCCGCAGGTCGCGGCCGCGATGGGTGTGCGCACTGACGTTCCTTACAAAGACCTCACCGACAAGGAGAAGGAGATCGTTCTTCACGGGCCGATGGAAAAGCGCCACATCCTTTATGTTCCGAAGAATAAGAGCCATGCAACTGAACTTGATTTTACCTATTACAGCGCGGAAAACACGGTGAAAAATGCGCTTGCAAAGGCCAAGGACGAGAAGGGTCTAGCTCGTGTTGCGAAGTATCTCGCCGAGTCGACATGCCCGTCATGTGACGGTACGCGCCTGTCTGAGAAGGCCCGCTCAAGCCAGATCAACGGGCGCAATTTGGCGCAGACAACCTCGCTTACGCTTGATGAGCTGCGCGATTGGATCCCTACGGTTGATTTGTGGTTGCCCGATGAGATGCGAGATATGTATGTGTCGATCGCCTCGGAGACGGTCGAGCCTATTGAGCGATTGGAGCAACTTGGACTGGGGTATCTCACGCTTGACCGTGCGAGTGAGACGCTCTCAAACGGAGAGCGTCAGCGTGTTGCGCTTACGCGTGCAGTGCGCAGCAGGACCACAGGCGTGCTCTATGTGCTCGACGAACCTTCGATCGGGCTCCATCCGGCCAATGTGGAGGGTCTGCTCGGTATGATGGATGATCTTTTGCGCGATGGCAATTCGGTCGTTATGGTTGATCATGATGTTGATGTTTTGCGCCATGCGGATCACCTGATCGAGATCGGGCCGGGAAGTGGTGCGAATGGCGGACGCGTTATAGCGCAGGGAAGCGTGGGCGAGATCGAAAAGGATCCACACTCGCGTATTGGGGCGTTTCTTTCCGGCAAGCAGAAGGTTCTCGTCCGTACGCCTGTGAGCGCAGCTCATACATTTGATGAGGGTGTCATTTCGATGAATACGGATTGGATTCATACGGTGCATCCGCTTGAAGTGTGCATTCCGAAAGGCCGACTCACGGTTGTGACGGGAGTTTCCGGTTCCGGAAAGACAACGCTTGTGCTTGAGTGTCTCGTGTTGGGGATGAAGGCGCAGCTTGCGGGCCGCGATTTGCCTAAGCAGGTACACAGCGTTGATGCGCCTAGTATCGCACGCGTGGATTTGGTGGATGCGACACCGATCGGTGTGAATGTGCGCTCGACGGTGGCGACATATTCGGGAATTTTGGACGATTTGCGTCGTGAGTTCGCCAAACTTGAGGCGGCTAAAGAGCGTGGACTTAAGGCAGGTGATTTTTCCTATAACACCGGTTCATTACGTTGCAGCACGTGTGACGGCACGGGGCAGATTTCGCTCGATGTGCAGTTCCTTCCTGATGTTGACATTCCGTGTCCGGATTGTCGCGGTTCGCGTTATGGGGCACAGGCCTATTCGATCCAGATGATGGTGGCAGGCGATGGGGCCTGTGCGAATGACGTTGCGGGAGCGGGTGGTGCTACGGGTGCAGAAGATACTGCGCGCTCGTTTGACAATGATCATACGGATTCGCCATGCGTGCATACATTGTCTCTTCCAGAGATACTATCGCTTACCGTGGATGAGGCGGCAGATGCGCTTGTTTCGCTAAAGAAGATTCGCTCTAAGTTGAAAACGCTGCACGATCTGGGACTTGGATATCTGACGCTAGGTGAGGCCACGCCTGCGCTTTCCGGCGGAGAGGCTCAGCGCTTGAAGCTCGCAAGCGAGATGCGGCGCGATCAGAAAGACGCGCTTTTCGTTTTCGATGAGCCCACGATTGGCCTTCATCCGCTTGATGTGGCAACGCTTATCGAGGTGTTGCAGAAACTGATCGAGCACGGGGCAACCGTGGTTGTGATCGAGCATGATCTCGATATGATGGCCAATGCCGATTACATTATCGACATGGGTCCAGGCGGCGGAGAGCGGGGCGGAGAGATCGTCACCGCAGCAACGCCTGATGAGGTGGCCAAATGTAAAGAGAGCATTACCGGGAAGTTTCTGGCGCAATTGCTTTCGTAGCAAAACCTGATGTCATGTATGGCAACGGGATTGGTGCGGCGATAAGTTTTTACGCATTGTTAATGGGGGATCTATTTGCAGCTTATAGACCCCCCAGAGTTCGCTTTCGTAGGAAGACTCATCTTTTTGAAAGACGCCCCAACGAGAACACTTGCCACCAACAGCACAGCTACATCGGCCACAACGCATGCCGTCCAAACGCCGTGAATTCCGGATCCCGTTGCCGCAGGAATAATCAAGACAGCCGGTATAAACAGAATCAGTGGGCGAGCCATTGTGAGAAGCGCTGCTTTTGCGCCATAGCCCACAGACTGGAGATAAGTTATCGCCATAATCATGATTCCATAAACCAAAAACGGTGCGAAGAAAATCTGGAAGTCTGCAACGCCAAGCGCCACTATTTCAGGATCGTTGATGAAAAGCGATAATACCGCATCAGGTGCAAGCATTGCAGGAATCCAAAATATGAGACAGAGCAGTGTGGCTCCTGCGCAAAAGACATACATAATCCGCTTTGTGCGTGCGAAATCTTTGGCGCCGAAATTCGTTCCAATGGCCGGTTGCAGTCCGTTGCTCATTCCCCAAAGCGGGATGAACGCAAACGATTGCATGCGGATTGCTGCTCCAAACAGAATCTGCCATTCTGCGCCTCCCCACCATGCGGCTGCGCGGTAGATTGCGGCTTGCTGAACGAGGGTGAGTACCTGCATCAGCATTGCGGAAATTCCCACTTTCATGACTTCAGAGAGCACATTGCGATCGATTGCGATCCTATGTATTTTCGCCACTTTCTCAAAGCGTACAAACCATATAAGCATTGCAAGAGCTTGTAAAAACTGCGATACGACGGTTGCGATTGCGGCTCCTTGAAGTCCAAGCCCTGTATCACGCAAAGTGATGATGAAAATGGGGGAGAGGATCATATTGAGGATGGCGCCGCCGCCCATGATCGCCATGGCTTTCACCATGATTCCCTCTCCGCGCATCACCATATTTGAACTTTGCGCGAAATTCACAAACAAGCTTCCGAGATAAATCACCTGAAGATATGAGGTGGCTAAGTCCAAAATCTCGCCTTCGGCGCCTGTTAAAGCGAGGAGTGGTCGTGCAAAGGTGATGACCACAATCGTGCTTAGAATTGAAATCACGAGGTTCATAACGATCAGGTTTCCCATGATCTTATCTATGACGCCGTGATCTTTAGCACCGATCGCGCGAGACAAGGCAGACGCCGAGCCCGTTCCTATAAGCGATGCGAATCCGGAGTTAATAAAGGTGAAGGGATATGCGATTGAAACCGCCCCCATAGCGCTTGCGCCGATAAGTTGGCCGGCATAGATTGCGTCGATAAACGTATAGAGTCCTATGACCACCATTCCGACAATTGCAGGTAGTGAAAGCGATACCATCAGCTTGCCTAAGGGAGCTGTAAGAATGTAGGCCCTTCTATCTTCTTTTTGCATAAAGCCTCCTGTTTTTTAGGTTGATGTCCGTGTAAACATGCATGCGCTTTGATGGAATGCCTTGAAAGCGTCATATCGTGCGGGGCGACGATTATGTTGTTGCGGCCGCTGTTGTGAAATCCTGAGATTTCAAGAGATGTTGCATGTCGGACTTTTCTTTTTTCTGAAAATCTAATAGATTGGATGCATTAAATGTTAGATATAGTTAACTTATGTTTTTAGGACTAAATCAATCAGACGAATTCCTAAATGGCAGGAGAGAAATGTTTAAAGATCTTCCAGAGCAGCTGCAGACTTTTTATTTACCTCAGGTTGAGCAGCTCGGCATGATAGAAAGGCGCTGCACGATAGGGGCAAGCGCATTGTTGAGGCAGGATGTCGGGAGCGGCTTTCTTTGGGTTTCGGCGCTCGGGCAGGGGTGCCTTTTAAGCGTGCATGACTTTGTGTTGCAAGACGATTTTTTGCTGCATGAATATCCGAGCGAATCATATTGTTTGAGCTTAATGTCTCAAAGCTATTCCAATATTGATTTTGTGCGCAAAGTGCAACAGTTTCCCCATAACGCAGACGCGCATATCGAGCACTCTTCGAAGGAGAAAGGAAAGAACACGTATTCGCTTTATCAAGATGGTTCTGAAGTTGAGTTTGTATTGCCGGGCAAAAAGCATTGCTGGGCAACTACGCTTTGCTTTATGCCTGAATACTTTGAGTATCTTTATGCGATTTGCGGAATTGATCCCGATTTAGCAAAGGAAGCGCTTATCGATACAAGGCCAAATGAGTTCTTAGCCGGAGTGAAACAGCGTCTCGCATGGATGAAGCCTGCGAATAACATGACGGAAAACGAGCATTTTGGATATGCACAGAAGGCCTTTGAGGCTTTGTCTCTTACTGTATCTGCATATTTGAGGCGTCACCAAAAGATTTCTCTTGATGAATTAAACGGTGCGGATTCAGGTGGTTCGCAAGAAGCGCTTGTAAATGCGGCGATTGCGATTATGGAGGAGAGGATAGCGGACGAGCTTACTCTAGTCGACCTCGCGGGTGCGCTTTATGTGAGCAAAAGCACATTGAGTGAGGCTTTTCGGAAAGTGCGTGGCGAAGGCGTAGGGGAGCATCTGAGGTCTATGAGAATGAACAAGGCTGCTGAGCTTCTTGTCACAACCGATATGAGCATAGGTGAGATTGCGGCGATGTTGGGCTATCGTCATCAAAGCAGTTTTTGTAACGCATTTAAGCGACATTTTGAATTCGCGCCGAGTGCATTACGTGAGTGAGTGGAACGCTGCAGAGTGTGTGTAAAGTGTGCCCGTGTGTCAACCTGAGACATCATTTCTAGGCGGAAAGAATCCTGCCCCATGACGTTTGTTTTGTATTGCAGGTCGTACCTAGTTTCAATTAGCGTCATATTTCACCGAAGGCACTTGCTGAGTGTTTATGTACCACTCTGAATATGCCATCATCCCCGTCCCCTGACATGGGCAATTGTGGACGTTACATTGTAGGGACAGGATGCAATCCTGTCCCATGTTGCTCGTTTTTGTATTGCGGGTCATTTGAAATATCTACCGATGTCATTTTGAGGCAAGAGCGCTTGCTAAACGTTTGTCATCCTGAGCGTAGCGAAGGATCTAGCTGCTGGGTTGTATGAAATGATCGTTGAGATGCCTAGTCGCTCGAACGGCCCTCGCCGCTTTGCGCTTGCTTGCCGTTGTCATCCTGAGCGCAGCGAAGGATCTTTTTGTATTACAGATCGCTCGCTGTTTCACTCCATGCTGTTTTAAACCAAAGCCGATAAATCCAGCATCAGGCTGATTCGTGGTAGCCCGATATAGATCAACCGATTTTACGCGTCGAATGGATTTATAACTTCGATATCCAAGTACTCGAAATCTTTCACATTGCGTGAGACCACGATGCAATCATTGCATTTTGCGACTGCAGCAATCATGAGATCCTCTATGGTCGGAGTTCTTCCGCTTGATATCGCCTTTTCGTGAAACTTGGCGCATTCCTCGGCCGCTTGGGTATCGAAACTCAGGATCTTTCGTGAAAAGGTTTGCGACAGCGAGTCTATCCAGCCTTCCAGCGCTTTTCGTTTCTTGCCTTTAGGCATCATCAATGCGCCGAAGCGCAATTCCTCGATCGTTATGCTCGTTAAATACAGCGATTTGGAATTGCTTTCAAGCCACGAGATGGCTGCCGAGTTTGGATTTGGTTTTATGCTTTCAGAGATGACGTTTGTGTCGACGACGTAGTTTTTCATAACAAGATTCCCGTTATGCGAGGACTGTGGCGTTTTTGCGTCGGAAGTTCGATTCCGCCGACATTATTTGCGGTTTCGCGTAGCGCATCAAACCAAGATGCGCTTTTTGGCTCTAGTGCCTCTTCTAGGATAGCCAGCGCTTCTGCCTGCTGGCTTCTCTCATGCTCTGCCGCACGAATGGCGAGTTGTCTTTTCGTGACTTCGCTTAAATCCCTTATGAGTAGATTTGGCATGATATCGCTCACTGTCTGTATCGAAGATGGTTGTGCCGTTTGGAGACTTTGCTCATTCTGGAAATGATTCTAGATATGATATCAATGATAGCATAGATAGCATTGATATCATAGCATGACTTTATTGTCACGCCTGTCGCTTCGAACCAAAAGCGCTTGCTTGCCGTTTGTCATCCTGAGCGTAGCGAAGGATCATTTGTGTTGCAGGTTGAAACTAGTAACTAGCTGAAACATTGGGGCAGGATTTTATCCTGCCCCTACACTGGACCTCTCCCAATTGCAAATGATGCAAGGGGAACATCCTCGCGCATTGTAGGGGCAGGATCTCGATTCCGCCCCTACAATCGAGGCGAGATAGCAACCTTAACGGTTGTCGACTTTCTCCGGATAAAGGTCGTGCTGCGACAGACGCTGCCAAGCGACCTCCTCCCAGCGAGTCCCCGCGCGTCCATAATTACAATACGGATCGATCGAGATCCCGCCGCGAGGGGTGAACTTGCCCCACACCTCGATGTACTTAGGATCCATTAGCGCGATCAAATCCTTCATGATGATGTTCATGCAATCCTCATGGAAATCGCCGTGGTTTCTGAAGCTGAACAGATAGAGCTTCAAGCTTTTGCTCTCGACCATCTTGATATCCGGAACATACGATATGTAGATGGTGGCAAAATCCGGTTGGCCAGTGATTGGGCAGAGGCTTGTGAATTCAGGGCAGTTGAACTTCACGAAGTAATCGTTTCCCGGGTGCTTGTTCTCGAACGTCTCAAGCACGCTGGGATCGTAATCGGTGGGATACTTTACATGCCGGTTGCCGAGTAGGTTTATTCCGCCTTCACGGGCTTCCTCTTCGCTGCGACCTGCGTTTGTCTGTGCGGTAGGCTTTGTGTTGCTCATAATATCTCCATCCGTCTCTTAAACAACTCAGCGCTTCAATGCCGGGTCGCTCACCCCGTTTGCGGCGAACGCCTCTGCGCGATCGATACATGTGGCACACTCACCGCAAGGTTCATCTGCGCCCTCGTAGCAAGACCATGTGAGCTCATAAGGAACGCCGAGCTCAAGGCCCTCACGCACGATATCGGCCTTCGATGCATTCACGAACGGAGCTTCAAGGCGAAGCTCGCCCCCGGTGCCCTCTTCAATGGCCGCTCCCATCGCAGCGACGAACTCCGGCGAGCAATCCGGGTAGGCAGCGCCGGCCCAGTCATCGCGATGCGCTCCGTAATACACGACCGAGCAACCCATCGACAGCGCCATCGAGGCAGCTGACGAGAGAAAAAGTCCGTTGCGAAAAGGCACATATGTACTTACGGTCGTCTCATCAGTTATGTCCTGTTGCTCACCGTAGGCTCCATGCGGAATCTCGGCATCGGAATGCGAGAGAAGCGAGCAGCTGCTATCAGCGAAGATCGCGGCCAGATCCAAAAAGCGTTGCTCAACGCCGTAGTGTGCGGCCACAGCTTTTGCGGCTTCCATTTCGCGAAGATGCTTTTGGCCATAAGAAATGGAGAGCGCGACGACATTTTGCGCTCCGAAAAGCTTCACGGCTTTTGCGAGCAAGGTTGTCGAATCGACGCCACCAGAGCACAGGACAAGCGCTCTTGCGGGCTTGGTATCATTTGCACGGTTCACTATCTATACTCCTTTGTTCACATCGGGCCAGATGATCTTGTGCATCTGGAGTTGAAGGCGGGCGCGATCCATGTGATGTGCCACCATGAAATCGACGATCTCAGAAGGCTCTATGCTTTCCCAAACGGGGCTAAGTAGAACTTGGCAGCGATCCCATAGCTTCGCATCGTCCGCGCTGCGCTTCGCGAATTCCAGATCGGTTCGGGATGCCACGACGAATTTGACCGCATCGCGATCATCCAGAAGAGCGTGATTGGTCAGGTCCATAGAGTCGCATGCAGCTTTGCCGGCACCGGGTGTTTTCCAGTCGAGCGTGAAGTGCAGGCTTCCCGGCGCGCCGGCCTTTTCGCATTCAGTGCGCAATGCGTGCATCGCAGAGATGTCGCGCGAGCCGTTCGTTTCGATCTCCACCCGAAGCGGATGTGGATCGTTCACACGCAATAGCGCCTGTACGAGATCGGCAAGTCCGGCTTGCAGAAGAGGTTCGCCGCCTGTAAGGGTGACGGCCGATACGCCTGTCTGACGCACCCAGTTAAGGATCTCGTCGATTGAAAGTTTCTCGGCGGCATCCGCTGCGGTCTGATCGTTCGCCCAACGGGTATCACACCAGTTGCATTTCAGGTTGCAGATCGCAAAACGAATGAACGCCGCCACGCGTCCACTTTGAAGACCCTCGCCGTTGATGGAGACGAATCTTTCGACAACGGGAAAGGTGCGCGCCGAAGCTATAGGTCTGTTACCCGAGGCATCCAAGGTTAGCATGCAAGCTATCTTTCGCGGTTGTCCTTGCGGTAAAACGCGCAGTTGTTGGGTGTTTCATAGACGTCGATCTGCGCCACGGGAAGGCCTTTTTTAGTCAAGTTGTCGAAGAACCACTTCGCAAGGTTTTCGGCCGTCGTGCGAAACGGCATTGTGAGAAGCGAGAACCCTTCGCGCTCAAGGCAGGCGAGCGTATCCGCGCCGAGCGAGCCCTGCTCTATGAGAAAGCGATGGTCGAGGCTTTCAGTAAGTTCGCGCAGAGCGGCCTTGAAATCGCCGAAGTCGACGACCATGTCTTTGCAGGTACCTTCGGCTTGCAACGCTTCCGCTTCGAGATAGGCCACGACTCGCCAACGGTGTCCGTGCAGGTTCTCGCATTTGCCGTGATAGTCGGTGAGAAAATGGGATGCGTCGAAGCTGCTTTCAGTTTTAAGTCCGTACATCTGTTTCCCTTCGTGTTGTTTTGCCTCATTATAGTTGATGCCGAGCAGATAAAACAAAGTGAGAGCGCCGACGCATCAATTGGTTGCGCGATGCATTATTCCGAGCGATGTTTCAGGGTGTTGCAGGGGCGAGCTCTCGATGGAGTTTCTGCAACAGGGCAGGCAGCGCGATGCGGACACAGACGTTAAAGCTCTGAGAATGCACGCGGAGCGGGGTGGTTGGTCGCATGCTCGCCGATCGTCTTTCCCATCCAGAGAATGCCGTACCACTTTCCGAATTTGCTTCCACATTTTGGGAATCGACCGATCTCGGAGAATCCCATCTTCTCATGGAAACGGATAGAGGCATCAGTGAGGTGCTCGTCGGGTTCATCGGCAAATGCTACGCACGCGTAAAGATTCAGGATGCCCATCTCGCGAAGAGCATGCTCAAGGGCGGAATACAGCGCACGTCCGACCCCACTTTCGCGCTCGTCTTGCGAGACGTATATCGAGCACTCGACCGACCAAACATACGATTCGCGCTTGCGAAAACTTCCCGCATAGCTGTAGCCGATGATCTTCTTGGCCGGACGATCGTCTTGCAACTCGGAAGCCAAAGCCACTCTTTCGGCAACAAGAAACGGAAAGCCTTTAAGGGTTGTCTCTATCATTTCGCGCATCATTGCAAGCGTGGGCACGGTGTGTTCAAAGGTCGCTGCAGTGCCTTCGACGTAGCCTTTATAAATATTAAGAATTTCCGGCGCATCATCAACGGTGGCGATGCGTATCTGAAAGCTATCTTGCAAAGTGTCTTCCTTAGGAGATCAAGTGGACAGGTGTAGCAGGTAAGCCGTCGGAATGAGACGTGCTAGTTGAAATTGGGAGATGACATTATCACATAATGCATCGGGATTTGGGAGATGAAATTTCGTCCCTGTATCTACTAGATATGTTGCCAAGTCGGTTACATCGTTAATGCTATGGCAAGCGATATGATTCGGAATAATAGACACATTGTCTCTTATGGAATATTATGTCCTAGGCTGGTTGCTAATCCCATGATGCAGCTGTCTTTATAACCCGCAAGTTATAGAGACTGAACGTATCAAGACTCCCGCATTGATGTGACGGTAGGCAATATGAATCCTACGATGAGGCGAATAGAAGGAATTGAAGAACCGCTACTAAAACAAGAGAAGCACAACGAATGAAAGGATCAACCACGAAGGATATGAGATCATCAAGAAACTCACTTAATGCTCAGGCGAATGCTCGTGCACTCACGCGTCGTGAGGCATTGAAGACGTTCGGCTCGGCCGTAGGACTCGTTGCCGCATGTTCTCTGTTCGGTGCGTCAGCGCTTTCCCTTGTCGGATGCTCGCCAACTGAGGCCTCAAGCGCATCTTCGGCCTCATCGGGTCTTGGAAGCAGCGCCGAGTTACTGGAGGATATGTCCGATGGCGGTAACTGGGTGGAAGGCCATCGTTTCTCAAGCAGTGCCACGACCCAAGAAGTTGCGAGTTGGCTTGAAAGTTTGGGATTCACCTCGTAAGTCGGTTGTAAGCATAGATGCGCATGAAGGTTGCATGCGCATCTACGCTGGTTGCATCTTGCAACAACTCTCTGTTATTTAAAAAAGCCTCACGGCTTTCTATATGATTCAATGAGACGGAAATTTTGGGTTCTATCTCACTTTACTTTCGTTCCGCATTCTACAATCATTCTCCCATCAACTGATGGTGTGATAACCGCTTGAAACCGTCGCGCTCAAAACTCAATCTTTTGAGTTTAATATATTATTTTCATTACTTTTAGTACATGAAATTCCCTATAACCCGATTCGTGTTTTAGGAAATACATCATGGAGCGCATGAGGGAGCAATCCTGAAGCAGAGATAGATCATTCAGACAAAATGAAAACGCCGCTTTTGGCGGTGTTTGTACGAATCGAACGCGGGTATCGGTTGAAAGGCGGGCAAGATGGCCGAGAAGAAGATTGGCGTAGCGAAGAAGGTAGCCATTAGCGTGGGGGCGCTCCTTGCTGCGATCGCGCTGATCGTGGGCGGCTACGTTGCCTATGTAATGCTGAGCTACTACAGGCTGGACGATTCGATCTCGATCGAGGCTGACGCGCCAAAGGATCCGGCGGCCGAGTTGAACTATTGGATCGACCTCGCATCCGATGATGGATCTTCTCCTGAATTGACCGTCGTGGCATCGAACTTAGGATTCGGCGCGTACGGTCCTGACTTCGATTTCTTCATGGATGGCGGAAGCGGCTCTGTGGCCAAAAGCGCGCAGTACGTGGAGGACAACATTAAGGGCACGGCGGAAGCGATCAAGGAGCTTGATACAGATTTTCTGCTGTTCCAAGAGGTGGATGTGGCAGGCACGCGCAGCCACGATGTTAACGAGTATGAACTTCTCCGCTCTGAGTTTTTCGGCGACGATTCGGTCTTCGTCCAAAACTACGATTCACCATATCTGGCTTGGCCTCCATACGCTCCGCACGGCGCGAACAAGGCTGGGCTTGCGACGTTTTCCGATTGTTTGATCGCCGACACCACGCGTCGTAGTCTTCCGATCTCAGAAGGTTTCAGTAAGTTTCTCGATCTGGATCGATGTTATTCAATCAGTCGGATACCGACATCATCCGGTGTCGATCTTGTGCTGTTCAATGTGCATCTTTCTGCATATGGCGCTGATGAATCCATCATGAAGGGTCAGCGCGATATGCTGTTCGCTGATATGCAAAAGGCGCGCGATGCGGGCAATTTCGTCATCGCCGGTGGAGATTTTAACCATGATATGATCGGCATTTCAAACGAAATCTTCGACAATAAAACAGACACGGAAGCAAGCTGGGCAAAGCCATTCGATTTTGCGAGCGTGCCCGAAGGCTTCACAGTGGCATGTAAGGCGCTGCTCGATGAGGGAACATTCGATTCGGCGGCCACATGCCGCGATGCCGGTCGTCCCTATGACGGAACGAACGACCGATGGGTGATGGATGCGTTCATCTATTCGGACAACGTGGAGTGCTTGGAGCAGTCAACGCTTGACCTAGATTTCGCATATTCGGATCACAATCCGGTGTATATGAAGTTCCGTCTGAAGTAGCGCAGTGAATCCGGGCTCAACGCGTTCGCCTGATAGCAGCGTGCCAGCCTTCAAGAAGCCGATTTCTCCAAGCCTCGGTCTTACACGGATTGAAGGCAACCTCGCTTCGCGGAAGCGAACGCAATGCGTCTAAATCTTTCCAGAATCCGGTGGTGAGACCCGATAGATAGGCTGCTCCGAGCGCGGTGGCCTCGGCATCCGCCGGACGTCTGACCGGAAGGCCAAGGATGTCGGATTGGAATTGCATCAGGAAATCGTTCTCGGATGCACCGCCGTCGACGTTGAGCGAGCGCAGCCTGATGCCTGCATCTTCTTCCATTGCGTTAAGCAGGTCATGGGCCTGATAGGCAAGCGATTCAAGTGAAGCGCGGATAATATGCGCTCGGCCTGCTCCGCGCGTCAGTCCGTAGATCGCCCCGCGTGCTTCGGAGTCCCACCACGGAGCGCCGAGGCCCGTGAAGGCGGGAACCACATAGACACCTTCGGTATCGGCAACGCTCTCGGCGATTTCGCTCGAATCCGCAACATTGTCTAGGATGCCGAGCTCGTCTCGCAGCCATTGCATCAGCGCGCCGGCCATGAAAACGCTTCCCTCGAGCGCGTAGTGAACCTCATCGACATCAGGAGCAACGGCTGCAATTGTCGTGACGAGGCCGTGCTTGCTTCGACATGCGTCGCGTCCGGTGTTCATGAGAAGGAAGCAACCGGTGCCATAGGTGTTTTTCGCGTCACCTTTCTCCCAGCAACGCTGACCGAATAGCGCAGCTTGCTGGTCGCCTGCTATGCCGCAGATGGGAATACCTTGCATGATGCCGGGGTTGGCGGTGATCCCAAATTCGGATGCGGAGGGTTTGACCTCAGGCATCATGGAGGCTGGGATGTTGAACAGGTCGAGTAGCCAGCTGTCCCATTTGCATGTATGGATGTTGTAGAGCATGGTGCGGCTGGCATTGGTCATATCGGTGGCGTGGACTTTACCGTATGTGAGCTTCCATAAGAGCCACGTGTCCACAGTGCCAAACGCGAGTCGACCTGCCTCGGCTTTTTCGCGAGCACCGGGAACTTCGTTAAGGATCCATGCGATCTTGCTGGCGGAGAAGTACGGATCGGGAACAAGGCCTGTTTTTTCCGTGATAGTCTTAGCGATGACAGGGTTTTCGCAAAGCGCGTCGATCATTGATGAGGTACGTCTGCACTGCCACACGATAGCGTTATAGAGTGGCTCGCCCGTTTCGCGGTCCCAAACAAGCGTCGTTTCGCGTTGGTTTGTGATCCCGATCGAGTCGATCTGCGATGCGTCGACATTGTTCGAAAGAAGAAGCTCTGTCAATACTCCGAGTTGCGAGGAGAGGATGTCAGCTGGATCGTGTTCGACCCAGCCAGGATGCGGGTAGATCTGCGGAAACTCGCGCTGCATGCGCCCGGCGATGTGACCTTGTCGATCGACCAGCATCGCGCGTGAGGATGTGGTGCCCTGATCAAGCGCGATGACATATCTCTTGGTTTCGGCGGCATTTTCGGCGCTCTCATTGGCAATTTCAGCTGCCTTGGTGCTAATGCCCTGTTCCATATTCGCTCTCCGATCGAATAGACACCGGAGTCGGCCGATGTCGTTTCTTGTCAAGCGGTGGCGCTGCCGAGAATTCTCTGCGGCGGAGCTCCCGTTCTTAATGTCCATAGACATTTCGGATTGTATCTCATGGTAGACGCGGGCGCGGTGTCTTTACGCTGATTTGTCGATCGCGAGGTGTCCACTCACCATATGCGCGCGTATCTTGAAAGTATCGCTCGATGTCGCTGAGCCATTCGAGGCGGTTGAGTCATGCGAGTTATCCGCGCCATTCAACTTATCTAACCCATCCGGGCCATCCGCGTTGTGCGTATCGCTCGTGTTATGATTTACGTCCGAACCGCTCATGGCTCTCAGCGCCTCTGAAGTATAGTAAGTGTTGCCCTTTGTCATGAGATCGTAGTTGCTTGCGAAACTTCCCGATACCTTATCAAGCTCGACACAGAAATTCGGATTCGGAACCAAAAGCCGCATGTCGCCCGATGTGAGAGATACCTTGGCGGAGTCAGGGTTGGACGACTTTATATCAAAGGTCGTATTTCCTGATGTCTGATCAACGTCGAGCGCACCAGCAAGCTTGCCGTTGTATGAAAACGTTCCGCTAATAATCTTTGTAGTAAGATTTTGAGCGGAGAAATCCTCAAAGTGTACGTTGCCGGACACTTGGTGAACATTGAGATTCTTGCAGCCGATCCCGCTTAAGACGTGCTCGCCCGAAACAGTATCAAGGCTGAATGAATTCAGCTTGTCGCGATAGCTTTCAGGGATCAAAAGCGTAAGCTCCTTCGTATTGAAATTGAAGAAGGAGCAGCTGAGAAGACTCATGACGTTGCCGTAATCGATCTCAAGTTTGCCGCCCACATTGCGCCAGCGAAGAGCCGGTCTGCTACGCTCGGACTCCCTTGCCTGAATCAGACCGTTTGTCTCTTCGTCATCCACCACTTTCACGGTAACTTTCCCGGCTGCCCAGCTGATCGAGATGTCATTTATCGTTGATGCATCGATGGTGAAGCTTCCGGTTGATGTGTTGTCGTCATTGCCCCAATCGCTTCCCAATGGATTTATAAACCTTTCAACAAAATGGATGGCACCGGTGAGCGTGCCGCAGATTGTGAGGCACAAAATGGTGATAAGCGTAATCTTTGTATAAGAGCTTCTTGTGAGACGTGACATCATTCAGCCTCCTTGATGCTTGTAGTTTCAGTTACGGTTTCGGTTGCGGTTTCAGTTACGGTTCCGGCTGAGCTTTTGGCAACATTATTGGCACCGGATGAGCCGACACTGTTGTAGGAGCCGTCTGCGTTAAAGCCGTGTTCTGCAAGAAATTTCGGGTCGCGCTCGATTATGCGCGCGATCCAGTAATAGAAGGGAATGGTGATGAAAAGCCAGAGGTATTCCCAAAAGGAAATTAAAAGCCCCATAAACAAGAATATGATAGTGACGATCAAGGGATAGGGTATGCGGCGAAGTTTGCAGCGCGGACGTGCAGGTGATGCCGGTCGCGTGTAGATATGCCCGTGTGCGACGACCTGTTTCACATCTGGCGTGGTTTTTTTGGCTGTTGTGACATCGGTCGGTTCGGTCGTGGCCGTTTCAGTCGGCACTTCAGCTGTCTTGGCGACTGTCGTGTTCGCAGCTTGGACGGTCTCGACTGTTTCAACCACTTCGACAGAGTCGCATGTTTCATAGACTTCAGCAGCCTCAACGATGTCTTCATCTTCCAAAGCCGCATCTATATCTGCAATCTCTTCAACCTCTTCGACCTCTAATGTTTCGTCCTCCACGATCTCGCTCTCTTTGCTTTTTGCACTTTCGTCGCACGGGCGAATCAATTCATCTATCGTCATGTCGTAGAGATCGGCCAAAGCTATGAGGTTGCCCATATCGGGAGCCGACTCGGATCGCTCCCATTTTGATATCGCCTGCCTTGACAGGCCGAGTGCTGCAGCAAGCGATTCCTGGCTGAAACCATGCTTGCGTCGAAGCTCATATAGTCTCTGAGCGATTTCGATGTTCATTGCGCTGCCTTTCCGTTTTCCATATTCCAGCATCGAATCGCTCCTCACATTATTTGAATCGCTTCGGTTGCACTAGCATCTTCTATAGTCAATTTCGAAAAAACCGTTGGTTTACTGGCGCAACCGCTGGTTGCGTTAATTATTCTACCGTGCATAGATTCTCTTATACGAGCCGATCTTCGAGTGTGCGATGTTTGCGGGGGATGTGCGGGTTCGGGAAAAGATTTGCCGTAATGCTTTTCAAGCTAGGCTCGGGCGCGCATAATATTGCCATTCGAAGAAAGGATGCGTTTGGTTATGGATGAACGCGATGATTACAGGCGGCCAGCCAATGAGGACGATGACGGATACGATCCATATTCCGACAGACCCGCAGATGAACCCGAATACGAAGAAGACCCTTGGAGATGATCCGAGGGTCTTTCGCTGTGATTCTAACTGTTGGATGAAGGAGCACCATTTATCAGGTCGAAGTGTCGGGTTGAGGTGTTGGTTCATCCTCGGGCACGATCTGTGCATTCGTCTCTGCGTCCATCACATTTTGCGCTTCCTGCGGCGACATCCAGTCGCCTGCCTGTGCGAGTGCTATGCATAGAATCACAGCCGCCACCACAGCGATGATCGCCCAGATCAAGCCGGGATACTTCCTGCGCGAAGGGCTGTCTTCGCCCTTGTCGATCTCGTATTCACTTTCAGTGGGAAAGACGGGATCGGCATCAGATGGGCGTACTACTTTGTCGCCATCCCTTTTAGGCGCATGTATTTTGATAACCCTTTCGTGATTCAAAAGATCTTTCTGTTTATCATGCATATCTGTATCCGATCCTTTCGGTCGCGTGTGTTGTCTGAAAGTGGGAAGATTTCGCTTCGCAATTTCGTTTCCGCGACTCCGTTTCCCGTCTGTTTTCGATTTCGCTTTGAAGTTTTATACGCCAAGCTGCATTGCGAATTCACGGGAACTTAAAATTGTTGCCCCGATGTAGTCCATGTCTTCGATGTTGGCGCGCTGCACTTCGGGCGTGCGCGATGATGTAGCATCCTCAACGATCACGACGTCGTAGTTGAGCGAAAGGCCGTCATAGCAGGTTGTGCGAATGCAGTTCGGAGTTGTGGTTCCGATAAGGACGATAGTGCTCACCCCGCGCACCTTTAGCTTTTCGTGAAGCTCGGTGTTGAAGAACGCGGAGAAACGTGGTTTGTAGAGTATGTTCTCTCCCTCAAGCGGCTCGAGCTCTTCCGGAGCGTCAAGGCTTTTCGGGTCATCTCCTTCTTTGCATAGCGCCCGCCCGCCTGCAAGCCAGATATCATGCCTTACTGGCTCCACGTCCGAGCCGTCCGCGGCGTATTCTCGCCTGATGTGGAAGATATCCATTCCGGCGCTTCGGGCCGCCTTAAGCGCATCGGCGCACGCAGGAATGGAGGCTCTTGCTCCCGCGACGCACAGCGAAGAGGCTTCATCTATGAATCCGTTTTGCATGTCTATCATCAGAAGGGCGCTTGTGGCGGGATCGATCATTTCTCTTCCTTTGTTTGGTGGCGTATCGTCAACCATATCCCTACGAAATGGGCAACAACTTCATACTGCACAGCGATTGCTATCTATTATAGATGCATGTATGGATGTGAGTTTTTGGCAAGCGTCGGGCTTTGCGGCTGCAGGCTCTGTGGGCGAAGTTGGATCGGAGTCGAACGAAGCTAGATCGGAGTCGAACGAAGCTAGGCGAAACTCGACAGCTTTGAGAGCCGACGGCGTTAAGAAGAAGGATGCATGATGGGCAAGGGCAGCACAGGATCAGGCCTGACACTGGCCAAGAACTCGACGATCGTCGGGTTTGCCCTGTTCGCTATGTTCTTCGGCGCCGGGAATCTGATCTTTCCGCCTACGCTTGGGCAAGAGAGCGGCGACCTTTGGATGTGGGGATTCATCGGGTTTGTGATGGTGGATGCCGTCTTGTCCTGCCTTGGGGTCTTCGTGGTCAACTCGGTCGGCGGCCCGCGTCACGCGTTCGATCATGCGCTTGGCAAGACGGGTAGCGCTATTCTCAACACAGCAGCGATGCTTTGCCTGTGCGTCATATTCGCTATGCCAAGAACAGCAGCCACAACCTTCGAGCTTTCGGTTGCTCCATATATAGGTGAAGATGCGAATTCCTATCTTGCGGCGTTTTCTGTTGTGTTCTTCGTGGTGGTCTACCTGCTTGCGTGCCGCAAGTCGCGCGTGGTAGACATCATCGGGAAATTCTTCACGCCGACGTTGATGGTAGGCGTGGTCGTTCTGATTGTTGTCGGCATCGTTCATCCGCTCGGACCGATCGAGCTGCCGCACATCGGCAACGTTTTTGAGGAAGGCGTGCGCGCGGGATATCAAACGATGGATGTTCTGGGCGTGGCTGCGTTTTCCATCATCATTTTGGATTCGGCAATTGTGAAGCGATATCCGGAAGGTCGTGAGAGGCTTACGCTGCTTGCGCGCGCCAGCATAGGTGCCGTTTTGATGCTGGGCATCGTCTACGGCGGGCTTACCTATCTTGGCGCTACTTCGTCAGCGCTAGGTAGTTCGATGTCGCAGGTCGATCTGCTGGTGGCTATAGTGCAGGCGCTTCTTGGGGAGCCTGGCTTGATTCTTTTGAGCGCGGTCGTCATGCTGGCCTGCGTGACGACCGCTGTTGCGCTTGTCAGCTCAGCAGCGGATTTCTTCAGCGAGATGCTGGGCGGTAAGATCTCGTACAATACGCTGCTCATAGCCGATTGCATCATCGGTGCGATCATATGCGATGTAGGGCTCGACAATATCATCCAGTTTGCCGATCCGGTGCTTGGAGTGATCTACCCTCCATTCATCGTGGTTGTCATCATGCTTCTGTTTCACAGGCATATACGATCGCGCGCGATCTATCAAGGTGCAGCTCTCGGCGCGTTTCTGGGCGGTCTTGCGTTGGAGCTTTACAGTGATGGCATCATCACAACAATCCCACTGGATTGGTTTCCGCTTTATCCTGTGGGTTTCGGATGGGTTTTGCTTGCCGTCGCAGGCGCTTTGTTCGGTTGGATTGCGGTTCTCATTCGCCAAAGGCGGATTGAACATAGAAATGCAAATGAAGACAGTGAAAGGACAGGTGATTGTATGTCCAAAAAAGTGGCAGTTATGCTTGGAGAAGGTTTCGAGCCTATCGAGGCGATCGCGCCGGTCGATTGCATGAGGCGTGCGGGAATAGAGGTGGAACTTGTATCGGTGATGCCATCTGTTCAGGTCAAGTCGGCCCAAGGTATCGTGGTTGAAGCCGAGGCGCTCGATGAGAATATGGATCTTTCGACATTCGATGCGATAGTCATTCCAGGCGGAGGGCTTGGAGTCGACAATCTCAAAAAATCAGACAAGCTCTCAAAAGCGCTTGTTGAATCGATGGCTATCGGCAGGCATGTGGCTGCGATCTGTGCAGGCCCCACTGTGCTCAACGAGCTGGGGCTTTTGGAAGGCCGGAAGGTTACGTGTTATCCGGGATGCGAAGAGGGCTTTCCGCAAGGTGTCTATCTGACCGGACAAAGCGTTGTTGTTGATGATAATCTGATCACAGCAAGCGGCCCCGGCCAAGCTCTTGAGTTTGGCATCGCAATCGTAAGGGCACTGTGTGGCGACGATGTGGCTGATCAGGTTGCATCGAGCATGCTGATTCGGTGATGAAAAACATTGATTCGGCATCTCATGCATAGATCATGCATATGCCATGCATAGATCATGCAAAACCAGCGCTCATAGGAATGGCGCTTATGAAAGGGGCCTGCCTTTGCTGAAACGCTAAGGGCAGGCCCAAAAGTTCAGGGGAGTTCAGGGGAGCAAAATCAGTATCAAAATGGCAGATCTAAGTCGCTTACTGTCAGGGTTATCGGTTCAGACAACGTGCTATTCATGCTGATCAGCCTATCCGTCCCAGGTTCGTATGATGTTATCGTGATCGTTGCGGGGTATGTTCCGGCTTCAAGTGGGGTGGCAAGCGCAATGGCATCTAGGCAATGGTTCGGCGCGATCCTCTCCGATTGATAGATTACCTCTCCCGTGTCATCACGTGTGATCTTGAACTCCATATCCACACTGTTGTTCGGTATGTTCTCAAAACCGATTAGTGCATATTTGCCGCTTTTGCCGAATCTTACGTCGGGGAGGTAGTGTGTAAAGAACTGATCCCATGCCACATTTTGGTTTCTAGAGTCAGCCTGATCAGCTTCGTTGGCATAGGAGAAAACGCCTTCATGTAGGATGGAGCCGATCTGAAGGTAAGTGTCTGACGTAGCAGAGGCATAGGCGGTTGTCCACATTGGATCTTTGTCTTTTGTCGTGTTCCAAAGCAGATCTATAGTGAATTCGCCTTCGAGTGTTACTCCGTCGCGATCTGTAGAGATACTTATGGAAATATTGTCGTTATAGCCACTTGCCTCGTTAGAGATAATCTCGGCCTGTGTACCTTCACCGTAATAGTTTGCAAGATCAATCGGGTAATAGCCGATACTTTCATTCATGGAGTCGACCTGCGCGATAAGCTGCGGCAGATGATTAAGTACGATTTCGTCGGATATCGGCGCATATGGAACATAGTCTGCAGATCGCAACTCCGCGCTCGCAAGTTCCCAAGCACCGCTGGTCTTTTCGAAGGAAAGCTCATAGCGATTGTAGCCCTGAATGCAGTCGTTCTTGATGAGGGCAAGGACATTGGCGGATGCTTTGTCGGAAAACATTGAATGGCTGAGGCTATCGATTTGGATGTCGTCGACTTTGAAGTCGCTTTCATTGAATATCTCGCCTGTAAGCGTGAGTTCGGAGACGATTGGGTCGTTTGAAAGTTTATCAGCCATTTGCTGTCTTAGGCTGTTTTCGTCAAAGAAGTTGGCTAAGATTACGCCGCCTGAGATCAGCGCTGCCAAAACGATGACCACGCCAGCAATTATGAGCGCGCGCATCTTCTTCTTGAATGCAGTGCTTTCGGAGGCTTTATCGACGGAGACATCGGCATCTATGGCATCAGGCGATGGCGTATTTGCAATAGCGGTAGCAGCCGCCTCGCTTTCTTTGGTTGCTTCGCTGCTCTCAGATGCTTCAGGTGAAGTCTTTGCTCCATCCGCTTCGCCATCTTCGGCAGATGAACACGCGTGTGGGTCCGCAGGCGAGAGCGCTGCGTCACCCTCGCTGATATGAGTCTTCTCGGTTTGTTCGGCATTTTCGGTCAATCCGTCATTTTTGGGGTTATCGACGGTTTCCATAGATTTAGAAGTGTTCGGACCCTCAGCCATCATTAGCCTCCATGACCTTAAAGAATATATCAGCGGATCTCTTATATTGTATGCAGTTTACGGTTGCATTCCTACATCATTTCTTCACATTTTGTGTAACGGAACGACATTCAACGGACTAGCAACGAGATGTCCAACATCTGATAACAAGGCCTGATACTGGGATTATGTGTCGTTTGAGGCTTCTAATATTGCAAAGTGCCATCTAAGTGTCGAAGGTTGCAAAATTTCTTGTTAAGAAACTTGACAATGAGAGACTTAGATTTTATTATAAGGACAATAAAAGCAAACCTGCAGACTAAAATGTCATGCAAATTTACAGATCGAAAGTGAGGAATCATAGAATGGCTAAGATTCTAGGAATCGACTTGGGAACAACGAACTCTGCAATGGCTGTGATGGAAGGCTCTGAGCCTGAGATTCTCGTCAACGCCGAGGGCGATCGTACAACTCCGTCCGTCGAGGGCTTCCGTAAAGATGGCGAGCGCGTGGTCGGCAAGGCAGCGAAGAACCAAGCGGTCACCAATCCGGAGAACACAGTTTCATCCGTTAAGCGCTTCATCGGCCGCAGCTACGATGAGACTCCTGAGGAGCAAAAGACTGTAAGCTACAAGGTTGAGAAGGGCAAGGACGGCCGCGCTGTTATCGACATCGACGGCAAGTCTTACACCCCTGAGGAGATCTCGGCAATGGTGCTTCAGAAGCTCAAGACCGACGCGGAGAAGCAGGTTGGTGAGACCATTACAAAGGCGGTCATCACCGTTCCGGCTTACTTCAACGATGCACAGCGTCAGGCTACAAAGGACGCCGGCAAGATCGCAGGCCTTGAGGTCGAGCGCATCATCAACGAGCCGACGGCTGCAGCTTTGGCCTACGGTCTTGACAAGGCAGACCACGACGAGAAGATTCTCGTGTTCGACCTTGGTGGCGGTACGTTCGACGTTTCCGTTCTCGAGCTTGGCGACGGAGTGTTCGAGGTCGCATCGACCGCAGGCGACAATCACCTCGGTGGAGATGACTGGGACCAGCGCATAATCGACTGGATGGCTGACAAGTTCAAGGCTGATAACGGCATCGACCTTCGCGAGGATAAGATGGCTCTTCAGCGTCTGAAGGAAGCAGCCGAGAAGGCGAAGATGGAGCTTTCCTCCACTACGCAGACCAACATCAACCTGCCGTTCATTACGGCTGACGCATCCGGCCCGAAGCATCTTGACTACACGCTTACGCGCGCAGAGTTCGAGCGCATCACCAAGGATCTGCTCGACCGCACGAAGGCTCCTGTCGAGCAGGCGCTCAAAGATGCAGGCCTCAAGACCGGCGAACTCGATGAGGTTATCCTTGTCGGCGGCTCCACTCGTATGCCGGCTGTTCAGGAGCTTGTCGAGAAGCTCACGGGCAAGAAGCCTAATATGTCGGTTAACCCAGACGAGGTTGTTGCAATGGGTGCGGCTATCCAAGGCGGCGTTTTGTCGGGCGACGTTTCAGGCATCCTTCTTCTTGATGTTACCCCGCTTTCACTTGGCGTTGAGACCATGGGCGGCGTGATGACCAAGATGATCGAGCGTAACACGACCATCCCGACACGCAAGACTGAGATCTATTCGACTGCGGCCGACAACCAGACGTCCGTCGAGGTGCACGTCCTGCAAGGCGAGCGCGAGATGGCAGCTGGCAACAAGACGCTCGGACGCTTCCAGCTCACCGGCATTCCGGCAGCGCGTCGAGGTGTTCCGCAGATCGAGGTCACATTCGACATCGACGCGAACGGCATCGTGAATGTGTCCGCTAAGGATCTGGGAACTGGCAAGCAGCAGCAGATCACAATCTCCGGCTCGACTGCACTGTCCGACGACGAGGTCGATCGTATGGTCAAAGATGCTGAGCAGCATGCCGAAGAGGATGCTAAGCATCGCGAAGAGGTCGAGGTTCGCAACAACGCAGAGGCACTCGTGGGCGCGACCCAGCAGACTCTTGATGAGCTTGGAGACAAGGTTCCGGCAGACGCTAAGAGCGAGGCTGAAAGCGCGATCGCCGAGGCGAAGAGCGCTCTTGAGGGAACCGATATCGATGCTATCAAGGCAGCAACCGAGAAGATGCAGCAGGCCGGTTACAAACTGGCAGAGGTCGTCTACTCGACCGAGGGCGCAGGTGCAGGTGCACAGGCAGCAGCAGCTGAGACCGCTCCGGCCGATGACACCCTCGAGGCAGACTACGAGGTAGTCGAAGATGATGAAGAGGAAGGCAAGTAATGATGGCTGATCCTAAAATGGACAACGCCGCTACTTCCAAAGATAACGAGACGGGTGTGCCTTCGGGCGCACCCGCCGCATCTGAAACCAACGATGCGAAAGCGGCGAATGCCGATTCGGTGAAGGACTCGACGACGGCCTCAGATGAGTCCGCAGATTCTGCCGAAGATGTTCTTGATGCGGTGCTCGAAGCCGAGGCCGCGGCAGTCGTCGACAATGCGATGGATGAGGTTCGCGCCGAGGCCAGCGCAGAGGCGGCTCAAAAAGAGGCATCGGAGTGGAAGGACAAGTACGTTCGCCTTCACGCCGAATGGGACAACTATCGCAGGCGCACGAAGGAGCAGCAGGAGGAGCAGAAGGCTCGCGCTGCTGAGAAGCTCGTGATGAGCCTGCTTCCTGTGATCGATGATCTTGAGAGAAGCATCGATTATGCGGAGAAGAACGGTGAGACGGGATTGCTGGACGGAGTGAAGGCAGTGCTTTCCAAGTTCATCGATACTCTCACCAAAGACGGCGTTACCGTTCTCGATCCGGTGGATGAGTCCTTTGACGCTCTTGAGGCGCAAGCGGTCGGCACCGTCGAGGACACTGATAAGTACAACGAGACCGTAGCCGAGGTTTACCAAAAGGGCTACAAACTTGGGAATAAGGTTCTTCGTCCAGCAATGGTGACCGTCACCACCGGGGGTCAGGATCGACCCAAAGAAGAAACAGATATCGAGTAAGACTGATATTGGAAGATCGCGATCGGGTCCGGAGTTTCAAGAGTGCGGGTTTGCTTGACATATCTATGATGTCGAACAGTTCGTACCTGCGTCTTTCTTCGGCTCGGTCGATGGAATGATTTATAGAAAGCGAGGTGCGTAAGCGCTATGGCGACAACACCGGACTACTACAAGACGCTAGGCGTTCCACGCACAGCGTCGCAAAGCGAGATCAAGAAGGCCTTTCGCAAATTGGCACGCACGCATCATCCCGATGCGGGTGGAGATGAGGCCAAGTTCAAAGAGATCAACGAAGCCTACGAGGTTCTCTCCGACGAGAAGAAGCGCGAGCTCTACGACACTTACGGAACCGCAAACGAGAATCACATACCATACGGCGGAGCCGGTGGCGGCGGATTCAACTACGAGGATATCTTCGGAGGCGGTTTCGGTGGCCAAGGCGGTCAGACCTACACCTATACCACAGATGGCGGTGGCGGTTTTGGCGGCATGGACTGGGCCGATATCCTGAACAGCATCCGTAACGGTGAAGGAGCATTCGGTTCGGACTGGGACTTCAACGTCAATCGTGCTAGGCGCGGGCAAGATATGAACGTGACGCTCGATGTGACATTCGATGAAGCATTCAACGGAGCCAACAAGCGCGTTACGGTTCGCATTCCCGGAAAGCCGGAGGCGGATACGATCGACGTGAAGATCCCGCAGGGCGCGCGCGACGGCGGACGTCTTCGCTACAAAGGCAAGGGCGGTCTCGGGGAATCCGGTGGCGAGCCGGGGGACCTGCTGATCACCACGCATATCACCGAGCATCCGTATTACAAGCGCGACAAAGCCGACGTTTTGATGGAGTTGCCGATAAACGTTGCACAAGCAGCGCTTGGGTGCAGCATCGTGGTGCCAACTCCTGATGGCGCCAAGATCCGATTGAAGGTGCCTGCCGGCACGCAAGATGGCAAGGTGCTTACCGTGAAAGGCAAAGGCGCCAAGGATGTTAAGAACAAGAACTCGGAAGCTTTCGGCGATCTGAAAGTCAAGATCATGGTGGAGACGCCTGTTGATATGAATGAGGATCAGAAGAAAGCGATGGAAGAGTTCTTGGCTGCGACTCCGGAGGCGGTGAGACCATGGTAGGCGGAAACGGCGATAAGAATCGCCCACTCTATATGATAAGTGTGGCTGCCGAGCTTGCAGGCGTTCATCCGCAGACCTTGAGGGCTTACGAGCAGAAAGGGCTCGTTACTCCACAGAGGACCAGCGGGAATACACGTATGTATTCGCAGTCGGATATAGATAGGTTGGAGCTGATCCAAGAGCTTACTGCAGAAGGGATCAACCTTGCAGGAGTAACTCGGATCTTGGATCTGCAATCGCGTCTCGAAGAACGCGATCAGGAACTTGACAGTTTGCATAGACGCGTGCGGCGCTTGGCGGATCGTGTGCATGAGCTTGAAGCGCATATGACGGTTACGTCTTTGGTGCGCATGGCTGACATACCGAAATTTATTAAATAAATTTCGGTATGACGCTGCGTCTAATTCCGAAAGCCTAGAACGGCTTTCGGAATGAATTGACGTTGCGCGGCACCCCGGCGGTTCATCTTCACGGTCCAAGACCTCCTCGTGTAACGAAGTACACGTCGTCGGTCTTTCCCGCAAATCTGAACCACCAGAGCGCCGCTCGCTATCTTTACGAACGACCTGCGTCCTTTTGAATTTTTTAAATATAAATAAAAGAACTGACACAGGACGCCGTAGAGATAGCGAACTTCCGAGCATTGCATTATTAATCCCGCAATGCGAGGTGATGCAAAGCTGGTTCGACCGGTGCCTGTAATTGCCCCGCCTTCGACCCAAGTGGCCTTCGTGCCACGCAGTGGTCGAAACAAGGGGCAAGGACAGGTGCCTGTCGGAACCGCAGCGTCAGAATAATTTTTAATAAATTAAAAATTATTGGAGGAAAAATGAATTTAAACAAACTCGCAGTAACAGCGCAGGAGGCGGTGCAAAACGCGATGGGTGTCGCATCCGATGTGGATGCCACCATGATCGAGCCGATCCATCTCCTAAAAGCGCTGATCGACGCCGATGAGAACAACATCTCGGCGATCATAAAAAGAATAGGCGCAGACCCTGTTTGGCTTGCGCAGAATATCGAAGACGAAATAGCGAAGATGCCGAAGGCGACAGGCAATGCAATGCCGATGGCCGTTCCTTCGCAGGCATTTTTGAAAGTGATCGATCAGGCTGTAAAGATTGCGGAGAAGCTTGGCGATAGCTACGCTACCTCGGAGCATATGCTCATCGCTCTGTCTGAGGGCAGTGATGCGGCGGGCAAGCTCCTTTCTGGTGCAGGCATCACGCGTAAGAACATCGAATCGGCATATGAGACGCTTCGCGGCGATACGCGCGTCACTTCTCAAACGGACAAAACGCAATTCGAGGCGCTTGAGCAGTACGGCCAGAACCTTACGCAGCAGGCTCGTGAAGGCAAGCTCGATCCGGTTATCGGGCGCTCGGAAGAGATTCGCCGGACCATCCAAGTACTCTCAAGGCGCACGAAGAACAACCCGGTCCTCATCGGCGAGCCCGGCACCGGCAAGACTGCGATCGTAGAGGGTCTGGCGCAGCGCATCGTTTCGGGTGATGTCCCATCAGGCCTAAAGGATCGCGAGATCATCTCACTAGATCTAGGCGCGATGATGGCGGGAGCTAAGTATCGCGGCGAGTTCGAGGACAGATTGAAGGCGGTTCTTCGCGAGGTGAAGGAATCTGGCGGCAGCATCATCTTGTTCATCGACGAGCTTCATACGATCGTCGGCGCGGGTGCAGGTGGCGACTCCTCGCTTGATGCCGGCAACATGTTAAAGCCCGCGCTCGCACGTGGTGAATTGCATGCGATCGGCGCTACCACGCTTGACGAGTATCGCAAGTATGTCGAGAAGGATGCAGCGCTTGAGCGTCGTTTTCAACCGGTCATGGTCAACGAACCTACGGTTGAGGATACGATCGCTATTCTTCGCGGCCTGAAGGAAAAGTACGAGATTCACCACGGAGTCCGCATCACGGACGGCGCTATCGTGTCGGCGGCGGAGCTTTCCGATAGATATATCTCCGACCGATTCTTGCCGGATAAGGCAATCGATCTTATGGATGAGGCGGCAAGCCGTCTGCGTATCGAGATAGATTCGATGCCTGAGGAAGTCGATCAGGCCGAGCGCCATCTTACTCAGATGCAGATCGAAGAGCAAGCGCTCATGAAGGAATCCGACGATGTTTCCAAGGAGCGCCTTGAGAAGCTGCGTCGCGATATCGCTGATGCGCGTGATGCGCTTGACAAGCAGAAGGCGGCTTGGCAAAACGAGAAGGATGTCATCGTTGGCGTGCAGAACTTGAAGGCGGAGCTCGATTCGGCTCAGCTTGAGGAGGAGCGCGCCACGCGCGAGGGCGATCTTGCGCTCGCGTCCGAGATTCGTTTCGCTCGTATTCCGCAGTTGCAACAGCAGCTGGAGGAGGCCGAGCGTGTTCTGTCGCAGAGTCAAGAGGCCGGCGCCATCCTCAAAGAGGAGGTTTCCGAAGAGGAGATCGCCGCTGTTGTGTCGACTTGGACCGGAATCCCGGTCACCAAGATGATGCAAGGGGAGATGGAGAAGCTTGTCGACCTTGAGGAAGAGCTCAAGAAGCGTGTTATCGGGCAGGACGAGGCCGTGAATGTCGTCGCAGGCGCGATCCGTCGCAACCGTGCGGGACTCTCCGATCCGGAGCAGCCTATCGGTTCGTTCTTGTTCCTCGGACCTACCGGAGTCGGCAAAACGGAGCTTGCCAAGGCGCTTGCCGAATACCTATTCGACTCCGATAAGGCAATGATCCGCATCGATATGTCGGAGTACATGGAGAAGTTCTCCGTGCAAAGACTGATCGGAGCGCCTCCGGGATACGTCGGATACGATGAGGGTGGCCAGCTCACAGAGGCGGTTCGCCGTCACCCGTATTCGGTGGTCTTGCTGGACGAGATGGAAAAGGCGCATCCGGATGTGTTCAATGTGCTGTTGCAGGTTCTCGACGATGGTCGTCTGACCGACGGTCAGGGAAGGGTCGTGAACTTCAAGAACACCATCATCATAATGACATCCAATGTCGGAAGCCAGATCATTCGCGACCATGCGATCGAGAGCGGAATGTACGATCAAAACGAACTCACAGGTAAAGAGACCATGGGGGATATGATCGAGGATATGGCGAAGATGACGCCGGAGGCAGCGGCGAAAAGGCTATCCGAGTTCACGCAGCGCATCAATGATGCACTCCGTGCGACGTTCAGGCCTGAGTTCCTGAACAGGATCGATGATATCGTCACGTTCAACGAGCTCAGCATCTCGACTATCGAGCCGATCGTCGATCTGCAGCTTGAAGAGGTTCGCAGGCGTCTTGCTGATCGCAAGGTGACACTCGATGTGACTCCTGCTGCGATGGAGCATCTGGCTATCGATGGATACGATCCGGTGTTTGGTGCTCGTCCGCTCAAGCGTTTGATTCAGCGTCAGATCGTGGACAGGATTGCGGAGAAGGTCATCAAGGGCGAGATGCACGACGGAAGCCACGTGCTGATCGATATTGATCCGGAAGGCGAATACACTTGTCGTGTGGAAGCGCCTCTTAATCTAGAGTCCCTATAAAGGGGCTCTAGATGCTGGAGTTTTCCAAAGGGGACAGCATTGTATTGCGTCCAGACTGATCCTCCATTCGCTGTCCTTGACGAACAAAAAAAGAGCCGTGGGAAAGAATCCCTGCGGCTCTTTTAATATGACAAGCAGATTGTCGGCTTATCGAAAAGAGTTAGTCCTCAACGATCTCGGGGATGGCGCCCATCGGGCATTCTTCCTCGCAGTCGCCACAAGCGATGCAGGCATCCTCTTTAACGACCTCAGCTACGCCGTCAACAACCTCGAGAACCTCTTGCGGGCAAGCTTCAACGCAGATACCACAGCCGATGCACTCGTCTGCTTCGATAATTGGATGTGACATTTCAATCTCCTTCTCTTTTATCAACAAGCAATACCGGTTGCGTGATCACCGCGCAGCGTTTCTTCGCTTACCTCGTCCGCGAATGACGTCTGTCCATGCGATCAATGCAACACATCACATTCTCGATGGAGGCAATTTACCACGATTCAAGACGCTCGATAGCGAGAATTCGGATTTTTCTACGATTGGATAATAGAACGGTCGACGGTGCAGGAGCCGTGATCTCAAGATGCCGGAATTCACACTGATCGGTCTTCAAGCGGGAAGCGTGCGAAGCGCTAGCAGATGCGGGGGAGTTGCTCGCCGACGAGCATATCTAGGATGCGCGTGCTGCCGAAAGCGGTCTTGAGGTAGACCTTGCATCCCGAATCCGCGTTTTTGGCCTCAATGACTTCTCCGATAATGGCTGCGTCTTTGCCGTAGCGATCGTTTCTCATCGCAGCGAGTGCGCTGTCGGCCTCCTCAGGCGGAACCACGCACACCATTTTGCCTTCGTTGGCAACTTGGAATACGTCGTACCCGAGCATCTCACAAGCGCCGAGCACGGCATCTTTGACGGGCACCGCTTGCTCTTCGATCGTGATGTCAACGTCGGATTGGGCGGCGAGTTCGTTTAACGTGGATGCGATACCGCCTCGGGTTGGATCGCGGAAGCAGCGCGTGTTGGGCGCAGCTTCGATGACGGAGGCTATCAGGTGGTTGAGCGGCGCGGCGTCACTTTGAATGTCGGTCTTAAAGTTCAGACCCTCGCGACAGCTCATGATGGTGATCCCGTGATCGCCCAGCGTGCCGCTGACCAAAACCTTATCGCCCGGTTTGCAATTTGCGCCGGAAAGATCGAGCCCTTCGCGCACGATGCCCACGCCGCTGGTATTGATGTAGATGCCATCCCCATGACCTCGGTTCACAACCTTGGTATCGCCGGTGACGATTTGCACTCCGGCTTCTTTCGCCGCTTCGGCCATGGACTGACAAACGCGCTTCAGATCCTCCATCGGGAATCCCTCTTCAAGGATCATGGCGCAGCTCAGGTATTTCGGGATGGCGCCGGTCGTGGCCACATCGTTCACGGTTCCGCAGACCGCAAGTCGGCCGATGTCGCCGCCGGGAAAGAAGTGCGGAGTGACCACGAAGGAATCAGAGGAGAACGCAAGGCGCTGGTCTTTCTCGGTTCCGGGAAGCACCGCTGCATCATCGCCGCGATCAAACTCGGTCGATCCGTAGGCATTGAGAAACACCTCGTCGATGATGCGTTTCATCATCGAGCCACCACTGCCGTGTCCGAGCATTACCTGTGTGTCGTTCGACATTCGAATCCCTTTCGATAAAGTGCTGCGAAGAAGATGCCGGCCTGTTTACGCTGGCCAAGAGGCGCCGTCGATCGTTGTCAGAACCAGCTTTCCGTTCTGCACGCCTTTTGTTCCCGATATGAGGTTTGCGATGTTCTGCACAAGCGATGTCTCGCCGCGAAGGATGATCACCTCAAGGCAGGAATGCGCGTCGACATGTACGTGCATGGTGGATACGATGTTCTCGTAGTAGTCGTGCTGGATGGCATGAAGTTTGTCCTGCAAGTCGTTTGAGTGGTGATCGTAGACGATCGTGAGTGTGCCCATCACGATTGTGCCCGGGTTGGCCGAGCGCGATTCGACCAGTGCATCGCGCACCAAATCGCGAATTACCTCGCTGCGGTTTTTAGCCAGCCCGCGACGCGCAACCAATTCGTCGAAGTCCATAAGCAGATCCTCGGGCATGGCCACGGAAAATCGCATCAGATCATTTGTGCGCTGTTTCTCTTCGCCGTAGATGGCGTTGTGCGCGTGAGCTGATGCGCTTGCCATTTTTGGCGAGATGGCTACCAAGGTGGATCCTCGGGCTTCTAGACTAGGCTGACCGTCACGCCGGCGCCGGATTCCGCGTCATCTTCGATGGCGTCTTTCGCCTCGTCGAGAAGCGCGCGCACATCGTCGAGAAGCGCTTGTGCAGCATGGAGCTTTTCAGAGACGGTGTTGAATCCGGCATCTTGTGCGGTGTGAGCGAGGTTGTGGGCCCATCTGCGCTCGAGCTTGCAGTGGTCGTCGATCTGTTCGATCATGAGCTCCAACTGGCCTGTGTTAACTCCGTTTGTGCACATTTCGGTTCCTTTCGATATGCCCTTTGCATTGTGGGCCGGTTGTTATGTGCTTGATATCGGTTGACTGTTATGATTGTTTTAATATGAGACGACTTCGAATTCAAGTAAATTCGATAAGATGCAGGGTATCGGTGTGAATAATTCCGTAAATAGTAACATCTATGCGTTTGATGCGGCAAGGGTGCTTGAGAAGTACTCGGATTTTGCACAAGGCGACGCGAATTGCGTGGTTGTGGTGGTTAGCGAACGCGCGTTGAACAGTACCGCGGTCGATGCGATTCGCAAGTCAGTTGACAAGATGGGTTTCGGAGCGGATGCATGCGCTTGGCTGAATCTTGTATCCGAATGTTTTGGGATTGATGTCGAAGGTGATGGGCCGTCCGGACAGGATGTGGTCGGTCGGGGTTGCCTGACTTCAGATGATGTCTACGATTTCATCGAGGGTATCGATCCGATCTGTGTGGTCGTTGCGGATGCTTCGAGTGCGAAGGTGGTGACGCAATCCTATGGCGAAGAGGTCGATTGCGATGCTGTTAATCGAGTGAATGGACGCACCGTGGCCGCGTTTCGTAATTTTGAGGGAATGCTTGATGATGAGGATTCCAAACAGCGGGCATGGCGACTACTCAAGCGGCTGCATCCGATGGTCTAGAGCGGACCGTCGCAATGATATGATGCTGCGCGGTGCTTCAGCGGTTCATATTTGCGGCGGCCCGATGTATGTGCCTTGTTTTGGGATGCAGGTCTGATCGCGTTTTTTAGCCCTGCAAGACAACGCCTTCGGCCCAGTCGAGCAGCGTGTTTACCTCATCAGTGGTTTCGGCTTCTGCATATATGCGTACCAAAGGTTCAGTGCCGCTTGGGCGCATCATTACCCATGCATCGCCTTCTAGCGAGAACTTCACGCCGTCGCGCCTGTCGGTGCCGATGACCTTCTTGCCGATGATGTTCTCAGGCGAGAACTCCGGCACGGTTGTGGTCGTAAATACGCTCATCTGATCGTCGGTAACTGTGAGGCCGCGTCGTGCGAACTCGAGAGAGCCGAGATCGTCGAGCATTTCATCCACAAGAGTGCCGAGGTCTTTGCCGGATTTCGCCATCATCTCGGTGAGAAGAAGCGCCATGAGAAGCCCATCGCGCTCTTTGACATGTCCCGGAAGTCCGATTCCGCCGGATTCCTCGCCGCCGATCATGACGCCGCCTTTCTCCATTTCGCCATAGATCCATTTGAATCCGACGGGCGTCTGGATGTATTCGAGGTCAAGCTTGCGGCAGAGGCGGTCGAGCAGCGCGGATGCGGTGATCGTGGAGACGACTTTGCCGCGTTCGCCGCGCTCTGTCATATGCTTTGTGAGAAGCGTGATCACGCGATGCGGGTTGACGAAGTTACCGCGAGAGTCGCCTGCGCTAATCCTGTCCGCGTCGCCATCGTTGATGAATAGCGCATCGTATCCGAGTTCCTTAACCTTTTCCAGCCCGCGATCGACCCAAGGCTGGATCGGCTCGGGGTGAAGGCCGTCGAATGTCGGGTCCTCTGCGTTGTCGATCTCGCAAACCTCAACGCCCATATCGCGAAGAAGGTTGGCAAGATAGATGCGCCCGGCCCCGTAGAGCGGATCGACGACGACTTTGAGGCCAGCGGCCTTGATGGAGTCTGTGTCGACAAGTTCACGAAGGGATGCCAGATATGCGCTCATCAGGTCGACCTCTTGCATCGGCTTGGTTTCGGCGCGCTTCACCTCGTTCAGGCTTGTGATTGGCGTTGCCGAGTCGACTGCGCTTTTGATCTCATCAAGAGTGAGGTGTGCGAAGGCGTTGATCGCAGGGTCATCGCTTGCTTGATCGTCGGTGGAGTGTTCGCTCATCACCTTTTCAACGATGTCGGTGAATTCTTTCGGGCTGGCACCTCCGTCCTGCATGCGCAGCTTGATACCGAGATACTCGGCAGGGTTATGTGAGCTTGTAAGCATGATTCCGCCGACGGCGTCAGCGTCGTGAGCCACAGACCAGCAAAGCGCCGGTGTGGGGCAGTAGGTGTCGGTGACTTTCACGTCAAAGCCGTACTCGGAGGCTACTGCTGCGGCAAGCATCGCATAGTAGTGAGCATCAAGCCTGCAGTCGTGTCCGATATAGAGAACTCCCGGGTTTTCGAGTTGCCTGCCAGGCTCGACAGCTTGCTGCTGGAATACTTCGGCTGCTGCACTTACGACGCGAACGACGTTTTCAATAGTGAAGTCTTCGCCGATGATGGCTCTCCAGCCGTCTGTTCCGAAATGGATGTCGCTCATTTTGCCTCCTGAGTTTTGATTGCTTAGCAGTGCGGGTTGTTGTATGAATATGCTGTTTTCATTGTAGGATATTTGTCATTGCCTTTTCACGTGATAAGTGGACGTATAGCAAGTGAATGTATAGCTCGTCACATTTCGAATGTTGCTTTGTAGGGACAGGATGGAAGCTTGCTCCCACAATGGACTTCTTCCAGTTAACGTTACATTGTAGGGACAGGATGAAATCCTGTCCCATGTTGCTTGTTTTGTGCTACGGAAAATCAAAGCCCTTACATCCCTTTTCGTATTTGACGTTTACCCTTGACGCTTCGCGTCAGCGGTCAACTCCTTCATGCATTTATATATGCTTCCTTACGGAAGCAATGAAAAGCTAGTGTTCAGAGCAAATCGAAAAGGGATGCTACGGGCTTTGGTGGTAACTTTCAATAAACAAAAAACATCCTTATCAAAACCTTGCGGCAGGGCACGCGCCCTACACGCAAGGTTTTGAGCGTCCTTGCGAATGCAAGACCGCGAGCGATAGATGGTAGCGACAAGGATGCGGCCGCAAGATAATAGCGAAAGACGCAAGGACACGATGGTGTCGCGCAATTGCGTGCGCTCCTTATAACGTTAAGCTCGATCTTTTGCTATCGGGCAGTTTTCGTAGCGAAGGGCTACGCCCTTCGTCTCCTGACATGAAAACACTTGCTTGTTGTTTGTCATCCTGAGCGCAGCGAAGGAACTTTTTGTGATGCAGGTCAAATCAACTGATTGGTTTGGGCGAAATGATTGCCGAGATACTTAGTCGCTCAAACAGTCCTCGTCGCTTCGCTCCTGCGGAACTCGCTTTGTAAGCACCTCGGCAATCATTTCTGCAGATCGAATCAAGTAAATAATTGAAACATTGGGGCAGGATTTTATCCTGCCCCTACACTGGATCTCTTCCGGTTGCGAATGATGGGAGGGCACTCTCGTGCCTTGCGCGGACAGGATCTCGTGGTGCATGGAACCGACTCCTGTTCCACTCTAATTCACAGGACCTCTTCCGATTGCGAACGGCGAAATATGCCATCATCCCCGTCTCCTGACATGGGTAATCACGAACATTCTTAAAAATGGTATGCGTGAGGTATTTGGCATAAAGCGCGATTCATGAGATGCGCTGAGCTGTGTAGGGGTTCAGCTTTTTGGAGCTTTATCCCAGTGGGGAGGGCTGTCGCGACCCTCACGTGCCTTACTGCAGGGGAGGCCTCACGCCCCTAGATTTGAAGACAAGATATGGAATGAATCAGCCGATGGCTTTTCGTCTGGCTTGCTTTAACCAATTCTTTTTGAATGAGCCAATGCCGCCGAAGAACTTATCATACGTCCCGCCGTTTTCTCTTGCGGCATATTTCACTGCGGCAAGCTCAATTGTGCAGAGGTAATCTGCGACTTGCGTGAGCCTGTATTCGGTCATAGTGGTACGTTTCTTGATGATTGCCTGTTTGGAAAGAGTAGACTCCACCGATTCGTAGAGCGTTCGCTTGACTATGTCCTGCCCGTTGTCGTAATAGATCTTCACGCGTTCAAAGGACTGGAAGAACTCAAGATTGTCGGAAAATAATTCTGTTAAATCCCGTCTCAAAATGTTGGCAAGTGTTTGTGTATTTCCATACTCGCTATGTCTATACACTAGAGTTCTGTATCGAATGGGAAGACGCTGAACCAAGACATTGAAGGAATATAGTAGCTTTTTTCTGACCTTAATACTAATGCCTTCGTAGGCACCATGTCCATTAAGTAGCGGCTCTGAATGAAACGGGATATTGGGAAGATCTGCTAAAACAAGAGATTTCTCATACGAGATTATTTTATCGGTGATCCCTTCAGATTGATTATGCACGACCACAGTTATTAGAAAGTATCGTGTATGAGGACTGTTGCTATCGCCGCTCTCATCGATGAATAAAGAAAGCTCTTTCAATAGATCACTTCCTCAAGATACAAAGTTGCCGGGGGATAAGCCCCCGGCGCTTGGAGGTAGCCTATTCAGCCACCAATTACTTTATACCACAGATATTTATGAGCGGAGCATATGCTCTTAAACTTCTATGATTTTTAGACACAGGCAACTGTATCTAACTTAGCGGTCCTTGAAATTAATATATTGGTTTATATTTCCTATAACAGATAGAAATATTTCCATATTCTCTACCGCTCTGACGATATCGAGTCTTACAGAACTGGAATCCTTCGCATGAAGGCGCTCTACGATGAAGTGGGCGTGAAGATTGAATACCAGAGAACCCCGAGCGGTACCAAGCTTGTTTTCCATAGGAATAACGCATTGCGAATGGAACCGCCGGAAAACGCCTCAATCCGCGAGTACATGACAAGTGGACGTATAGCTTGTCGCATTTCGAATCGAATGTATTTGTACATTGTTTGTCATCCTGAGCGTAGCGAAGGATCTTTTTGTGATGCAGGTCGTTTATTGTTTCACCCTATGTCATTTCGAGGCGAAGCCGAGAAATCTAGTGACTGGTTGATCTGTAGCGGGCTGTAACGTTTCTAGATATGTTGCACAAAAAGATTCTTCGGCTGCGCCTCAGAACGACAAACCTGTTGATCAGTAACGGGTTGCAACTAGATTTCTCGTCGCCTGCGGCTTCTCGAAATGACGGGGCCTAATAATCTATAGCGGGTCGTGGCATTGGGGCAGGATTTTATCCTGCCCCTACACTGGACCTCTTCCGATTGCGAACGGCGAAATATGCCATCATCCCCGTCCCCTGACATGGGCAATTGTGAACGTTACTTTGTAGGGACAGGATGAAATCCTGTCCCATGAAACTTGTTTTGTGTTGTCTCTCATGCAGGTAACGTACAATTCTTTGCGCACTTTGACAGCAGCATAGCCTAGATACGAAAAGACACGGCTCCAGCCTTCGGTATGATTTGAGTGTCGAATTCGAATCAGCCAAGGAGGCGAAGCCATGTCCGATC
>CAJUSF010000011.1 GCA_910588945.1 uncultured Eggerthellaceae bacterium | reverse complement strand
GTGAGATCATGCGTTGTCTCAAACGATATGTATGTCGTGAGATCTATCGCGTGCTCTGCGCTGAGGAACGCCGTCGAAACCAGCAAAAAGAAGCCTCTTGACAACATAGGAGCGTCGACCGACCGGAAACGTTCCCTTCGGGATGCAACACGTGCGCATGAAAAACGCATGCGCACCTACGGGCGATCTGTGTCATTGCCATTGTTGGTACCAAGAAATGAGAACAACGTAGGCGCGCATCCGATCTTGATGCGCGCAATTGCGGGGCGCGAAGCGTTCCGCAGGCCGTTCGCGAAAAAGCACGTAAGGCCGTTTCATACATACGTATCCGCACGCGCGGATACGTACATAATCATGCATGCACATACGAAACGTATTCGGGTTTACCGGATACGGTTATCGGGTCCGCATGCGTTTATCGTACCCGCAACACAAAAACGTGCGCATGAAGGACGCATGCGCACCTACGGGTCAACCTGTGGCATTACCTTTGTAGGCGCGCATCCGATTTTGATGCGCGCGTGTTTCGAGAAAAAGAGAGAGAGGGGGGGGGTGATGCGTGCATTCGCTTGGCAAAATAATCAATGTCACATTGTCGCAACGTCTTGCGACAATTAAACAATTCAGCTACAATACGGCCATCAAGTGGGATTAGGCCAATTCTACTCAGAGGCAAAGCGTTCATGTATGGCGCATTTGTCGATCCGGTCAGGTATTAGGAGATGCCTGATGAAAAGGGGAGAAGGAGGAGAAATGACGGGACAACAAGGTTCGCAAAGCGGGCTTACCCGCAGAAGCTTTCTCAAGGGAACCGCAGCCGCAGCAGGAGCAATCGGCCTTGCAGGTGCTGCTTCCATGACAACTACCGATGGCTGGCTTGCTCCGGCGACTGCGCATGCGGCGGCAGAGGAGCATAAAGCATGTACTTTTCATTATCGCCACTGCCAGTGCAACTGCCATCTGAAGTGTACGGTTCGCGATGGACGTCTGGTTCATATAGAACCAAATGAATGGCCGAATAAGCGCAATGAGACAGTCTGCCTAAAAGGTATTTCTGAAATTCAACACACATACAGCAAAGATCGTATTCAAACACCTCTTAAAAGGGTTGGTGAGCGAGGAGAAGGGAAGTTTGCCGCCATTTCGTGGGATGAGGCGCTCGACACGGTTGCAAATAAGATAAAGGAGACCCAAGAAAAGCATGGCTCGGAGGCTATCTGTTTTCAAAAAGCTGTCGATACGCTTTCTGCGAATCTCAACAAACTATTGAAGGGGCAGGAGAATCCGCATCGTGGAATCGATATCGGACTTGGAAACGGCTTCTCTCCGGCTTTGGCGGAATCCGGTCAGCAGGGAGCGGCTTCAAATGAGATTACCGATTGGAAAAACGCTAAGACTATCATCAACGTTGGGTGTAACTCGCTTGAGACGTGCATGGTTACGGCAAAGTACTTCTTCGATGCGAAAGATGCTGGTGCTGAAATCATCACTCTTGACCCAAATTTCTGCACCACCGCGGCGAAAAGTTCGCGTTGGATTCCTATGATTGCAGGAACTGATCCTGCGCTATATCTAGGTATGACATCCATTATTTTGGATAATAACTGGCATAATGAGCCATATCTTAAAGCCAACACAAGCATGCCGTTTCTTGTTAAACGCTCTGATGGGTCACTATTGCGTCAAAGCCCGACAGACGACATAAAGCAGGCTGGATCAGAAAATCCATTCATGGTATATGACGAGTCGCTTCAAGCGGTTGTTCCATATAACGAGGCGACGTCTCCTGCGCTTGAGGCTGATATAAATCATAATGGAGAAGATTATTCCAGTGTATTTACATTGCTCAAAGAGAGTCAGAAGCAATACACGCCTGAGTGGGCAGCAGAGACGACCGGTATTGATAAAGATACACTTGTAGAGATAACTGATAAGTATGCCAATCATGGGCCTTCTATTCTTTCATTTGGATTTGGAGGCGGAGAGAAGTTTTATAACGCTGATGTTGCGGGTCACGCTGCTGTTTTGCTCGCAACTTTGGTTGGATCATTTGGCACGGATGAGCCAGGTTGGGGAGCCGGAGCCTATGTGAACGCATATCAAAAGATATTCGGAGCTGGTAAGCTTGCTGATTGGCCAATGCCTGAGGAGTGTAAGGCATCTAAGGCGCAAAAGGGAATAGATGATATTCGCGAAGATGGAAGCAATATCAAATTTGTATATGCCCAAAACGGTGCGTTTCAGCAGGTGTTTGGCAATCAGGAAAGAACGGACGATTGGGCTCGTAACCTCGACTTTATCGTGGTTCAGGACATCTGGCATACTCCGACGGTAAATTATGCTGATATCGTGCTCCCGGCGTGTTCGCATTTCGAGCTCGATGAGCCGACGGGATTTGTTCGCGCCTTGCGCGGTCATGTTCTACTTCAGGAGAAAGTTCTCGATCCACTGTTCGAGAGCAAGACGGATTTCTGGATTGAGAAAGAACTTGCAAAGCGCCTCGGTTATGAGGATGCGATGCCTCAAAGTCAAGAGGAGCTCGCTCGTTATCAGCTTGACAACTCAAAGGATAAAGCTGTTCAAGGCATCACTCTTGATGATTTGATCGCAAATAATGGTGTGGTCGCATTGAAAGATCAGCCTGAGATTGCTCGGAGCTATAGTGGACAGAAGTATAAGACCACATCCGGAAAAATCGATCTCTATTACGAGAATATGGTAAAGCATGGGCAGGCCCTTCCGCAGTGGGAGGCACCAAATGAGGCGTATGCAGGCAACCCTCTTGCGGACAAGTATCCGATCAATCTAACCCAGCGTCGTTCCAAATATTTTATCCATCAGAACTTTATGGATGGAACTTGGGTACGTCAGTATTACGAGCCCACTGTTGAGATCAATGTTAATGACGGTGAGGTGAGAGGCCTTGCAACAGGAGATATGGTCAAGGTTAAAAATGACAGGGGTGAATTTAGCTGCAAGTGCGTACTAACTCAGGCTGTGCGTCCAGGTAATGCCGTTATTGTGGAAGGCATATGGGATAAGTACATGAATTCTGGTCGCATGCAGGATGTCACCAATGATGCAGTGAACCCGCGTGGCAAGGATCTGGCGAAGGGTCGTGTGACGCCCTTTAATGATACCTTGGTCGAGATAGAGAAAGCGTAGGTGAGATCATGACAAGAATGGGAATAGCCATAAGTTTGGATCGCTGCACCGGGTGCAACACCTGCGCAATGGCTTGCAAGATGCAAAACAATGTTCCAATGGGAATGGCGTGGAATCGTGTTGTTGTCGAAGGATGCCAATCAGAGTTTGAGGCTCAAGGAGTTTATCCAGATTTGACGCGTACATACATTCCTGTCGCATGTCAGCACTGTGAAAATCCAGCCTGTCAAAAGGTGTGCCCGACCGGTGCAACCTATAAAGATGATAAGGGTCGCGTCGAGATCGACTATGAGAAGTGCATCGGCTGCCGTATGTGTATGGCTGCATGCCCTTACAATGCGCGTTCTTTCAATTGGGAAGAGCCCAAGCATGATCCCGATTTCAACTATGGTGACAAGGACGTTCCCGTGCGCCATAAGGGTGTGGCCGAAAAATGCACACTCTGTAAAGAGCGTACCGACAGGGATGAAGATCCGATGTGTGTTCGCTCGTGTCCATCAGAGGCTCGCATCTTCGGCGATTTAGATGACCCGAACTCCGAGATCTCTAAGAAGGTCAAAGAAAAGAATGCGTACATGCTGCTTGAGGATCGTGGCACAAAGCCGCAGGTCAAGTACTACAACTAGGAAGGTGGAATAAAATGAGTAATCTGATGAAAAAACCTGCCTTCATAGCTTTGGCAGTCTTGGCACTTGTTGGAATCGGATGCTGGATATACCAGCTGGTAACAGGTCTCGGCATCACAGGGATGAGCAACGCCAACTCGTGGGGTCTCTACATCATAATGTTTATGTTCTTTGTAGGACTTTCCGCTGGCGGTCTTATTGTGGCAAGCTCGGCAAGCGTTTTTCATATCAAACGCTTCAAGGCGGTAGCAATGCCTGCGGTTATCCTGTCCACTGCATGCATCTGCGTAGCTGGTATGTTTGTGTTGGTTGACTTGGGATCAATCCAAAACATTTGGCGTTTGCTTGTAGGACCGAACTTCGCATCCCCGCTGCTTTGGGATGTGTGCGTGATCACGCTTTATCTTGTGATCAACATTCTTTATCTGGTGTTCATGAATTCAAAGAAAGACGATGCTCCTCGCAAGGTCGAGATTATCTCTCGCTTCGCGCTTCCGATTGCTATCTTGGTGCATAGCATCACTGCTTGGATCTTCGGTCTGCAGATCGCAAAAGAGGGCTGGTACACGGCCATTTTGGCTCCTATATTCGTGGCGTCTGCCATGGATTCAGGTTTGGCTCTATTGCTTTGCGTGCTTTCTGGGCTCAATAAGTCGAGCAAGTTCAAGACGGATAAAAACCTTATCGCGACGCTTGCTGGTCTTTTGGCCACCTGCATTGCGGTGGATGCATTCTTTATTGGTTGCGAGCTCATTACCATGGCATACCCTGGCGCTGCCGGTGCTGAAACGCTCGCAATTATGACAACAGGCTCAACTGCTCCATTTTTCTGGATTGAGATCATCGCAGGGCTTGTGATCCCGTTTCTTATCCTTGTTTTCGCGAAGAACCGCGAGAACGAGAATCTTGTCGTAACCGCAAGCGTTCTTGTGATCCTTGGCGTGTTCTGCAAGCGTGTATGGCTGTTGCTCACCGCGTTTGTGCTTCCCAATATCGAGGGCGCGCCAGGAATTGCACTTGGTACTTTCACCGCTCAAGAAGGCGGTATGGGCATGTGGTCGCTCTACGGTTTCTACTTCCCGACAGTGCCCGAGGTTTTGATCGCTGTTGGCGTGGTAAGTGTTGGTGCCATCATCTTCTGGGCGATTGCTCAAAAGACGATGTTTGCAAATAACATTGCGAATAAGGTCGATTCGGCCGATGACGAGGCGATCGCGTCGCAAGAGGGCGCGACTCCGCAAGCTGTCTAGCACCTATTTGACATGTGTCGAGGCTACCCCCTCTCTCTTGTAAAGGCATCGGATGCACTCTCCCTCAAATTCCGACAAGGAGTCTTTGCAAGGCGATGCTTCGACACATGTCGCTCTTGGTTTAAGCAGACCCGATACTCCGGTCTCTATTGAGTAAAATGGGCATGCTTTTCCATAACAACAGGAGGCTGATATGAACAAAGATAGACTGCTTGAGTATGCAGACGTGTTCGCGTTTCTCGGCAATTCGCTGCTAAAGCCTATGAGTCAGACGCAAGATATTGGGCTCAATCCCGAGTTTTGGCTTGCGTTCCCCAATTTTGATAGCGATCGTGTGGCGGAATATATCGGGCGGTGCACCGAATTCGCCGATGGAGCGTTTGTTGCCGCGTCTATGGGCAGGGATATGGTCGAAGAGGTTTCGGTCGAGTACACGAAGCTCTTCATCGGACCGCCGGCTCCGGCCGCCCCTCCTTGGGAGACTATGAATCGTGAAGAGGGCGTGAGCGTTGGTTTCGGCCAGCCTACCATTGATATGCAGAATATCCTTCGCGATATGGGCCTTGAGGTCAACAATGCCAACAATCAATATGCGGATCATATTGGTCTTGAGCTGCTGACCTTGTCAGAGATGTGTCGACGGGCGGCTAATAGATCGGATGCAGGCGCCGACGCGGTCGAGATCGAGACTTGTTCAGATGAGGCAGGCGAAGAGCTAGGGGAGCCCGGAGTTCTCGGAGAGCCAGAAGTTGCGCTTAGCGCGGCAAATGGGGAAGCCGAGCGTTATGCTTCGGTCGACCAAATCTGCGCTTTCATTGTCGATCATCCGCTCGGATGGATTTCGAATTTGCGAGATAAGGTGTATGACGAATGCGAGAACGGCTATTATGTCGGCATTCTAGCTTTGGCGAAGGCGCTGATGGAAGAATTCGTTCAATCCAGCTGACCTGCTAAACCGGTAAGCCGGCAAAACCCGAAGCGCTCGCAAAACCCGCAAAACCCGCAAGGCCTGCAGGGCTCGTAAAATCCGCAAAACCCGTCAGAAGTCGCCGCGATGGCGCTTTCGTGCCACAAGATCGCGTGCGGCTGAGACGTGGATCTTGATGAGCTCATCGGAGCTATGACAGGTCTCATGAAGCGCATCGAATACGATCGGTAAAAGCTCGATCGTACGTGCATTTCCTTTTAAGGTCAGCTCTATCACCCGGATGCGCCTGTTCTCCTCCATGCGCTGGCGCGTGATAAGCCCCATCGCCTCCAGATTTTTGATGCAAGATGTCAGATCGCTTGAGTTTAAGAAGAGAAACTTTGCGATGTCAGCGCTGAAACTGCGCCCGCCCATGATCTTCAGCGCAAGCAAAACGCGATAGTCCGCAGCGGTCATTCCGTGCTCCTGCAAAGCCTGCGCTGTGAGCATCCTTGAGATCATCACAGTGTCCACAAACGCGGTGTCAATCCGGGGCTCTCCGTTCTCATATCTCATATGTGAGTAGCGCTCTACTGCAGATATTGAGCTGGTCATCGCCGCCTCGAGCTGTTCGCGGGTGAGCGTGTTCCAATACTCGGTCATTATTGTGTATACCGCCAGGTCGGCTTTAGCGACAAGCGCGCGCCCGGCATCTGTGAGATTGAGTCCGACAAGCCGCATGTCGGTCGCACTTTCGCTTCTTGAGATGAGCTTTTTGTTCGCGAGTTTCGAGACCGCAACTGATACGGTTGACACCCCCACATGCAAATCGGCCGACAGGCTCTTCGTGTGCATGTCTGAATCTGCGAGCATGCGGATCATGATTCTGTATTGAAGCGGCGTGATGCGGCAGGCCTCCTCAAGCCCGTGCGTGATCGCTTTCGCCAGAATGTCCATCATGGTGAGATAGTCGCTCATGAAGTCGAACGTATGCTCATTTTCCGGGAGGTGACACATCTCCACGTGCTTGCGATATAGCGTTTCGGGCCTTGCAGGTGCGCTCATCACGATTCCCTTCTATTTGTAACACCAAGGCTTATCCCGTTCATAAAGATAGCGAAAGCCTGATCATGACGCGAAGCTAGTCTCTTTAGGGAGGACTGCAACGTCAGTTCACTCTGAACCCCGTCTCAGGCTTTCAGAGCCCAAAATTAGTTCAATATCAATATATTACAATTTGGCAATTGTTGGCGAAACAACCTTCTCATACGCAGTTATAAAGTCTATAAGTAAATGCATGAATGCAGCAGATCGACTGTTGCAAAAATCGAGAGGAGAGTGTTAGGCCTATGAGCGAAGAGTCCTTCGTCTACACGGCATGCCCAGGTTGGGGCGATCACGATTACTGCGCTATCAAGACTATTGTTAAGGATGGTAAGATCGCGCGTACTGAAAAAGTGATCTACTCCGATCCAGAAAAGCCCGATGGGCACATTTGTCAGAAAGGCTGTCTGGCCGGTCGTCAGCCGTATGATCCCAACAGACTAAAAAAGCCGCTAAAGCGCGTCGGCGAGCGCGGCGAGGGCAAATGGGAAGAGATCTCTTGGGACCAAGCGCTTGATGAGATTGGCGAAAAACTCTGTCATATTCGCGATACCTACGGACCGGATTCAGTTGTGCTCTGGAATCTTGGTGCGGGAGTTCCTGCACAATACAGCTTTGAGAATCTGATGCCGTTCAGATTCGCTAACACATTTGGTGTCACGGTTCCGCTTGGCTCAATTGGCCTTGACAACGGTCCTTTCTACGCCGAATTTTACAACGCCGGAAGCGAGTTCCCGCGCACTGTCATCGATCCTCGAATCATGGTGGGCACCGATCTGATTTATGTTTGGGGCTGTAATCCCATCGAGAATCAGATGCGTTGTGCACAGAATCTTGTCCGCGCACGTGAGGCGGGTGCGCGTATAGTCGATCTCGGATTGATCTTCGACGGAACCGCAGGTTTTGCCGATGAATTCGTCGCCATAAAACCGGCATCGGATGGCTATCTTGCCATGGCTATGGTGAACTACATTCTTGAGAACGACCTTCAGGCAAACGACTACCTGCTCGCACGCACAATCGCTGCTTATCTAGTTGATAATGAAACTGGACTACTAGCTCGTACAGAAGATGGATCGTTTCTCGTTTGGGATGCAAATGCTGGGCATGCGGTAGCAGTAGCGCCTAAGGCTGGTGCATATCCAGAAGGTGCGGACATCCCGCTTTTCGGAACCTATGAGATCAACGGCAAGAAATACAGCACTGCGCTTGAAAAGCTCAAGGAGACGGCCGCCGAGTACACATTCGAACTTGCGGCTGAAAAGTGCGGTATCACGGCAGAGGATGCTGAGCGTCTGACTCGAGATTGGGTGGAAGCGGAAAACGCATTCATCTTGTCTGGATATGGTCTTCGCTATCGCAACTCAAACGAGACATATCGTCAGTTCCTATTGCTTGGCGCACTTACTGGTCGTCTCGGAAAGCCTGGTTCTGGTGTTTTTGAGGCCCTGCAGCTGCAGAGTTGGCCACTTGTCTTCAACGATCTTCCGATCAGCTGTCCGGATGGAGTTCAGGGCGTGAAATCCGTTCCGATTCGTATGGCTCAGTGGTTTGCAAAGGCAGAGCGCGAAGACAGTCCGTATAAAGCGCTCATCGTCTGCAGCGGCAACCCGGTTCATCAGCAACCAGATCGTCAGCGTTGGCTTGATGTGGTTGATGGCATGGAACTTGTTGTCGATTATGACGTGTGGCTTACCGATACCGGTGAGATTGCAGATTATGTGCTTCCTGATTGTATGTCGTTCGAGCGTGAGGACCTTATCACTGGCGCTTGCTACAACCATATTATTTTGCAAGAGGCTGCTATCGAGCCGCAAGGGGATTGTCACGAGCCGGTTTGGGTGTTTAGCGAGCTCGCAAAGCGTGTTGGTCTTGGGGATTATTTCACCATGACAGGTCCTGAGTACATCGATATCCGTCTGCAATCGCAATATCCGCTCATTGCAGGAGTCCAGCCGCCGGTTACCTATGAGCGCTTGAAGCAGGAGAAGATGATTCGTGCAGCAGCGCCTCCCGAGCCCAAGTATACGCCGTATCTTAATCCGGCAGAGGTTCTTGACAACGAGACCGGCCGTATGGAGATCATGTACTCTGAGAAGCTTGCGGATCTGGGAATGGCTACGACAAAGGTGCTTGAGCCGAACAAGATCGGCAAGTCTACCGAGTATCCGTATCAGTTGTTTACCGGACGTCAGCGCTTCTTTATGCAATCAAGCTTCACGGATGATCCGATTACAGTGAAACTTTCCGGCGAGACTCCTGCAACGAGGCTCAACCCTGCGCAAGCCGAGCGTCTGGGGCTTGCCGACGGGGATATGGTTGAGGTCTTCAACGATCGCGGGCATGTGGTCACACGTCTTGTCCTTGATGAGAGCGTACCGGATGGTACGGTTCATGTGTGGTTCGGTTGGCGTCGTCGTCAGTTTGAAGAGGGCACCTACGCTGAAATTACACATCAGTGCGCAGGTCAGGATTCTCAAGGACCTCTTGAGGATAAATGGTTTGCCGATTGGATTGCTGCAGGGCATCATCCCAATCCTTACGTTGAGTCGATGAGCTCGCTCACGGGATCAACTGACTGCTATTGGGATTCGTGGTGCGATATTCGCAAGTTCGAAGGTGATATCACGCCTAATCCGCAAACCACAATCGTGAAGGAGGCATAAGCCATGGCTAAGAAGATGTTTGTCGATATTGAGCGTTGCATCGGCTGCTGGACATGCGCTATGGCATGCAAGATGTGCCACGATCTAGCAGATGACGAGTATCGCGTGACTGTTCGCACGAACGGATCAGGTGCGGGGATCGATCGTCCTGAGGGAGTATATCCCGATCTGCATATGAGCTGGCAGCCCATCTATCAAAAGAGTTGTACGTGGTGTGCTGAACGTCAGGCGGAAGGCCTCATGCCGATGTGTGAGTATGAGTGTCCAACAGAGGCGCTTGCATACGGTGATGTGGATGATCCAGAGAGCCCATTTGCGCAGGCGTATAAGCGTTGCGAGGATAAGGGCTTCAGAATTTTCGAACCCGAGCCCGAAGAGGGCGAGAAGGCTGGTGTAGTTTACGCTTGCCGTCAGTAGGCGTGCGCAGCTTTTCCACTTAATGCAGGAGGGCGAGATATTGATCTTGCCCTCCTTTTTTTGCTTAACCGGTAATGCATCGGGTTGACGACGCTCCTATGTTGTCAAGAGGCTTCTTTTTGCTGGTTTCGACGGCGTTCCTCAGCGCAGAGCACGCGATAGATCTCACGACATACATATCGTTTGAGACAACGCATGATCTCACGT
>CAJUSF010000010.1 GCA_910588945.1 uncultured Eggerthellaceae bacterium | reverse complement strand
GAGGCCCCGGACGATTTCCTGGACACGAAGTTACGTGGAAAGGAATCGAGCATGTACAGTCCGGAGTTCAAGAAGAAAGCTTTGAGGATAATCGACAAGCATGGCGGGTCTTGTATAAAGGCATCTCGCGAGCTTGGGGTGGTGTGCCCAAGGACCCTACGCCGTTGGAGAGATGAGAGCAAGAAAAAGCCCAGAAGAAGGTACGCTCATCTCAGCCGCGCTCAAAAGAGAAGCATTGCTCGGCAGTTCCAACAGGGAACAAGCGCAGCTATCCTCTCTGAACGCTATGGTGTCTGCGTGACTTCGATCTACAATATCCGTAATGAATACCGCCAAATGGGAGAGTTTTCATTCATGGATAGGAAGGAAACGATCGAGGTGCCCAAAATCGATCCTGCCGAGTTACCCAATGACATCGAGCAGCTCAAGAAGAGGTGTGCCGAGTTGGAGCTAGACAACGCCATACTCGAGCAGACCATTGAAATACTAAAAAAAGACCCCGGCGTCGACCCATCGGATCTGAGCAACACGGAGAAGATGATGGTGATCGACGCCTTGGGCGCTAGGTTTAGCGTCTCCGAGCTATGCGGCAAGCTGCGCATTGCCCGAAGTTCCTACTACTATTCCAAGACCGCATCGCAGCGCCCGGATCCCCACGCGGCCACGCGCGCTCGCATACGCACCATCTTCGAGCGGAGTAGATCGACCTTTGGAGCCGAGAGGATTTGGCATGCCCTCAGGGGCGGAGACGACGGGCTCGAACCTGTCATCATCTCTGAGAAGATCGTGAGGAGGCTCATGAAGGAAGAGGGACTGGTCGTCATATACAACAAGAGGAGGCGCTCTTACAGCTCGTACAAAGGGGAAATCAGCGAGCATCCCGGCAACAAGGTCTGCCGGAATTTCCATGCAGATGCACCTGACATGCTATGGCTCACGGACATAACGCAATTCACGCTACCGGACTACAAGTGCTATCTTTCGGCGATCATCGATTGCTTCGACGGCAAGGTGGTATCCCATCGCCTATCCAGGATTCCTGATGCGGACCTTGCGAACTCTACTTTGATCCGGGCCGCCGAGTCGATTGGGGTTTCAAGGCGTCCCATCCTTCATAGCGATTGCGGATGCCACTACAGATGGTCTGGCTGGATCGATCTTTGCGAGAGATATGGCATCGCCCGGTCCATGTCGAAAAAGGCATGTTCTCCCGACAACGCTGCTTGTGAAGCCTTTTTTGGCAGGCTCAAAAACGAGTTTTTCCACTACCGCGACTGGAGCGGCGTCTCTTACGAGGAGTTCAGCGGAAGACTTGACCGATACATCGATTATTACAATAACGGCCGTAGGAAGAAATCTCTCGGGTGGCTGAGCCCAACTGAATATCGCAAGTCATTAGGATATGCGGCATAAGATGTCCAGGAAATCGTCCGACCCCTCATCCCTATTTTTGATTGCGAAGCAATGATTCGAACCGTAAGGTTCGATTGAAGGTTTAGAATCCTTAAACCTTCAACAGCGAATGTCAAGGCTTGCGATAGCAACCGCGAAGCGGCTTGGCCTTTACATGAGCTAATCCTGGTACCCCAGCCATAAACAATAAAGCGAGACAGTACACAACCCCGTCTCTCATAAAACAGTGTCGCTGCGCTCAACGCTTTAGCGCAGCGCTTGCTCTTTTTAACACTAGGCTCTTCCAAACTTGTATCTGGGTGTACGCGGACGGATTCAAGAAAAACGCTGTTCAGTGGTGAAAAGGAACATGGGATGATGAAAGGTAGAAGGAGTGGGCATCAAGGGTGGATGTTTGCAATTTATTGTGTGGGTGTATCTACCAAAGCAGGTAAAATCTTTGCTCCATACAGGGCTTTTTCGTGCTTTCTCCATTCAAATTTCATGTCAGCACCTCCCTATGGAAGCAGTGTATCAAATACACGAGATGACAAAGGGCTTTGACAAAGGAAAAGGACGCAGAGCCGACAGACTTAGACAAATGAGTATTCAAGATGGCGTAAACCTATAGAGCGTTACAACACATTTTGACTGCGCCCAACGCATCTGATATCATCCGTAATGCCGACAAGGCGGCAGCGCTGATTTATCATCTTGGCGCGAATACCTGGCGACTCCTTTCAAAGCGCAATGCTGCTATGACCGATCGAGAGTCGCGTGATCCTGAATCACGCTCCTGACATGCAGGAATTTCAGACCAGCAGAGCCGGTTTCTTGGTTTTGTGCGCAAAAATTCAATTTCTCGTCAAAAATCAGTTGAAACTTTGTTAAAGTGTATGTTCGCTGTGTAATGTTCAATATGTTGGAGGCGAACTTTTGGCTAAAGAAGATGTCATCGAGCTCGAGGGAACCGTGAAAGAAGCGCTCCCTAACGCGATGTTCAAAGTGGAGCTCGAAAATGGGCACGAGATTTTGGCTCATATTTCCTGAAAGATGCGCATGCACTACATCAAGATACTTCCGGGAGACAAGGTAACGGTCGAGCTTTCCGTTTACGATCTCAACAGAGGTCGCATCACATATCGTTACAAGTAAGCCGTAAGAACATCAGGTTCTATTCATGCAAACAATCGCCGGCGGCTGGGCGTGTAGTATAGAGATGAAACACATAACCGAAAGGAATTGATTATGAAGGTACGTCCTTCGGTCAAGAAGATGTGCGACAAATGTAAAATCATTCGACGTCATGGCAAGGTTCTCGTGATTTGCGAGAATCCGCGTCATAAGCAACGTCAAGGTTAGAGAAGGGGTAACAGTGGCAGTACGTCTAGTCGGTGTAGACCTTCCGCAGAACAAGCGCATCGAGATTGCCTTGACCTACATCTACGGAATTGGTCTGACAACGTCCAAAGAGATCCTTGCAGCAACGGGAATCAATCCCGATGTTCGCGTCAAGGATATGACAGAAGAAGATCTGGCAAAGCTTCGTGATTACATCCAGAACAACCTCAAGGTTGAGGGTGATCTTCATCGCGAGGTATCCCAGAACGTGAAGCGCCTCATGGAGATCGGTTGCTATCGAGGACTTCGTCATCGTAGAGGTTTGCCGGTTCGCGGCCAGCGCACGCATACGAATGCTCGTACACGCAAGGGTCCGCGCAAGCAAATCGGTGGTAAGAAGAAGTAAGTGAGGAAGCATAATGGCTAAGAAGAACGTAACTGCGCGCGTCAAGCGCTCTGAACGTAAGAACATTGCCGTGGGTGCTGCTCACATCAAGTCTACGTTCAACAACACAATCATCAGCATCACCGATCCTCAGGGTAATGTGATCGCTTGGCAATCCGCTGGAACTGTTGGATTCAAGGGTTCCAGGAAGTCCACCCCTTTTGCTGCACAAATGGCAGCGGAGGCATGTGCGAAGATCGCCATGGAGCATGGCCTTCGCAAGGTTGCTGTCTATGTGAAGGGCCCGGGTTCCGGTCGCGAGACTGCTATCCGTACTCTGCAGGCAGCAGGGCTCGAGATCGCGAGCATTCAAGATTGCACACCTATTCCGCACAACGGTTGCCGCCCGCGCAAGCGTCGTCGCGTGTAAGCTGAAAGGATCATCATGGCAAGATACACAGGCGCAACTTGTCGTCTTTGTCGCCGAGAGGGCTCAAAGCTCTTCCTCAAAGGCGATCGTTGCTACACTGAGAAATGCGCATTCGCTCGTCGCGAGTATGCTCCTGGCGAGGCCGGTCGCAAGCGCGTGAAGGAAAGTGAATACCGCATGCAGCTTCGCGAGAAGCAGAAGACCAAGCGCATCTACGGTCTGCTCGAGAAGCAGTTCCATCACTATTATGAGATGGCGAACCGCCAACAGGGCATCACCGGCGAGAACCTCCTTCGCATCCTTGAGAGCAGACTTGACAATGTTGTCTATAGGCTCGGTTTTGCGAAGTCTCGTTCAGAGGCTCGTCAGCAGGTCCGTCATGGACATATCTACGTGAATGGTCGTCGCGTGGATATCCCGTCTTTCCGTGTTCGCCCGGGCGATCTTGTGTCGGTCGCACCGAAGGCTCGCGATATGCTCGTCATCAAGAGCGCTCTCATCTCTAATGAGCGCGTCTCTGTGCCGGCATGGCTGGAGGTCGACATCGAGAAGTTGCAGGGAAGCGTTCTTTCTCTGCCGGAGCGCGATCAGATCGATTCCGATATTCGCGAGCAGCTCATCGTCGAACTTTACTCGAAATAATCGCGACCATTTAAGGAGGCTTACCCAGCATGACAGAGTTCATGAGGCCTACTGTTACAACGGAAGAAGTAAACAATACGGTTGCCCGTTATATCGTCGAGCCGCTGGAGAGAGGGTATGGCAACACGCTTGGAAATTCCATGCGTCGTGTGCTGCTCTCTTCTTTGGACGGTGCGAAAGCCACCGCTATACAGATAGAAGGTGCTCAGCACGAGTTCACGACGGCAGAGGGCGTCATAGAAGATATCACTGACATCGTCTTGAACATCAAGGGTCTTGTATTTAGCCCTTTGAATGACGAGGTCACAGAAGCAACAGCGCATGTGTCCGCTGAGGGCCCGTGTGTTGTTACCGGTGCCGATCTGCAGGTTCCTACCGAGTTTACCCTCGTGAATCCGAACCACGTGATCGCTACCGTAGCCGAGGGCGGTCAGCTCGACATGAGCATCCGTATCGGCGTTGGCCGCGGATATGTTTCGGCTGACAACAACAAGCGTACTGAGGATCCGATTGGGGTTATCCCGGTTGATTCTCTGTTCTCGCCGGTTCGTCGCTGCACGATGAACGTTGAGGATACACGTGTCGGGCAGCGCACCGACTATGACAAGCTCGTGCTCGAGGTCGAGACAGACGGGAGCATCCGCCCGACGGATGCGATCTGTCGAGGAGCTAACATCATCAACCAGTACATGGGTGCGTTCTTGGCGCTTGCCGATGTCGATGATGAGGAAGATGTTGAGGTTGCTTCCATCTTCGCTCCTGAGAACACCGAGACTAATGCTGAGCTTGATAAGCAGATCGAGGATCTTGACCTTTCGGTTCGTTCTTACAACTGCTTGAAGCGTGCAGGTATCCATTCGGTGCGCCAGCTTGTTGAGTTCTCCGAAAACGATCTTTTGAATATCCGCAACTTTGGTGCCAAGTCCATCGAGGAAGTCAAGGACAAGCTTATCTCGATGGATCTGAACTTGAAACTATAGGAGTTAATGACCATGAGACATAAGTACAAAGGTCGTAAGCTTGGAACTGATTGGAGCCACACAAAGGCTATGAAGCGTAGCCTTGTGCAGGCGCTGTTCGCCAACGACCGCATCAAGACAACCGAGGCGCGCGCCAAGGAGATCCGTGGCGATGTCGACAAGATCGTCACTTGGGCAAAGAAGGGCGACCTTCATTCTCGCCGTCTTGCAATTGCAGCTCTCGGTAATGACAGCGAGCTTGTTCGTGAGATCTTCGAGAAGGTCGATCAGGGCATGTTCGAAGGACGCAACGGCGGCTACACTCGCATCATGAAGCTCGGCCCCCGCAAGGGCGACGGTGCTCCTATGGTAATCATGGAGCTAGTTACTGAGACTTGCGTGCCGAAGGCTGAGAAGAAGAGCGCTTCAAAGGCTGCGCCTAAGAAGAAGGCTGCTCCGAAGAAGAAGGCCGATAAGGCCGACGAGCCTAAGGGCGAGACAGTGGTCGAGGAGATCAAGGAGTCTATCGAGGCTGCTGAAGAGAACTTCGCAGAAGAGGTTCAGGAGGCCGGTGCCGAGCAGGTCGCTGAGGAGAAGAGCGAGGCTGCAAAAGAGGCAAAAGAGGCTGAAGAGGTTCGTGAGGAGCAGATGGAAGCCGAGGCAAAGGAGGCTCTTGAGGCTGAGGGCAAAGGTCCTAAGACCCAAGAGATGCCTGAGTCGGTAGAGAAGGCATAAATCAGCCTTTGGCAAGCTTCGACATCACAATTGCTGAATCGAACAGATCGAGCGCGTATCAACTTGATGCGCGCTCGAAGCTTTTTATAACCCTGATCTATTCCGTGTGCTTATTTTTCGATGACTCTTGGATATCCATCGGAATCTCAGCACTGTTTTTTCTTATATCGGCGCTATATTGTCGTGTTTCTATCTTGAGCGTTTTGAAATTAAGCGCTGTAGTCTATCTGCTTGCCATCATTACTTTGGCATGCAATTCGTTCGCTTTTATTGACGGCTCCATGCGCTTCGTGTTCGACGGCATGCTTAACGGCATCATCTTCGCATTGCGCATTCTGCTTCTTGTCTGGATGAGCCTAGTAGTGTGCCTGAGCACTTCAACAGAGCAGATGTGCGATGCGATATCTTCATTGATAAGGCCCCTGTCTAAGCTAGGGGTGCCGGTCGATGATATTGCCATGACGTTCGCGATCGCTATCAGATTCATTCCGCAAACCGTACTGGAGTTTATGGCTATAAAAGAGGCGCAGTGGTCAAGGGGTGCGTCATTTGATGATGGGAATTTATTTTTCAGATTGAAGGCGCATGTCGTCATTCTTCTTCCGATACTCATCAATCTTTTTAGGCGATCTGACCTTCTTGCTAGGTCTATGGATTGCAGGTGCTATGGGCTCTCCGATAAACCAAGAGGGCACCTATATGTTCGAACCTTCACTTTCTTTGACGTTATCGTGTGCCTGCTATGTGCTATTGTGCTCATATCGAATGCGGTTTTGTTTCATTGATCTTTCAAAATTCAGGCTCGTGAGCAAACAAGTCTATACTTGATCTTATCGGAAAAAACATTCTTGAAAGGTGTGGATCATGATCGACCCAAAGGCGTTTCATACGCTAAGTTACGGACTCTATGTGATCAGTTCTGTCGATGATGAGGGAAGGCAAGTCGGGTGTGTTGCCAATACGTTCACTCAGATCGCCTCGACACCTCCGCTTGTGTCTGTGTCGCTGAATAAGGACAACGCAACCACGAGGGCGATCGAGCACAGTAAAAGATATAACGTTTCAGTCCTATCGATTGAGGCAACCATGGAGCTCATCGGATGCTTCGGTTTCAAATCGAGTTATGATATCGACAAATTCGCTGAGTTCGACCACGTCGAGTGTTCAAGATGCATACCTTATCTCGGCAAGTATTGTGTTGCAAGGTTTTGCGTGGATGTGAGAGAAACATTGGACGCTGCGACACATACGCTTTTTATTGGCGAGGTCGTAGAGTCTGAGGTTCTCACAAATGATGAGCCGATGACGTATTCGTACTATCATGAGGTGCTCCGCGGAAAGACGCCACCTAAGGCTGCATCGTTTAATCCTGATAGTGAAGATACCGTCGCATCAGGCCAGAGTTCGAAGAAGCCCGAAGATGTTGATGGTGCTTGCGATGAGGCTTTAAGCGGTGAGGCTCCAAGATATGGTTGGCGCTGTATGCTGTGCGGATATATCGTCGAGGTTGATGAACTTGATGAGGATTTCGTCTGTCCGATATGCGGTGCCGGTCGAGAGCTCTTCGAAAGGATCGAACTGTAGTCTGGCCGACTGCAAAAGCTGTCATTCGTTATTTGTCGCGAACAGGAACAACCGTGACGCTTGAGGTGTGATTTCGGATAACAGACAGGCTTTGTGCGTATGTTTGATATTATGATGATGCAAATCATGCATGAACCGTTTAGGAGGTTTGACGATGGCAGTGATCATCGATGTTTTCGGTCGTGAGATCCTTGATTCACGAGGCAATCCTACAGTTGAGGTCGAGGTTGTTCTTGACGATGGCTCCACAGGAAGGGCAGCGGTTCCATCCGGTGCATCCACGGGTGCTTTTGAGGCTGTAGAGCTTCGCGATGGCGTATCCGATCGTTATCTCGGCAAGGGTGTTTTAAATGCGGTCGATCATGTGAACAACGAGATCGCCGATGCCCTGGTCGGTCTTGAGGCTGAGGATCAGCGCACTATCGATGAGACATTGTTGCAGGTAGACGGCACGGATAACAAAGGAAAACTCGGCGCCAACGCCATCTTAGGTGCATCGCTTGCCGTTGCAAAGGCTGCAGCGGATAGCGCCGATCTGCCGATATATAAGTATGTCGGCGGGGCTAATGCTCATATGCTTCCGACTCCTATGATGAATATCCTCAACGGCGGCGTCCATGCTGACAATAACGTCGATTTCCAAGAGTATATGATCATGCCTGTTGGTGCTTCCACCTTTACTGAGGCGCTTCGCTGGTGTGCGGAGATCTATCACACATTGAAAAAGGTGCTACACGATTCTGGTCTTGGTGGCGGTGTCGGCGATGAGGGAGGATTCGCTCCGAATCTCAAGACAAATGAAGAGCCGCTCTCATACATCGTCAAGGCGTGCGAACAGGCCGGATACAAACCGGGCGACGATATTCTGTTCGCTATGGATCCCGCGTCCACAGAGTTCTATGACGAGAAGAGCGGCAAGTACGTTTTGTCAGGTGAGGGTCGTGAACTGACAAGCGATGAGATGGTCGACTACTGGGAAGCGCTCGTCGAGAAATATCCGATCATCTCGATCGAAGACGGCATGGCCGAGGAGGACTGGGACGGTTGGCGCAAGCTTACCGAGCGCATTGGCGATAAAGTCCAGCTTGTGGGAGATGACCTGTTCGTTACCAATTCTAAGCGCCTTGCTAAAGGCATTGAACTGGGATGCGCGAATGCGATCCTTATCAAGGTAAATCAGATCGGCTCTTTGAGCGAGACGCTTGATGCGATCGAGCTTGCCAAGACGCATGGATACGCTTGTGTTATGAGCCACAGATCTGGTGAGACTGAGGATACGACGATCGCGGATCTGGCCGTTGCATGCAACACGGGACAAATCAAGACTGGTGCTCCGGCGCGATCTGACAGGGTTGCGAAGTACAATCAACTTATTCGCATTGAAGAGCAGCTCGATACGCAGGGAATATACGCGGGAAGGGATGCATTCTACAACGTGAAGTAGTTCTCTTTGCGCTATCGATGATCAGATGTTCGCATGAGTCAGGGGTAAATCTCCTGACTCATGTGCTATTTATAGGCATTCGCTGTATTATACTTATCTATGGATAGTTAAACCTCGACAGTTAGGTTTGAGATGACAAAAGATGTGAACGAGATGATATCGATCGAGAAAGCACGCGATCTGGTTGTATCGAAGGTAGAAACGATCGGGGTGGAGAAGGTTTCGCTTCTCGATGTTGTCGGTCGTGTTAGCGCCGAGGATCTTACAAGCGATATGGATGTTGCTCCTTTTCCGCATTCGGCTATGGATGGGTTTGCGCTTCGTGCAAGTCAGCTTGAGGATGCCGCTGAGGATTCGCCTGTAAAGCTCAAGGTTATAGATGAGATCGCGGCTGGTGATGTGTTTTCCGGCAAGATCGCAGATGATGAATGCGTCCGAATCATGACAGGTGCCGAGCTTCCTGATGAGTGCGATTCGGTTGTCAAATATGAGATAGTCGACGTTATCGAAGGCGATGGTAAGCCGATCTCGATCGTCGGGTTCACATCCCCATGCGCTTTGGGTTCGAACGTTCGCGTAGCAGGAGAAGAGGCTCGTGAAGGTGAGGTGATAGTCAGTGCTGGCGATGTTATCTCACGTGCGGGTGTAGGCTATCTTGCAAGCTGTGGCGTTTTGGAAGTGCCAACGTATATCCGCCCGAAGGTCGCTATCATTCCGACAGGCTCGGAGCTTGTTCCTCCGAGCGAAAAGCCGGGCCCCGGTCATATCCGTGAATCGAATGGATATGCAATAGCAGCGTGCGTGAATGCGTGCGGAGCCGAGGCAAAGATGCTGCCAACAGTCAAAGATACATATGAGGATCTTGCTTCAGCGCTCAAGGGTGCCGTTTTGGATTATGACTTCGTGATCACAACAGGCGGTGCGGCTAACGGGGATTTCGACTTCATAAAGAAGGTCGTCGAAGATCTGGGCGAGGTCTATATGACTCAGGTCAATATGCGCCCTGGCAAGGCTCAAACATTTGGCAAAGTAAACGGTGTTCCTGTATTCGGTCTTCCCGGAAACCCGGCTGCAGCATATTGTGGGTTTGAGATGCTCATTCGTCCAGCTTTGAGAAAGATGCAGGGATATGCTGCTTTCGAGCATCCTCATATCACCGCTAAGCTTTCTGTTGACTTTAAGAAGAAAGACACAAGGCGCATCCTTTTGAGATCAACCCTTGATGTTACCGATGAAGGATATGTGGTCACACCTGCTAAGAATCAAAGTTCTGGTCTGTTCGGCGTAATACAGCGCAGCAACTGCATGGCGGTGATGCCGGAGGGTGCCTACATCAAAAACGCCGGCGACGAAGTCGAATGCGTTTTGTTGGACATACCGGAAGAGGTTGTGCTTTAGGACTTTTACGAGATCGGAGATATTGAAATGCAAGATACGCCTATAACATTTGGAATCGTAACCTGTTCGGACACGAGGAATCTCTCGCAGGATCAGGCAGGGGATGCCCTTGAGAAGCTCATCGCCGATAGGGGTTGGGTTTGCAAGGCTCATACGATCGTCAAAGATGAGCGCATGAATATCGCAGAGGCCATCAGGCATCAGGCTGACGACATCAACTGCGATATCGTGCTTACATGCGGCGGAAGCGGTCTTTCTCCGCGCGATGTGACACCCGAGGCAACAAGGGATGTATGCGATCGCGACGTTCCCGGTATCGCTGAGGCTATGCGGTACCATTCGCTGCAGATCACTCCTTATGCCATGCTATCGCGAGCTGTTTGCATGCAGAGGGGCACTACAATCGTCATAAATCTTCCGGGCTCAACTAAGGCGGCCACCGAGAATTGGGAAGGGATCGTCGATGCGCTCGCGCATGCTGTCAAGATGACCACAGGCGCCGGCCACTGATACTTAGCTGTTCTATAAACACGATCGCGTGCGAATCGGCATCATTGCCCTCGCACGCTTTTTATTCGTGCGCTCTTTCCGCTATGATGTTCTGTACAACAACCAAACCTATCGATCGAATCGAGAAGGAAGCGCGATCTTATAATGGATAAAGAACTGCCCAACGGATTCACTGGTTTCTCGAAGAAGAAACCCGGATTCGAATCTGCCGCCGAAGCCTTGAGGAAATCCAAGGCTCGCTCCGATATCCAGACCGATCACGGCAGCATGCAGGTGCCGAACGATTCAGCGTTTGCTGCTTGGCAGGCGGACAGAAAAGTCATAGAGAAAGATCAGCATTTATTCTCTTCGAACAATCCAAATGCGCAAGCTGCCAGTTCATTCAGAGGAAAAGGCGCATTCTTTCCAAGCGATATGCGAAGCTATCTTTCGCATAGGAGCGATCTTGCCCCAGTGAATGGTATAGCTTTTAGTGACGAGCGTCTCAACGATATAAAGCAGATGGACAGACGACATGCTTGGGTAGAGATCGATCTGAATGCGATCCACCAGAATATGCTATCCACTAAAGCGATGCTGCATCCGAACTGCAAGGTTTTAGCAGTGGTCAAAGCCGACGCATATGGACATGGCGCTGTTCAGGTGGCGAAGACGGTTTTGCGGTCAGGTGCTGATTACCTCGGCGTTGCGAGCGTTGATGAGGGCATAGAGCTTCGTAAGGCGGGAATAGGCGCGCCGATATTGATATTCTCTGAGCCGCCTTGCGCATCGATTCCGCTGTTGCTTGCTTATAACATCATGCCGAGCATCTTTACTGTGGAGTTCGCAGTTCAATACGGTGAGGCTGCTGACTCTGTTGGTTTGCGTGCGCCGTATCATTTGAAGGTGAACACGGGAATGAACCGTATCGGTGTGCGTTTTGATGAAGTGGTTGATTTTCTGAAGCGCATATCGTTTCATCGTGCACTTGATCTTATCGGTACCTACACTCATTTCGCTACAGCCGATACATCCGAGGCGATGGAATTTCGTATCCAGCAGAATCATTTCAATGAAGCTTTGGATAAGATGCGTGATGTGGGAATTGATCCGGGGATCATACATGCGGCCAACTCTGCTGCCATCATCAGGTATCCAGAGACGCACTACGATATGGTGCGTTTAGGGATGTCGCTTTATGGCTTTTATCCGTGTCCTGAGACTTACGGTCTTATCGACCTTGTTCCGGCGATGAGCGTTCATGCAAAGATAACGCAGGTCAAAAGCGTTCCTGTGGGTGAGGGCGTCAGTTACGGTCTTCTTCATAGAAGTGGTGGCTTCGCTAAGATCTGCACGGTTCCTATCGGTTATGCCGATGGGCTCCGTCGTGGGCTTTCGGGGCGTACCGATTTTATAATGAACGGGACGCAATTCCCGCAGGTCGGCACGATATGCATGGATTATTCGATGTTCGAGGTCGATCAGCGTTCGCGTCGCTCTACTGGGGGTTCTGGAAAATACGACCCGCAGGTCGGGGACGAGGTCATGATAGTCGGCGCTGATGGCAATGCGGTAGTTTCTATCGAGGAGATGGCCGATACGCTTTATACGGTGCCCCACGAGATTGCGGTCGGATTCGGCTGCTCGCGTCTTGCGCGCATCTATAAGTAGCGGGTCGTTTGGAGGTATTCAGATGGATGGATCTCCGGATAAGATACAAGCGATTGCCGATGAGATATCTGTTTGCAATAAGTGTCCGCTATGCGAAGGCCGCACCAATGTGGTTGTCGGCGACGGGGATCCGAATGCCCGCATTTTGATAATCGGGGAAGCTCCCGGTAAAAATGAGGATCTGCAAGGCAGACCGTTTGTGGGCGCAGCGGGTAAGTACCTCGATGAGCTATTGTCGATCGCTGGTATCAAACGTGAAGAGGTTTATATCGCGAATGTGCTCAAGTGCAGGCCTCCGGGTAACAGAGATCCCAAGGTTGAAGAGATCGAGATGTGTGCGCCATACTTGCGCGAGCAAACGCGTGCGGTCGATCCTGAATACATCGTCACGCTCGGCAATTTCGCTACTAAGTTCATCCTTAAGACCGAAGTGGGAATAACGCGATTGCACGGGCAGTTGAAACAGGCGGGGCGTTTCAGGGTGTATCCGGTCTTTCATCCGGCCGCCGCTATATATGACCGTACGAAGCGCGATGCTTTAGAGCAGGATTTCGCGAGGCTTGGTGAGCTTTTGAAGGGCGAGGGATCCGCGGAGAGTTCGGGTTAAAGCATCATGGCGGATGGTTTTGATCCGATAGCATATATTAACGAGCCTAGATGGAGCCATTCGAGCTTAGGTCTTGAGCGCATCGCTCTTTTGGTTGATAAGCTCGGGCATCCTGAGCGGGATCTCAGGTTCATCCATGTGGCTGGAACGAATGGCAAAGGCTCCACGTGTGCCTACATCTCGAGCATCCTTGAGCATGCAGGATATAGATGCGGTCTGTTCACCAGTCCATATATCGAGCGCTTTGAGGAGCGTATTCGCGTGAACGGGGTGGATATATCACTTGAGGAGCTAAGTCGGGCTACATTAGAGGTGAAAGCGGCAGCGTGTATTGTCGAGCGAGAGCTTGGCGAGCATCCGACCGAATTCGAGCTGATGTGCGCGGTCGCGCTTCTTCATTTCAAGGCAGCCGCCTGCGACGTGGTCGTCATGGAGGTGGGGCTCGGCGGAAGACTCGACTCGACGAATGTGATCGAGCCTGATCTTTGCGTTATCAGCCGCATCGGCCTAGATCATACGTCCATTTTGGGCGATACGATTGAAAAGATCGCAGCTGAAAAAGCGGGAATCATAAAAAGCGGTGTCCCTGTCGTCTCTTGTGTTCAGGTTCCAGAGGCGATGGATGTCATCGTGAGAAAATGTGCGGAGATGGGATGTACGCTGGCTACCTTTGACATGGATGAGACTGTCGATGCTGGCCTTGATATGGATAAAGGTATCCGCAGATTCTTATTTCGCGATATGGACTATGAAACAGCGTTGCTCGGAAGCTATCAGATGATGAATGCCGCATGCGCCATAGTCTCTGCCCGCGCGATATCGCAAAGTTATCGGATCGATGAGCGTGCGATATATGAGGGCATCCGCGATGCAAGATGGCCTGCCAGATTCGAAATTGCTCATATGCGACCTCTTGTCGTTATAGACGGTGCGCACAATCCTTATGGCGCCAATATGCTTGCTCGTTCTTTGGCGGATCTTTCAAGCGCTATTGGTCATGATTCGGACGCTAGGATCGCTTTTGTGGTCGGTGTTCTTGCCGATAAGGATTACGAGCAGATCATCATGCCTGTAGCTGATTTAGCTTCCTCGTTTTACACCTATACGCCGCCGAACCCAAGGGCTTTATCGGCATCTGATCTGGCAAGTTGTATCCGAGACATTCTTGATCGCGGCAAGTCCTTTCAAGCTGGGCATCAGTGCAGATGCGACGAGGATTCTACAAAGATAGTTGCCTGCGACAGCGCTGAGCAAGCGATGAAGACTGCGCTCAAAGAAGAAGGCCCCGAAGGCATTATCGTGGCCTTCGGGACCTTATATTCGATCTCTGAGATCAGATCTGCGCTCTGAGCTTAATCCTCCAATGGAGTGAGCAGGCCATAGGATCCGTCGCTTCTTCTGTAGAGGATGCTAACATCATTTGAATCGCGATCTGTGTATACGAAGAAGTCGTGGCCAAGAAGGTCCATCTGCACCATAGCTTCTTCCTCTGTGAGCGGGGTGTACTTCACTTTCTTGCGACGAACGATCTCGTTGTCGCTAAGTTCATCCATGAGTTTGTCCAGATCGAGCTCGGTCGCAGGATGCGCGTCCTCGCGCTCGAACTTGATGTCCTGCTCGGTCTTCTTCTTGCGCTTGTCTTTGATGCGTGTCTTGAACTTGCGTAGCTGACGGGCGATCTTAGCCGCAGCGACATCAATAGCGGCAAACATATCCTCTTCGCTTTCTTCAACGCGCGCCACGTGGCCTTTCATGATCACCGTGACCTCACAGATTGCTGGAAGGGGATTGGCGGGATTCTTTTCCCTATAAAGGACGATCTCGCAAGCGATAGCATCAACATCCAGCTGCTCTACGGCTCCTCCGATCTTGCTTTGGGCGTAATCGCGAAGGGAATCGCTGATAGGCATCTTGCGTCCGGATACGGTGACATCCATTCAAATCACCTCTATTTCTATTGGTGGATAATACACAAATTAGATTACCGCAAATGGAGCCTTAAGTGCGTATAAGTTTAGTAACGGTAACGAAACGTTGGGTTTTCTGCTAAGGTTTAAGCGATAGATTATCAAATGATTCGGTTCTATGAAGTGTATAGGTGAGCGTAGTGTCAAATGATGGTTCCCATAAGCACGCAAAAGAGAAGGTCGATGACAAGCTTGGTGATGAGCGCGTCCATCTTGGAATGAATGATGGCGATGTTCCTAAGCTGATTCAACCCACACCGGAAAACCCTGATCCGCACGGTATTTTCATCGATGAGGTTCAAAGCTACAACAGGCGCATTCGTAAGATCATCAGCTTCACCCATTCATCCACAAAGGCTGCAGGAGTTATGCTCGTAGCAGCCATTGTTGCTCTGATTGTGGCTAACTCCGGTGCCTATCAGGCGTTCATTGACTTTTGGCACACCGATATCGTGGTGGGTTTCGGTGATCAGCATATTGAGATGTCGCTCGCACACATCATAAACGACATCTTCATGGCAATCTTCTTCCTTCTCGTGGGGTTAGAGATCAAATACGAGATGACGGTCGGTGAGTTGACGAACATCCGTCAGGCGGCGCTGCCGATCCTCGGTGCCGTCGGCGGTGTATTGGCTCCGATCGCGATATATCTGATCTTCAACGCATCTCATCCCGCATCTATTCACGGCTGGGGCGTTCCGACCGCCACCGATATCGCTTTTGCTCTTGGTATCTTGGCGCTTCTCGGAACACGGGTCCCAAACGGTCTGCGCGTGTTCCTCTCCACGCTTGCTGTTGCAGATGATATCATCGCCATCATTGTGATCGCCGTGTTCTACGGTGAGAGTCCGGATTTTGCGTGGCTGTTCGCCGCTGTGGTAGTGTTCGCTATCCTGATGGTCATCAATAGGATGCATGTGTATTCGCTTATTCCTTATATCGCTCTAGGCTGTGTGCTTTGGGTGTGCGTGCATATGTCGGGCATCCATGCCACGATCGCTGGCGTGCTGCTTGCATTTGCCATCCCATCAGGCTCGCGGGTGAATCTCGAGAATTTCTTGAAATGGTCAGATGACAGAGTGAAGCTTGCAGATACTTTCTACGATCAGTCAACCCCGCTCATCGCGCAGAAGAAATATATAACTACGGTGACAAGCCTTACTAACGTTTCAAGACAGGCGGTGCCACCTGCTACAAGGCTTGAGCACAAGCTCTATCCTTGGGTGTACTTTCTGATCCTGCCGCTTTTTGCTCTTACGAACGCAGACGTGTCCTTTGTAGGAGACAATATAGTTGACATGCTCTCATCTCCCGTTATCCACGGTGTGTTCTTCGGCCTTCTTCTCGGCAAGCCCATCGGGATCATGGTGTTTAGCTTCCTTACTGTGAAACTAAAGATTGCAAAGCTTCCCGAAAACGTTAACTGGATACATATGCTCGGCGCTTCCATTCTCGGCGGCGTTGGCTTTACCATGGCGATATTTGTTGCCAATCTGGCTTATGCGGAAGAGATCATGGTTGCAGAAGCGAAGCTTGCCATCTTACTTGCATCGCTTTTTGCAGGCGTGATCGGCTTTATCTTCCTGTTCATTCAGGCGAGCGCCACCAAAAAGCAAGGCGTTCAATATGTCGTTACCAAAAAGCATAGCAATATGTCGTATCAAGATACTGAGGCTGCCGAGCGCACCGATGCGATCGTGGCCGAGCTTGCCGATGAGGAGATCGCAAGGCAGATCGACGATGAGCGAAACGATGTGGATGGAATGCATGAGATCACGATAAAAAAGGAAGACTGATCCTTTAGCGTGCTTGGTATACATCGTGATGGCCTCGGTTTTGCCAACGCGCTTCGATCTTGAAGCTTTGCTTTCGGCATTCATCTTGAGATGACATGCGCATGCCTTCGCATTATGGAATAAAATGAATCGTGCTACGAAACATCAAGAAAAAGGACGCATAAATGAGTGAAGCAGCCATAATCCTAGCAGCGGGTGCAGGTACCCGAATGAAGTCTAAGAACTCCAAGGTTGTTCATGAAATATTGGGCAAGAAGCTTATCGATTGGGTTGTGGATGCCGCACGATCTGCTGGAATAGAGGATCTGGTTACAGTAGTTGGACATCGAAGCGATCAGGTCATCGAGGCTGTTTCGGACAGGTCGGCAATCGCGCATCAAAAGGAGATGCTTGGCACAGCCGATGCGGTCTCTTGCGCCATGGAAGCACCGCAGCTTGCCGATCTTCACGGAAGCGTTGTCGTGCTGTATGGAGACACGCCTCTCATCAGCCCTGACACCATTAGAAAGCTTCTCGATATAAGGAATGAGAAGAATGCATCCTGTGTGGTATTGACCATGCGCCTAGATGATCCATTCGGTTATGGGCGCATCATCCGAGAGGATACGTTTGAGACAGAGACAGCCACGGGCGAGGTTCTGCGCATCGTTGAGCAGAAAGATGCGAGTGAGGCCGAGGCGCGTGTATGCGAATGCAATTCAGGCATCTATTGCTTCGATGCGGATGATCTGAGAAGCGCACTTGCTAAGATTGAGCCAAACAACGCTCAAGGGGAGCTCTATGTGACCGATGCTCTTGAGATAATGAAGTCCGAGGGCAAGATATGTGTTGCCTATGAGGCTGAAGATCCAACGGAGTGCCTCGGAATCAATTCCAGATATCAGCTCGCAGAGGCTACATCCGTAATGCAGACTAGGATAAACAGGCGCTTTATGGGTGAAGGGGTCACCATGATGGCGCCGGAGCTCGTGTGGATCGGCCCTGACGTGAAGATCGACCGCGATGTGGTCCTGATGCCTAATGTTTGGCTGTTCGGCAACACTTCGATCGGTGAGGATTCTATCGTTGGTCCTAATACTAGGCTTACCGATACCTTTATAGGATGTGGATGCACAATAGATGAGACGGTTGCGATAGAGGCCCGTGTTGATGACGGGGCGAGCACCGGGCCAAGAGCTTATCTTCGCCCAGAGGCGCATCTTTGCGAGGGCGCTAAAGCCGGAACGCACGTCGAGATCAAAAAATCCACCATCGGCAAAGGCTCGAAGGTTCCGCACCTTTCATATATTGGAGACACGACAATGGGTCAAGGCGTGAACATCGGTGCGGGTTCGATCACATGCAACTACGACGGGCACAACAAGCATAAAACAGTCATCGGCGATGATACATTTATCGGGTCGGACACGATGATGGTTGCCCCTGTGAATATCGGTGATAATGTCGTTGTCGGCGCCGGTTCGGTTATCACCAAAGATGTGCCGGACGGTGCCTTGGCGGTAGCTCGCTCAAGGGAGAAGCTTTATGACGGTTGGGTGGACAAGCACAAGTCCTGATCCTTTGTGATCGCCGAGCTTGCAACTTGCGGTAGTATTTACCATATTGGATAACATCTGGAATATAAATGACGGTTTGATCGATGCGCGACCTGGAGGTAGAAGAGCATGACCGAGATGCAGAAATCCATGGCGATCTTTTCGGGATCGGTAAGTCCGGAGCTTGCCGACAAGATTGCCGATCAGCTTGGTGTTGATCTTGGAAGCGTTAAGCTAGAGAAATTCTCGAACGGTGAAATCTATGCGCGCTATCTTGAGAGCGTGCGCGGTGCGGATGTGTTTTTGATCCAATCGGTGGCCGGGGAGCATGTCAACGATGCCCTCATGGAGCTTTTGATCATGGCCGATGCTGCCAAACGCGCCTCGGCTCGCACGATCACAGCTGTCATCACGCATTATGGTTATGCGCGTCAAGACCGCAAGGCAGCCGCTCGTGAGCCTATCACGGCAAAGCTTGTAGCGAACCTCATCTCCACAGCTGGTATAAACCGTGTTATGACGATCGACCTGCACCAAGGGCAGATCCAAGGCTTTTTCGATATGCCGGTTGATCACCTTACCGCTCTTCCCATTTTGGCTGACTACTTCAAGTCGAAGAACATCCCTAAAGATAAGATTTGCGTCGTCTCGCCCGATGTGGGTCGTGCCAAGGCAGCGAAAAAGCTATCCGATATGATGGAGGCCGATCTTGCGATCATGCATAAGGGCCGACCAGGGCATAACAAGGCTGAGATCACCGCTTTGATCGGCGATGTGGATGGCAAAGTGTGCATCATAAACGACGACATGATCGACACCGGCGGTACTATCGTTGCAGCGGCGGCTACATTGAAGGCCAACGGTGCCGAAAAGGTGTATATCTGCTGTACGCATCCTGTGTTTTCCGGTCCGGCCTACGAGAGACTGGAAAACGCTCCTGTCGAAGAGGTTGTTGTGTGCGATACCATTCCGGTCCCGCTTGAGAAGCAGACTGGCAAGATCAAAGTCGTCAGTGTCGCCCCTCTGTTTGCACGCGCCATCGCTAACGTTTACAGCAACGGCAGTGTCTCTGATCTTTTTGATCCTGACTTCGCATTGTAGTCGCACGTTTATCAATATTCTCAACAGAGTCGACAGACCATCCCGAGCAGAATTGAGCTGCTCGGGATTTTTTTTCAGGGTCGAAAAAGTGGCTTTAATGTCCCATATCTAGGGCAGATAAAATATCTCTCAGTTCTATCCTCTTATCAAAAGTTAATTTGATAGGAGGGTGTTATATGCATGATGTGGAGCAGAAAGTCTCGGCTCAAAAGCGGGTGTGCATCATAGATGGCACATCTATAGCAGGTACTGGAAGGATAGAGGGTATTAACGATATCGTATCCAATATCGAGAGAGGGGATCGATTGCAGCTCATTCGCGACAAAGATAACTACTTTGACGAATGGGCAATAAAGATAGCGGACAATCTCGGCAACAGGCTTGGTTTTATCTCGTGCGATCGCAATGAGATTCTCTCAAGGATGATGGATGCAGGTTTCGAATTGGAGGCGATCTTCGACGATTCGATCGAGAGGGATGGTTGGACGGATGTGAGGATAAAGGTGTTGCTCTATGCTTAGATCTGTTGTGGTGGCTGGCGCGTGTGAATCCTATGAAGTGACGCAGTTCGAGCGTTTGTCAAATGCCATTTTCGGCTCTCCAAGCATAAGGCGCGCAAACGGTGGCTTCAAGGTCCGCTTTTTGAAGAGCCGCGGCAAAAGACCGATCCTTCGCAGGTGTGGCGATACGGTGAGATCTAAGCCTGTGAACGGTGCAATGGATGATGGTGATATCGTTGAGAGAGAGCTTATCAATAAGGTATATCGAATTGATGAATCTTCGGATGGCGCCACAGAGCTTCCCCGTATCTGGATAACAGAGAAGGGTGTCAAAGACGACGATGAAACAAGCGCTTCCAAACGTGCCTACATCGCCTCTTATCCCAACGGTGATGACAAGATGGGCAAGCGCGCCTTGGAGCTTGCAGAGAGGATGCTTGGCGAAGGGTTCGGAAGGTGTGATCTCGACCGTTTTGAGCGCAGACATTTCTTTCAGGCCGCTGAGATACTGCTGTTGCACGCGGTTGATCGCGGAAATGTCGAGGCTGCTGTGAAGCTTGGAGATATCTATAGGTTCGATCTATGCAAGGGCGAGTATTGGACGAGCCGCATCGAGAGAAGGGCGAGACATGCGAATTCGATAGATTCGCCTGCGTTATTGAAGCGAGCTTGGGTTCTCTATGCGCTTGCCGCTAGGAACGGTTCAGCTATGGCATATATGAGCCTTGGTGATATGGAGTTCGATTCAAATTCCGAAGCAGCGAAGATGCGTGCTTTTGAAAGGTATATGCGATCGTACGAGATCATGGTTGAGCGCGCATATGGATATGGCGGAGCCGATCGAACGAAACGATGCGGAGACCTTTCGATCGAGCTTGACGATATCGACAAGCAGCGCTTCGGCCTGATTCTGCTCAGACTTGCGAAATGCTTCGAGCGGGCATATGGTTGTCAGAGGAATCTCGTGGTTGCCAAGAAGCTATATAGATGCTCTAAAATGAAACTGGAAGAAGCACTCGAAGCGGGATGTTGGCACAATAAGCGTGATCATATCGAAGCTTGCCAAGGTTGCGCCCGTTGTGATCAGGAGTCCCTGATCTATGAGAGCGCTTGTGGGGCTTGATGGATCTTTGAATGGTGGATATGGGATATAAGCTATACAGAACAAGGCTTAGAGCAGCCGAAGCCAAGAAGGCCGATCTTGTGGATCGAGGGATCTTTTTGGGAGTGCGCTATGCCGATCCGTCGGATATGGTCGCAGAGGTATGGGAGCTCTATGGAGATGGAAGAGCACTCGTTGATCCGATCACAAGAAAAGCGATTGTCTCTTCGCTGTTGGTCGATGCGGGTTTTCAAGACTCGCTCGGCACTATAGATCTTATCTGCGATCTGATCGAAAAGAGCTTCGGGGTTGACATCACCGTTGATCCAACGTGTGAGCTTTACAGCTCTTCCGAGAAAAGATTGCTTGAGCTCTTGCGTTCATATAGGGATGTCATCTCTGAAAAAGGTCTAGTGGAGCTTGGTGAGGTTATTGATGTTATCAGCAAGATGGATCAGTTGCCTGAAATCTCGATCGCAGAGCCGCTTCTTGTCGGGGAGCCCCTCTGTCGACTGTTTGGTGATGGTGGATATCCAAATACGGATGATCCTACTGCTCTTCTAGGCGATGAAGTCGATATTGAACTGTTGTTATCTGCAGGACCGAGCATAAAGCAAGCGATGATGGTAGATGATGTCGTCGATGCTGCGATTTCGAAGCGTTATGAAAAGATCGCTGTGGCATGCGATAACCCGCTTAGTTTTCTTGAAGCGATATCGAAGTGCTCTAAGATCGAGAGGAGCACTACTGTGCGTTTTTTGGCGAGCATATCGCCATATGATACCGATTTTGGGCGCACTCTTACTGCTATGAAGGGAATGAATGAGGTTAAGAGCAGAGAAGCATTCATTGCGTGCGCTACAGATCTTGTTCTTTCGCCATATCTTGATGTGGGAAGGTTTACTCGTGCGGATCTTTATGGGTCAGATCCTTCGCAGGGCAACATCGCGACATCATCTACGCAGGAAAGCTCTGCATTTGCGAATCTTTCGAGGTTTGATCTGAATACGATCTGGAGGCAGGACCGAACGCTTGATGAGGATGATATCCGATCTCAGATATCTCGGATCAGCAACATCTACGCATCGTTATCGGGCTTAATAGAGCTTAGATCCGAGGATGCTTCCATTTTTGATGATCTCGTTGCACTTGCGATGCGTCGCTATGATTCCGATTCGCTCGAAAAAGAACTTTCCGTTCTTTCAAGGGCGAAACGCGTTATCGAGGTTCTCGCATCGTTTGAAGTGTCTTTCGCGCTGTCGGTTGATATGGTCCTGGGATCTAACATACGTATGAGCTTCATGTCGGAAGGTGATGGAGAGCAAAGTATTACGATACTGGATCATAACAGTGCAGCCGATATGATGCCTGAAAGCTTTGATATCCTATATTTGGATGACATATCGTCAAGGTCATTCAATTCCAAAGAACAGAGTAGTTCGGTAGATGTGCTTCTTGAAAAGATGCAGCGTTCAAGCGCGCCATCGGCAGCCGATGTTGTGAGCATGAAATTCAACTCGATCATCAAGGCGGCAAAGCAAAAACTTGTATTGTGCTTTTCTTTGAGAAACGGTTCAAGCGAGGAAGAGTTCCTGTCGTTTGCCTTCGATGATCTGGTTTCCAATCTGTCCGGTGCAGAGATGGATGGAGCGAGCCTTGTGTCAGCATGCATAGAAGGCGAGAACGTCGTTTTCTCAAATGGTCGCAATATCGAGTATTCCCTCATGGGGGAGGAAGCTTTGCAAAAAGGGATCGGCGCGTGTGCGGGTGTGCCGGCAGACACGCTCGAGGTCTCGGCGATAGAGCGAGGATGCCTGTCAAAAGAGGCTATAGCGCATCTTTTGAAGAGCGTAGAGATAGATGGAAAGAGCGCCCCTATTCTTTCGGCTTCAGCAGTGGAGTCATATATGGGTTGTCCGTATAGATGGTTCATAGAGAAAAGACTGAATCTCGGATCGGTCAGTGACGGTATGTCTGCGCTTGAGGTTGGCAATTTCCTTCATAGGGTGTTGGAGCTGTTCTTCAAGGAGGTCATGCAGGACAGCGTGGCGCAAGGGAAGCTATACAGATTGTCGGATGAGCAGATAGATGGTGCGCTTGCTCGGATATATGATGAGGTTCTTGCCGAGCAGAGGAGACTTCCTGCAGGTAAGGCGAGATATATCCCTATCACAGAGATCGAGCGCATCAAGGATTCGATCCAGTATGATGCCTTGCGTAGCAGCGTAAAGCTGATGAAGGGTTTTCCGCAAGATATGTCATGTACTTCGTTGGAGTTTTCGTTTACTGCAGATGAATGTGTAGATGCGAGGATCGATTATGCCGGAGCGTATCTGAATGGCAAAATTGACCGCGTGGATACAAGCGATGATGCCTCGCGCTTTTGCGTGGTGGATTACAAGGGAAGCATCAAAGATCATTGTGCGGGAAGTGATTGCTTTGAGGTCATGGATCCGGGCGAGGGTGACTCATCAGCGGTTCGCCTAGATCCTGATATCTATCCGAACCATATCCAAGTACTCATCTATTCAAGTCTTTATGAACGATCGAGGGGCCTTTCAGGTTTTGATGGAAGATGCGTGGGGTCGTTTTATGTTAGTTATAAGAACACCAAAGGACGATTGGAGATAACGGGAAGTTACCCGCGCTCAGAGGAGGAATTCGCGTCGATGGCAGATAAGGCCTCCATTGTGGATATAAGTTTCAATGATATGCTCGCTGCGGTAGAAGAACTGGTTTCAGTCCATGTGGATCGTCTTGTATCTGGCATCATCTCTCCCAATCCTCATGATAAAAATATTTGCACCTACTGCTCTTTCAGAGATTGCGAGGCGAGGATCTGATGGCTTTGAACCCCCAACAGCAGCGCATCGTCTCCACGCTCGATAACGCTGTCAACGTCGCCGCCGGTGCTGGTACGGGAAAGACCTACACGCTGACGCAGAGGATAGTCGCTTGTGTGAAAAAGTTTATCAGTGAAGAGGACAGAGTTGCAGATCCGATGCAGTGCGTGCTTGCAATCACGTTCACGAACAAGGCCGCTGAAGAACTGCGATCGAGGGTTCGCTCCGCGCTTCTTGTAGAAGCTGCACAAAGCGGTGATATGCGCTTGCGTGAATGCGCTCTTAATGTCGACAACGCTTGGATATCGACAATACATGCTATGGCATCGAGGATACTTAAGGAAAATGCGCTCGAATTTGGCATAGATCCATCTTTTGAGTTGCTATCGGAAGATGGCGCTAACGCGATCTTCGAGAATTCTTTGAATAAAGTATTAGAACAGGCGCGCTTGGATGATGATCCTTCGATAGCAGGCTTGCTCTCGAAGGTGAGCATGACATCTTCAGGCTTCAATTCATATTCATTGGTATCGATGATAGACTCGGTCGCTTCGAAGGCTGAATCCATGCCTAATGGCTTTGACGGTATAGATATACCGGTTACTCGATCGAGCCCGTCATCGCTCTTGAGAAAACTTATCGACGCCTCTTCGGATGTTTTGGATATATTGCGTTTCGGGGATTGGTCTGAATCGGACGCGAAGAACCGCCTAGCCTATCTTGATGAGCTTGAGGCTGCTATAGCTAAAGCCAACGAGGCGCTCGAGGTCGGGTTACAGGATGATTTCTATGACGACGGTCTTGATATAGGTGAATATCTCGAGATCATATTCTCATTTCCTCCTACGACCAATAAATTCCCCTTAAGAACAAAGATTTATGCGCAGGATTTCTCAGACTATCGAGCGGCGTATAAGGATGTCGCCAACGAGGTCTTGGCTTCAGTGGGTTCCGTTAGGTTGCAGGCAATTATCGATCTCGCAAAACGCGTGCATGCCGATATGGACAGGGTGAAGAATTCGGGTCGTACGCTACTCAGCCAAGGGGATCTTTTGCGGATATGTAACGAGAGGCTTTCTGATCCCAGAAACTCAGATATCGTCGAGAGATATAGAAAACGCTTCTCCTACATTATGATCGATGAATTCCAAGATACCGACAGATTGCAGATGAGCCTTATCGCCAAGCTTGCTCGCAAGGGTGATGCCGACGGTCATGCAGGACTTGTGAATGTCTGCACGGTAGGCGATATGCAGCAGTCGATCTATAGATTCAGAGGGGCAGATGTTTCACTGGCGAAACAGAGATCGGCTGAACTTCGAGACATCAAGTATGCGCAGTTCGAGTTGACCTCGAATTATAGAAGTCATAAGGCGGTCTTGGATTCGGTGGAGATGGTTTTCTCACAGCGCGAGGTGTTCGGGGATGATTTTCTCAAACTGGACGCATGCTCTTCAAGCCTTGATGAGGATGTCGCATCCAAATATGCATCTTTGCCTCGAATAAACTACGATTTTTTGCACTGCTCTTCAAAGCGCGACGTTTCGACGGATCTTGCCAAGACTGTGGCCGCCTTGAAGATAGGTGCTCATTTCAAGGAGTTGATCGATAGTGGGGTTGCTGCAAGCAGGCTTGCCATCCTTCTCGGACGTGCGAGAGGCGCCGATATCTATCAACGGGCGCTTTCCTTTTACGGGATAGAGAGCGTGGTTGTCAAAGGTTCGATCTTTTCGGGCACAAAAGAAGCGCTGCTTGTTCGTGATGCTCTCGATCTTGCGACCAATGTTGATCAGGAGGAGTGTCTTTTCAGATTGCTGTCCTCCGAGCTTTTCAATGTGAGCGACGATGACCTGCTCAAGCTGACATTTGTTCATGGAGATCCCTCTTGTGGGTCGACAGCGTTTGCCGCAGGATTCAAAGAACTCGCGAATTCGTTTGGCAAGGATGAGAGCGATATGCCTGCACGCTTCTCACGGTCGATGGTATCTGCTGCAAAAGCGCTATGGATGTTCATCATACGTGCAAGGTCAGGCTCTCCAAGCGCTGCTTTGCGCGGGCTTCTCTTGGAGTCAGGTCTTTTATTGCGCTTGGAGTCTCAAAGAACAGAAAACGGCAACGTTGATGCAGCGTCTATCGCTAGCGCAGCCAATTTGAATAAGGCGATAGGTATAGTGGCAGATATAGAGGTCACATCATCGGGTATTGCTGCTGTAGCGCTAGATTACTCAAGTTATCTGGATACCGAAAACGTTACACCCGGAACGCTCTCTACGGGAAATTCGGATTTTGTTCGGATAATCACTGTGCATTCTTCAAAGGGGCTTGAATACGATCATGTTGCAGTGGCCGAACTCAAAAGCGGCATTTCGAATAGCAGCAGATTCGTCGTTGAGAATTGCGGGGATAAGACATACGTCGCCATGAAAGCTCTTGATAGCGAGTTTTTGGATCCGCAAACGGCAAAGAAGGCATCTAAGGTGTGTGGCTTTACCTTTGAAGGCGATGATGAGGCGTGCTATGGTGAGTCAGATGTCGATGCAGCCTTCGCCTCATCAGATCCGGCGAAGGCGTTTTTTTGCATCTCGGAGCACTCGAAGCAACAGGATCTAGAAGAAGCGAGGAGGCTTCTCTATGTTGCGATGACTCGGGCCAGAGAAACGCTCTATATAAGCCATGTGTGCTCGACCGATCCGGGTAAGCCTTATAAGGGGATATATCACGACATTGAATCGGCCCTAGATTCGCATTTCTCTATTGATGATGAGGCGAAAACACAGGCATCGGATATGGTTCAGATGCCGATAAGGTATGTCAGGGAAGTTCTGTCATTTGACGGATTCAGTACCGATGAGCTTGCGGCGATCTCTTTCATTAGCGACTCGTATGCTGACTCCAATCTTTCTTATGATGAGGATAATGTCGATGGCAGGCGGTCCATTTCAGTAGATAGGGAGTTTCTCATTCCGCTATATGGTGAAGTCCCCTCCAGAGATTTCAAAGGCTATAGCGCTGGTCGTGAGGGGGTTCATTCATATACGTCGCTATCTAAGGGGATCGATCACGATATAACGAACGCGCTTGGACATGCAGAAGGTCATGAGGCAACCAAAGGTGCCAATGTAAAGGACTCGGACGTGATAAGGCTGAGCTTATCTCATGATGTTGAAGCCGACGGTGACACTATCGATGCGAACAGACCGGTCTCTGATGATGATAAGGCCACCGATCTTGGAACGGCTTTCCATAGGCTTGCTCAGCTGGCTATCATAGAAGGTTCCTCTGCTGCTGATAGTGGATCTTCCTGTCGAATGTCGAAGCCGGATGATGCTCGGGTGCAGGCTCAGGTGCGATCATGCGGTCTGAGCGAAGTGCAGTTCGTAAGGCTTCGCCAAGCGCTTGATCTTTGGTTTGACTCTGACGAATGTGCGATGCTCGGCTCTTACGGCTCTATAGCGGCGGAGGTTCCGTTTTGCGTGCAAATTGATGACGGAAATGGCGGATTCATCCTTGAGGGAGAGATCGATGCTCTTGCAACCCGCGATGATGGGTGTTGTCTTTTTGTTGACTATAAGACAGGTGGGAGCATTGACGAAGATGCGCATACGCTTCACGAAAAGCATCTTTTGCAATCGCAATGTTACGCCTACGCGCTTCTATGTGCTGGTTTTGATCGGGTTGATGCTCATTTCGTCCGAGTGGAGCAATGCGTCGAGGAGACCGGCGAGCCACAAATCGTGAAGTATTCGTATGGAAGCGATGATATCAATGTGTTGCGCGATGCTATCGTATGCGCACATGGTTATTCTATTGAAGATTATGATCGATAAGACTGACAAACTCGAGCGGATAAAAAAGGAACTTTCCGAGGTTCCTACTTTGCCAGGCGTATATCTTTGGAAGGATGCGCAGGGTGAGGTCATATATGTCGGCAAAGCCAAACAGCTTCGTGCTAGGATGCGTCAATATGTGATTTTCGCTGACGATCGTGCGAAGATCCCGATGCTCGTCGACAAGATTGAATCCTTTGAGTATATCGTCACGGAAAACGAGCATGAATCTCTGATATTGGAGAAGAATCTCATCAATCAGTATCACCCATTCTTCAATGCTGACCTCAAAGACGACAAGAGCTATCCGTTTATCGCTATCACAAAGGGCGATGTTTTTCCTGCCATTAAATACACACGCGAGAGGCATAAGTCCTCAACTAGGTATTTTGGTCCATATACCGACAGTCGCGCTGCAAGAGAAATGGTTGATATCGCAAGGCGAATCGTTGCTCTATGTGCTACGTCGTGTGCTGATTGGCGCGCACTCAATCGTAAGCTGGAGAAGAGAAGATCAAACGGCAAGGATGCGGTATTGTCGATGGATGATTTTCTCGATAAGAACGGTTCGATAAAGCCATGCTTTGACTGTCATGTAGGGCTTGGACCGGGCGCTTGTTGCGGGCAGATCACACCTGAGCAGTACAAGGTAAACGTTTCCAAGATCGAGCGATTCCTGTCGGGCAATCATTCGGAGTTCGTTGCGGAACTTACTGAAGAAATGCAGGAGGCAGCGGCTGATCTAGACTTTGAGAAAGCATCGCGCATAAAATCTAGGATCGATATCATCGAATCGCTCGCTTACAAGCAGCATGCCGTATCGACTCGTGACTTGAACGCCGATGTCATCGGGATATTTCGCGAAGAAACGGTCGCCGGTGTGCATGTTCTCATCATTCGGGAAGGGCGCATAATCAACTCGAATGAGTTCATTTTGAATCGTGGCAACGATGTTCCCGATCTGGATCTTCAGCACAACTTTCTTCTCAGATATTACGACACGACAACATCGATCCCTCATGAGGTGATCCTTCGCCAGCAGCCCGAGGATGCAGAGGTTATCGAAGGCTGGCTCACGGAGAAGCTGGATTCATCGCACGGAGCCAAAGTTCGTGTTACCGTTCCGCAAAGAGGAGAGAAATCACAGCTTCTCGATATGGCGGAGACAAACGCGAAACATTCGCTTATGCGCTACAAGGTACGTACTAACTATGATGATAAGAGGATAAACAATGCGCTTATGCAATTGGAGAGCGCACTTGCCCTTGATCGGCCTCCCATGCGTATAGAGTGTTTCGATATCTCTACACTGCACGGGTCATATACTGTGGCATCCATGGTTGTATTCACAGGCGGCAAGCCTGATAAGAACCAATACAGACGCTTTAAGATACGCGCTAAGCTCGATGAGGCTAACGATTTTCTGAGCATGCAGGAAGTGATGGAAAGACGGTACAGAAAAGAGCGTCTTGAAGATGAGCGTTTCGGGCGGCGTCCCGATCTCATAATCCTTGACGGCGGCAAGCCACAGCTTTCGGCTGCGCTTGCTATGTTCGAAGAGATGGGAATAGATGATATTCCCATCGTCGGTCTGGCAAAAAGGGATGAGGAGATATTTGTTCCGTGGCAGGATAGCGGGCCGGTAGTGCTGCCGAGCGGTTCAGCGTCGCTCTATCTTGTCAAACAGGTTCGAGATGAAGCCCATCGATTCGCTATCACGTTTCATCGTGAGCTTAGAGGAAAAGGGATGACAGCATCGATATTAGATGAGGTGTCCGGTATAGGGCCTATTCGAAAGAAGGCATTGCTCAAACATTTCAAGTCTCTGAAAAATCTAAGGGAGGCATCTTTAGATGAGATCAGGGATTCGAATATAGTTCCAGATGAGGTGGCAAAGGAGCTCAAGATCGTGCTCGATCAGTATAATAGGGGTAAAGCTTCTACCGATGATATGCAGGGCGATTTGGAGTAGCACGGCTCTGCATTATGCGGTTTGTAATATGTGTGATGGTTCGTGTGTATCAGAGGTTCATTTTCGATTGAAGGAGATAACACAATGGGCGATGCCGTGAAAGAACACGATAGCGTAGACGAACTCGCGACTGAGGATCGTTCCATGCCTGATGTCGCCATCATCACTGGAATGAGCGGTGCCGGCAGAACTGAGGCGATGCACGTATTTGAGGATCTAGGTTACTTTTGCGTGGATAATCTTCCCTCGAAGCTCATCGACGAATTAATTCGGTTGAATACTTCACAGAACAGCAACGCAATGCGCAAGCTCGCTATTGTCTGCGATGCGCGCAACGGTGACTATTTCACATCATTGATCGACGAGATCTCCGATCTTCGCAAAGAGGGACTTGATCTTAAGGTGCTGTTCCTTGATGCTGACGATGACAGGCTTGTCGCGAGATATAAATCGAGTAGGCGTCGTCATCCGATGTGCACCGAGGGTTCCACCATTGTGCAAGGTATTCAGCGTGAGCGCAATCTGCTCATGTCTGTGAGGGATGCCGCGGATTATGTGATAAACACCACCGAGATGCTGCCACAAAAACTTCGTCACACGATCAGAAGCCTGTTCAGTTCAGGATCCGAGAGACAAGGACTTTCCGTTGTTGTGTATTCTTTCGGCTTCAAGCATGGTTCTCCTGCCGATGCTGATCTTGTGATGGACGTGAGATTCCTTCCGAATCCATATTACGATCCAGAACTAAGAGGACTAACCGGTCTTGACGCGCCGGTGCGTGATTTTGTCATGTTGCGTGATGAGACCATAGAGTTTCGTCGGGTGTGGCATGAACTGTTAGACGTTCTGATGCCCGGATATGTGGCTGAAGGCAAGCAGCAACTTGCTATCGCTGTGGGTTGTACGGGTGGTCAGCATAGATCGGTTGCGCTTGCGGAGTCGACAGGGGATTACCTTAAGAGCAAGGGGTATCGGGTATCTGTCGCACATAGGGATCTGGATAAGGCCAAGACCGCGCTACATTCTGTAGAGTTCGATGATGAGCTTGCGGATGCGAATTCGGATCAGGTTAACGATCGATGAAACCGGTATTGAACAATGCATTCAATATGGATGCGTCGGCCACTTCTGCGTTCGCAAAGATCGATCTCGATCGTGTAGATGACGACATTGACGATCTATTCGATGAGCCGTTTCGTGCGGTTGTAATCGGCGGTGGCACAGGAGCTCCTGTGTCGATCAGGACACTGCTGTCGCTCGGAATCGAAACGAGCGCAGTCGTCGCCATGGCTGATGATGGGGGTTCGACCGGAATTCTTCGTGAAGAGGCTGATGTAACACCGCCTGGAGATGTGCGCAAATGCATTGCAGCGATGGCAGATGATCCTTTTGATCCGCTCGTGAAGGCTTTCAAATACCGTTTCTCTATCGCGAACAACCATGCGCTCGGCAATCTCATGCTCGCTGCGCTCGAGGATGCATGCGGATCGTTTCCGGAGGCGATATCGATATGCGAGCGTCTGGTCAATGCACAAGGGCATGTATATCCTTCAACGCTCGATCATGTAACACTCCGGGCAAGAACCAGAGATGGTCGCATCCTAGACGGACAGGCTGTGGCTTGCCACTCCAGAACAGCACTTGAGACTGTCAGGCTTGAGGCTGATGTTGATTCAATCACGCCGTACAAACCAGCGCTTCGAGCTATCCGAAATGCCGATCTTATAGTCTTGGGCCCGGGATCGCTGTTCACATCCATAATCCCGAACCTTCTTGTCCCGGGTGTCATAAACGCCATACGGCGATCGCATGGAAGTGTTCTGTTCGTCTGCTCGCTCGCCGATATGCAGGGAGAGACTTGGGGGCTTACCGCCAAAGAACATGTTCAGGCTCTGCTTGATCATGGGATGAACGATCTTGTGGACTATGTGCTCATACATTCGCCCGTTCCTCTGAGGGCTGAAAGTCCTGCTACCGGTAGTTTTGTGGCGCTTGCAGGCGACCGGCTCGAACATGCATCGATATCGGATCTCGATGATTTACGCCTCTCAGGCAGGATAAGGCCGGTGTCGATCACTTATCAGGATATGTTAAAGATCCAAGCGAAGGGCCCAGTCGTCATAACGCGCAACCTTGTTGACCCGCAGCGTCCTACTTGGCACAGTCCCAGCGCATACAGAGATGCCGTGCTTCAGGTTATTAAGCTTGTGCAGGCAAGAAGATACCGTTAGAGATCACGCGAGGCGAATCATGTCGTTCACATCTGATGTTAGAGATGAGCTTTCGCATGTAGAACCGGAGTGTTCACACTGCGAAAAGGCCACGCTTGCCGCGCTTGTACGAATAGAGGGAACGCTCTTTTTGAGCGGTCCGGGCAAGTATCGTGTTGAGATTGCAACGGATTCGGCATCCGTAGGAAGGCTTATCATAAGGCTGCTGCATTCAATCTATGATCTGAAAACGCAGCTTACAGCTAGGCGATCGATCCTGCATAAGACGCCGAACTATCTGATCGAGATCCCTGCTCAAAAAGGACTGGCACCCGCGTTGCGCGATATGGGGATAATCACTGCCGATGGCGGGCTTCGCATGGGGGTCGACCCGTCGATCGTCTCGAAAGGATGCTGCAGCGCAGCCTATCTTCGAGGCGCTTTTCTCGGATCGGGATTCATCTCGAATCCAAAGAGCGACTTTCATTTCGAGATGATCGTCGAGACCGCTGAGCTTGCCGAGGATATCGTGCGCTTGATGTCAGAGAAGGGCATCAAAGCGAAGATCATGCAAAGGCGCAGCTCTTATATGATCTATCTCAAAAGCGGTACGGCGATCCTCGAGTTCCTCGCTTTCACAGGTGCGCACCACTGTGCGATAGCGATGGAGGAGGAGCGAGTGGTCAAGTCGGTGCGAAATGATGTGAACCGCATGATAAACGCTGAGCTCGCGAATCAGCAAAAAGCGACAAAGGCGGCGGTGGAGCAGCTGTTCATGATAAGAGAGGTCCTTGAGGAGCACGATATCGAGACGCTTCCACCCGCGCTTCAGGAATTTATCAGGCTTCGCGTGGCGTATCCGGACGCATCGCTTAAGGAACTTGGGAACAAAGCGGCACCACCGCTGTCGAAATCCGCCATGAATCACAGAGTACGCAGACTTGAAGCAATGATGAACAAGCCGGACTGATCGCAAAGGGCTATTTTCGCTTGTTTTGCAAGGTTGCGACTTTGCGGCCAGACCTTAGCGATAGTGCCGATATTTTCGCGGCCGCATCCGTTAATGTGTATATTTCTTGTATCAGTTATACAGATAGGAAACCGTTTCGGATCTGTTTACCGATAAGCTCCATTCATGTGATCATAGCGTGATATTCTTCTAATGTGATCTATTCACAAAAGTATCTAATGATTGGAGTCTAAGTATGGCAATCAAAGTCGGAATCAACGGTTTTGGAAGAATCGGTCGTCTGGTCTACAGAGCTATGTTTAACGACCCAGCTCTTGAGGTCGTTGCTATCAATGACCTGGGCGATATCCCAACAATGGCTCATCTGTTGAAATATGACTCCGTGCATCGCAGGATGTTCGAGGAGGTCGAGGTCGTCGAGGATGGCTTTATCGCCGACGGTCAGAAGACCATCGTTTTATCCGAGAAGGATCCAGCACTGCTTCCTTGGGGAGAGCTCGGTGTCGACATCGTGGTCGAGTCTACAGGATTTTTTACCGATGGCGAAAAGGCCAAGGCACATCTTGAGGCAGGTGCGAAGAAAGTCATCATCTCTGCACCGGGAAAGAATGTTGATGCCACGATCGTCATGGGCGTGAACGACGATACATACAACAAGGAGACGGATAACATCGTATCGAACGCGTCTTGCACCACCAACTGCTTGGCGCCGTTTGCTAAGGTGCTGCTCGACAACTTTGGAATCAAGCGTGGCTTCATGAACACGATCCATGCCTACACCAACGATCAGAAGATCCTCGATCTTCCTCATAAGGATCTGCGTCGTGCCCGTGCTGCAGCTATGTCCATGATCCCGACCACCACCGGTGCTGCACGTGCCGTTGCGCTGGTTCTCCCGGATCTCAAGGGTAAGCTCGATGGTTTTGCTACTCGCGTTCCCACGCCAGACGGATCGATGGTTGATCTTACGGTTGAGCTTGAAAAGGAAGTCACGATTGACGAGATCAATGCAGCGATGAAAGCTGCAGCCGAAGGTCCGATGAAAGGCATCCTCAAGTACACTGAAGATCCGGTTGTTTCGATCGATATCGTTGGCGATTCGGCATCATCTGTGTTCGATTCGAAGCTCACTATGGTTCTTGGTGGTGAAGGCAACTTTGTGAAGTGCGTATCTTGGTATGACAACGAGTGGGGTTATTCAAATCGTGTCAAGGATCTTGCAAAGATCATGCTATAGCTTTGCGATCTTCACTTATAGATCATGACGTTATGGTTCCGACAGGTATCTGACCTTTGATCTTGTCTTTGGATTTATCGAGCAATGTTGTGTGCTCGGTCCAAAGGCGGGGTGATTGCAGATACCGGTCGGAACTTTGCTATATTTTGAGACATTTCCGTTGGTCTGTTTTTTGTTCGAAATGCGTAGTAGATTTTCTTGATAGAGCGTTGATGTGTTTTGGCTCTGTCTGTATTTTGTATCGAAAGGAAAATGCTCATGGCAAACATCAAGAGCATCGATGAGGCGAATGTCAAAGGCAAGAAGGTCTTGGTTCGCGTTGATTTTAATACACCTGTCAAAGATGGCGTGGTTTCAGATGACACACGCATCAGGGCAGCTCTTCCCACAATAGAGAAACTCATTGGCGATGGTGGTCGTCTTATCTTGGTGAGCCATCGTGGTCGCCCGGCAGGCGAGGGCTTCGAGGAGGAGTTCAGTTTGGGGCCAGTCGCTAGACGTCTCCAAGAGCTGCTTGGCAAGGATATCGTCTTGTGCCGTGAGCTTATCGGACCGATCGCGAAGGAGACGGTCGATGCCATGGAAGACGGTGATATCGTCCTTCTGGAAAACATTCGTTTCGATAAGCGTGAAAAGAAGAACGACCCTGAATTTGCGAGCGAACTCGCTGAGCTTGCCGATATTTACGTCAATGACGCATTCGGCACCGCGCATCGCGCGCATGCATCGACAGCCGGTGTTGCAGAGCATCTTCCCTCATATGCAGGATATCTCATGAATAAGGAAGTTGAAACGCTCACATCCATGCTTGATGATCCCAAGCGTCCATTTGTGGCCATTCTCGGAGGTTCGAAGGTCTCTGACAAGATCAAAGTTATCGATGCGCTTCTTGATAAGGCCGATACTCTCATAATAGGTGGAGCTATGTGCTTTACCTTCCTTCTTGCCAAAGGCAAGGGGGTCGGAGCGTCTCTTAAAGAGGATGACTGGGTAAAAGAGGCACAGCGCATGCTAGATAAGGCTCGCGCCAATGGGGTGGATCTGTTGCTGCCTGTCGACGTCGTCGTGGCAGATGCTATCGATGAGAATGCTTCTGTTGAGATTGTATCCATTGATGATATTCCGACCAACATGATGGGTCTAGATATCGGCCCTAAGACGGTTGCTCTTTATTCAGATGCGATCGCAGGTGCTGCGAGCATTTTCTGGAACGGACCCATGGGTGTCTTTGAGATGAAGCCGTTTGAGACAGGCACGCTCGGTGTTGCCGAAGCTGTTGCGCAGAACGAGGCTGCAGATACTATCATCGGCGGCGGCGATTCGGTGGCAGCCGTCAATAAATTTGATCTTGCGGACAAGATGACTTTCATCTCCACCGGCGGCGGCGCTTCAATGGAGCTCGTTGAAGGAAAGGAGCTCCCGGGCGTTAAGGCTCTTTCCTAAGGCGCATCCGGGCATCGATCGCATCAAGATTCGTTTCGACATTCAACGCATTTGAAAGGAAGTACCCCTTATGTCACGCAAACCTCTTATCGCCGGAAACTGGAAGATGAACAACACCATCGGCGAGGCTGTTGTGCTTGCTCAGGAGATCTCAAACGAGTTTGAACCTGATTGGGCTGAGACGGTTGATGTGGCGGTCTGCCCGCCATTTGTCGATCTTAAGCCTGTAAAGACCGTGTTCGAATTCGACAGAACCAAGATCGCGGTTGGTGCTCAGAACGTTTATTGGGAGCCGAGCGGAGCATACACAGGAGAGATATCCGTCGCAATGCTCAAGGAGATCGGCTGTGGATATTGCATCGTAGGGCATTCTGAGAGACGTACATTGTTCGGTGAGACTAACGAGGATGTAAATCTTAAAGTCAAGGCTCTTCTTGGTGAAGAGAGAGACGCTATCGATCCGATCATCTGCGTCGGTGAATCTTTGGCGGTCCGCGATGAGGGTAGCTATTTGGAATTTGTTGAGGCCGAGGTGAATGCAGCGCTCGCCGGTGTCAGCGAGGACGAGGCGGCCCATGTTGTGATCGCGTATGAGCCTATCTGGGCTATAGGAACGGGTCGCACTGCAACGCCTGAACAGGCGCAGGAGGTCTGCGCTCATATACGCGCAACTGTATCTGCGCTCTATGGTGATGATATCGCAGAGGGTGTGCGCATCTTATACGGCGGTTCGATGAACGAAGGCAATGCTGATCTTTTGATGGCGCAGCCTGATATCGATGGCGGATTGATAGGCGGCGCATCGCTTGCGGCTGGTTCCTTCATCGGCGTGGTCAAAGCAGCGCTCTAAATACGCTGTCTGCGATTCTTGATCTTCACCGGAAACAACATCATCTATACAGCTTGAGGAAGAATACGATGACGACTTCTGATACCTTCATTGAGAGAAACGATAAATCTTTGCTTGCTTTGCCCGCATGTCTTATCATCATGGACGGTTTTGGGCTTGAGGATGCGGGTGAGGGCAATGCGATATCGCTTGCTGCAACACCGAATCTGGATTCGCTTTTCAAGAACAATGAATGGGTGAAGTTGAGAGCATCCGGCAAAGATGTGGGCCTTCCACAGGGCCAGATGGGTAATTCCGAGGTCGGACATCTTAATATCGGTGCAGGAAGGATCGTCCATCAAGAACTGTCGCGGATCAATAACGCATGCGATAACGGCGAGATCGAGGCAAATCCTGTTATTTCGGAGGCTTTCGAGAAGGTTGTAGCGGCGGGCTCGACACTGCATCTGATGGGACTTTTGAGCGACGGTGGTGTACATTCATCCAATGCGCATCTATATGCGCTTTTGCATGCTGCTGTTGATGCCGGTATCAAACGCATACGCATCCATTGTTTTCTGGATGGGCGCGATGTTCCACCTCAAAGCGGCAAAGGCTATATCGAAGAGCTTATAGGAATCATCGATTCGATCACCTCTGATCGCGATGACCTCGATTTGCGTATCGCCTCTTTGATGGGTCGCTATTATTCTATGGACAGAGATAATCGTTGGGACAGGGTCAAGCGCGCATATGATGCGATCGTGTGTCCTGTTTCTGTTTCGGATAAAGATCCGATTGAGGCTGTCGAGCTTTCTTATCAAGAAGGTGTCACCGATGAGTTTGTTGTGCCTGTGAGCTTTGAAGATGAAGGCCTTACCGATGGCGATGCTGTCGTATTCTTCAATTTTAGACCCGATCGCGCACGTGAGATCACGCGTGCGATCGTCGATGCGGACTTCGATCGCTTTGAGCGCGGGTTTCATCCGAGGGTGGAGTTTGTATGCCTGACTGAATACGATCCAACTATCGATGCGCCCGTGGCTTTTCCGAAGCAGTTTCCGGATAACGTGCTTGCAGATGTTCTCGCAAGCGAGGGATTGACCCAGCTCCATATTGCCGAGACGGAGAAATATGCCCATGTGACGTTTTTCCTCAATGGCGGGATCGAGAAGGAAAAGCCTGGGGAGAAAAGAGTGCTTATCGCAAGCCCGAAGGTCGCTACATATGATCTGCAGCCGGAAATGAGCGAACCTGAGGTATCCTCGTCGCTTGTCGCGTCCATTCTTGCTGATGAAGCTGATGTCTATATCGTGAATTTCGCTAATTGCGATATGGTGGGTCACACGGGAAGCATTCCGGCGGCGATAAAGGCCGTTGAGGCAGTTGATTCAGGCGTAGGCGCGGTTGTGGATGCCATCAGGTCAAAAGGCGGGATAGCGCTCGTCACGGCCGATCATGGCAATGCAGATAGCATGTTAGCCAATGACGGTACGCCTCATACTGCTCATACCACAGCGCCCGTTCCTCTTATCTTGGTCGATGCGAGCGGTAAGGACCTCCATCTCAGCGGGGCGGATGGCAAACTTGCTGATATAGCGCCGACGCTGCTTTATGCTATCGGTCTGGATGTGCCGGAGCAGATGAGTGGAAATAATCTCCTTGCTAGTTAGCCGGCTTGCGGCTATAATCTAGTATTTGCTATGCCAATTTGATGATTCAGCGTTTTGAAAGAAGTGTGAGATCTTGACGCCATTAGTGATAGTTTTCCTCGCTTTGTTGTTCCTTTCAGGAATTGGATTGATCATATTCATCCTCATGCATTCGGGTAAAGGTACCGGTATCTCCGATGCTATCGCAAGCTCAATGTATTCTACTCAAACGGGAACGAGCATTATCGAGAAGAATCTGGATAGGATCACCATTATCTGTGCGATCGTGTTTATGGTCTCGCTCATTGTGTTGATGATCATCTTCCCTCACGGAACTATTTCCACAAATTAGAAATTCTCTATTGATTAGCTGATATATTCTGATAGAATAATCAACGCTTTTGAATCGTGTCGGAGTGGTGGAACGGCAGACACGCTAGCTTGAGGTGCTAGTGCCCACATATCGGGTGTGCGGGTTCAAATCCCGCCTCCGACACCAGTTAAGATCTTTATTTGGGATATACGTTCAAAATGCATATCCGGGCGGTTAGCTCAGGGGGAGAGCACTACCTTGACACGGTAGGGGTCACAAGTTCAAATCTTGTACCGCCCACCATGAAATGCAAGTTCAGAGTCAATGGGTCTCTGAACTTTTTTCTTTTCTAGGGACCAATGATTTCGGATCAAGCATAGAGTTATCTTTAAGCAATAGCGGATTTCAGCTTCAGTTTGCAGTCTGATGACATCTCACACTGATACTGATACTGTTGGACGGGCTTCTCGCATTTTCCTCGCTCTAATAGTTGAGCGGCTTAAATGATTACCAAGATACTTAGTTGCTCGCGTGATAAGTGGACGTATAGCTTGTCACATTGTCTGCGCACTAACGAAATGATTGCCGAGATACTTAGTCGCTCAAACAGTCCTCGTCGCTTCGCTCCTGCGGAACTCGCTTTGTAAGCATCTCGGCAATCATTTTTTATGTCAGGGGACGGGGATGATGGCATATTCGTCTACCTTTTCAAGTGAATCAAAGCCCTTACATCCCTTTTCGTATTTGACGTTTACCCTTGACGCTTCGCGTCAGCGGTCAACTCCTTCATGCATTTATATATATGCTTCCTTACGGAAGCTATTAATAGTTAGT
>CAJUSF010000009.1 GCA_910588945.1 uncultured Eggerthellaceae bacterium | reverse complement strand
TCAACGTGATATAGGGAGACCTGTCGGTTTTAGTGAATCCACAGTTGTACCAACTTGTATATATGTTCGCATCTATCGCATGAGAAGCGCTTCCCCGATACAGCTCACCAGTAATCGGGTTCAAGGATGAAACCTCTTCCGAAGAGACGCTCTCGACCTTCAAATGCGAAACCGCCACATATTTGCGATCTTTCGGCTGGTTGTCGGCAGTGAACTGGAACGTCCTCGACTCGCTCGGAAGATGATTGCCTGTTCCAGCCACTCGAACTTCCAAGGTTTTGTCGCCGGTGTTGTTCGGAGATGCCTTCGCGTACGATGTCCAATTTTGGTCTGCGCTGTTCCGCCACTCGAATCTGGTATTGGCTCCAATGACCCGGTTCTCCAAATCGTTGGCGTACAATCCATCAGGCACCTTTGTTTCGACCAAAGGTATTGTGTATGCGGGCTTGGATTCAGACAATCCTTGTATGTATATCTGGATTCCGTTGTTTGCCGTAAGGGTTGCCATCTGCTCGTTTGTGAGCTTTATGTCCTTTTCCCGAAACTCCTCTGATTTGCTGGCACCGCCGTCTAAGCTGTATCTCCACGTAAAGCCTATCTCATCATAAGGTGAATTGAATTTGATCTGTCCGGCATTGGCGCCATCGAACGAGAATGACGCCATGTCGTTCGGGCTCGCCTTTAGAAGAGTATTTGCAACCTGAATGCAGGCATCGTATTGCAGCACATCCGCCTTTGTCGCGGTGGAGGCAGCTTTAAGGGCGACGTGCTCCTCCGAGAGGATATACGTCTGGTCGACCTCGTCGAGATGTGGCTTTATCGCCCTGATAAGATCGTCCATGGCCATCGGATAATAGGTGTACGCATCGATTATCCGGAGACAAAGATCTCGCCAATCGGCGCTCGTCTTGTTGGCGCTGTCGGCCTTGTAGCTGTTGACCACAGCCTCCCAACTATCGAGATTGAGGTCATTCACCTCAAGCGCCTTATTATAGGTGCTCAGCTTCTGGTCTTTATCTGTATAGGAATTCGCAATCAGATTGTAGTAGTAGGATTGCTTGAATGCCGGGTAATTGTTCAAGTTCGCTTGAGCCAGATATGTATATGCGACGTTGTTTCCTGTATCGTTGAAATTGATTGCCTTTCTGCAAAAGCTCTTCCAGTCCCACCCGAAAATAGATCTGCAGTGGTTTCCCATATACCACGAAGTGGCGCTCGAACCCCAATTGGTATACGCGTTCTCGAGCTTCCATACACCGTTTCCGTCTGCGTCCTGTTCGTACCGGATATAGGCAACATGCCCAGGTTGATATGCGATCATTCCGGGAACGCCACGAATCTCGTTGACGATCACGCCTGCTTTGGAGATATTTCCGCAAATGCCTCCGTAATCCACCATCATCCAATGCCTCAGATTGGGCTTGTCCCCATATGGAACATCAAAGGCGTTCAGGTTGTATTTCTTTGTGAAAGCCTCGCGATTTGCTTCGTCGAAATACTTTTCTTGAGGTAACTTGTTGCTTAGGTACCCTAGGTTATACCACATGAACCCTGAGCCGTAATAGTCGGTATGTCCTTTATCTCCGACCCAGTCGCTTAGCCACAAGAACTCGTCATTGGTTACGCCGATGTGCATGATGAGGCGCATCAGCGTAATGTGATAGCCCTTGAACTGTTCTTTGTTGTTCCTGTTGGAGCTAGAACCCTTGC
>CAJUSF010000008.1 GCA_910588945.1 uncultured Eggerthellaceae bacterium | reverse complement strand
TCCCTTTTCGATTTGCTCTGAACACTAACTATTAATAGCTTCCGTAAGGAAGCATATATATAAATGCATGAAGGAGTTGACCGCTGACGCGAAGCGTCAAGGGTAAACGTCAAATACGAAAAGGGATGTAAGGGCTTTGATTATTCGTATTATAAAGCAAGTAACAAGGGGCAGGATTTCATCCTGCCCCTACAATGGATCTCCTACGGTCGCGAAGATGGAATATGCCATCATCTGATGGTGCAATGACCGCCTGACCCCACCACGTCCACTTGTCACGCTTTGAACAAAAGCGGCTTATCGCCTATTCGTAATAGGCCTGATAGACATCTATCTCCCACTGTTTGCGATTGTTCTTAGCCACTGTATCGAGCACAAGTCCGATCGTAAGCGAAAGTGCGCCGCATATAACGAGCGCCACCGCCAAAAGCGCAGTCGGGAAACGCTCGACAAGATGGGTAAGCGTGAACTCCCAAATAACCGGAACACCCGCGATAAGACCCAAGACAACGAACGCCAACGCCAGCCAACCGAAGAACGCCATCGGCTTGTAATCCTTGAACAATGACGCGATAGCCATCAAAACCTTTGCGCCATCGCCAAATGTGGAAAGCTTCGACTCGCTACCCTCGGGACGATCGCGATAGTCGATCGGCACATCGACAATGCGCCAACGACGATCGATAGCATGGATAGAAAGCTCCGTCTCGATCTGAAAGCCGGATGACAGAACAGGCATGGTCTTCACGAACACGCGGTTAAACGCACGATATCCCGTCATAACATCGTCGAAAGAATACCCGTAGATCACCTTGATGAGCCAACGCACAAGATTGTTTCCGAACCCATGGAACGCTCTATCGTTCTCCTCACCATAGCTTCCATTCGAAAGCCTGTCACCCACCGTCATGTCGGCGCGATTTCTTACCAGCGGCTCAATGAGCTTTGCGGCGGCCTCTGCCGGATATGTATCATCACCGTCGACCATCACATAATAGGAGGCATCGATCTCGCGAAACATCTGACGCACGACGTTGCCCTTGCCCTGCCGGCTCTCAAAACGCACAACCGCACCGTGTTCAGCGGCGATCTTGGCCGTATCATCACTGGAGTTATTATCGTAGACATAAATGGTAGCCAGCGGCAACGATACCTTGAAGTCATCCACCACCTTACCGATCGTGATCGCCTCGTTATAACAAGGAATGAGAACGGCAACCCCTTCACCTGAACAGGCCGCAGCAACTTTATCCTCGTCGATCCGATCGAGCACCTTCGTCTCAATGTCGCCCATTAAAACCCCTTAATCCAACCATACGGACACGCACATTAAACATCGAGCCTGACACGTGGCCTCACTCGATTCGCGCGTGATCATGCCGGAGAATATTGTACAAATGATGCACATAACATCACAGCATGATCCAATAGCTATATTTTAAGATATCATGGTTACTATGAAAGAGATAATCAAAACAGATGATGATTCATCCTTGATCCTCGTTCTGCACGCGTCTGTCGGCTCGGGCCATAAAAGTGCGGCGAATGCCATCGCCAAGGCGCTTGAGCTCATAAAGGCCGAGTCGAGGGAGCTTGACTCCGATCTTGAGATCGAACTGGTCGAGCCGAGTGCCGCCCACCTTACGAAGAGCGCTGAATCCGCGGCGAAAGACGATACAGCAAGTCGCAATACGACCGACAAAGCATCCGCCCTTGATGCGCCCAATGATGCAGCGCCTGCTAAAGGTCTCGCCCCTGAGGCAGCTGATAAAGATGCAAAAGCTCGCCAGCTAGCACAGCGCGACGCAGCAGAAAACCTTGGATTTGATCGCAAACAATTCGATCTCGCTAAAAACATCGAGGTCGAAGTACTGGACATCCTTGACTTCGGACGGATCGTATTCAATGGAGACAACACCGCATCGATGTTCACCGGCGCCACACGCCCGTTCTACGACATCACCTGGCGATACACCTTCACCGGACGATTCCTCTGGGGCGGCGGCACGATCTGGGCACGCATAATGTATCCGAAATTCGTCGAATACGTGAAGCAGAAAAAGCCAAAAGCGCTCGTATGTACACACATTACGGCCGCAAACGTCGCGGTCAGCGCACGAATGCTACTAGGGGCCACATTCCCTATCATATGCGTTCCAACCGATTACGAAGTCGAGGGTCTTTGGCCTCATATGTACACAGATCTATTCTGCGTCGCCAATGAATACATGGCCGAAACGCTTCGGCCGAGAAAAGTTCCGGAAAACAGGATCCAGATCACAGGCATCCCGGCAAGCCCGGATTTCAGTCGCACATACGACAAAGACGAGATGCGCAAGAAATTTGGTCTTCCTGAAGACAAGCAGATCGTTCTATTCCTAGCCGGCGCATCGCTTCCGCGCCCGTATGTGCATTTTCGCAATTCGATCGACCAGATCATGCCCTATATGCATACATATACGAATATGCATATGGTAATAGTCGCCGGTAAAGATGCTGAATATGCCGATACACTGCGACGCAAGGTCGGCGAATACGGTCTGAAGAACATCACCGTGCTCGAATATGTCGATGGAATGGCCGGACTCATGGCTGCAAGCGATCTTGTGGTCTGCAAGTCGGGCGGCCTCACCGTAACGGAGATCCTCTGTATCGGAGTGCCGATGATCCTTCTAGGCAAAGCGTATGGTCAAGAGAAAGCCAATGTCTCGATGCTCACGGCATCAGGCGCCGCGCTACACGTGACGACAGCACGCGAGCTTGTGGGGCTGCTGCATCAGATCAACGATCATCCGCAAATAACCAGATCGACGATAATCAACGCGGAATTCATCCGCAGACCCGATGCTGCAATGGATATAGCAAAGGCAACACTTCGTTTGATCTGCGAGAAAAAGGATGCGACATCAAAATTCTATCGCAAGCATTTTATGCGCTTTTACTGGGGAAAGAAACCCGCACACGTGCGCTAACCAATATGGCAAACCAGTTATAAGCGCGAGTGTGGACGTATAGCTTGTCATTTCTGTATTTCAGTACGCCACTTTTGCAGGTTTCAAAAAGCAAAAAAGAAGGAGAGCAAACGTCTCTCCTTCTTATCTTAGACATCAAATAGGTGTCGGAACTAAAGAGCAGCCTTCGCGACTCCCACGAGCGTTGCGAACGCCTCAGGATCGTTCACAGCCATGTCGGCGAGCACCTTACGATCAAGCTCGACACCGGCCTTCTTGAGTCCGTTCATGAAAACGGAATAAGACATGCCCTCAAGACGCGCAGCTGCGTTGATACGGGTGATCCAAAGCCTGCGAACATTGCGCTTCTTGTTGCGGCGATCGCGATAGATGTATTGCAAAGAATGCTGTACTTGCTCTTTCGCCGCCTTATAGGAACGGGACTTCGCACCATAATAACCCTTGGCACGATTGAGAACTGTGCGACGCTTCTTGCGTGCGTGAACTGAACGCTTTACACGAGACATTTACTATCACTCCCTTTTCTAGCGAAGACCAAGGTTGCGCTTGACGACCTTGCAATCCGCAGGAGACACCTCTGTCTCGTGACGGAAATTACGCTTACGTTTCTGGCTCTTCTTCGTGAGGATGTGGCTCTTAAAAGCCTTGGAACGCATGATCTTACCGCTGCCGGTAACACGGAAGCGCTTTGCAGTTCCGCGATGTGTCTTCATCTTTGGCATATCTATCCCCTTTCCTTTCCTATCATCGATTCAAATCTATGCTATTCAGAATCTTCGGCTTTATCTTCCGATTTGGCTTTCTTAGCCGATGCCGGCAGAGGAGCGATGAGCATATGCATGTTCCTTCCCTCCATCTTCGGCTGATTCTCAATAACGGCTACATCTTTCAGGTCATCAGCGAGACGCTCTAGGATCGACAGTCCCTGCTCGGGATGCGCCATCTCGCGACCACGGAACATGATGGTGATCTTCACCTTGTTTCCGGCCTCCAAGAAACGCAGGATATGCTTTTTCTTGGTGGTGTAGTCGCCGATGTCGATCTTCGGACGGAATTTCATCTCTTTGATCTCGATCTTGGTCTGGTTCTTGCGAGCCTGCTTCGCCTTGATCGCCTGATCGTATTTGAACTTTCCGTAATCCATAACCCTGCAAACCGGTGGTTCCGCATTTGGTGCGATCTCCACGAGATCCAACCCGGCAGCATCTGCAATACTCTGCGCCCGGTCGATCGCATAGACACCCATCTGGTTGCCATCGTAGTCGATCAAACGGCATTCTTTCACCGTGATCTGTTCATTGAGCCTTGGCTCTTGAGCGGCTATTGCGCTCACCCCCTTCTAGTGCTTTCACACAAAAAAACCTGCGGCGATGTCGCAGGTCGATGATACATCTTGAACCATTCAACAGGCTCAAACGATATTCAAACAACCCATCAGCAACATCTAAGCGCCGAAACAGGTGGAGGACTGGCGCCCTCTCTTGATTTAAACAGCCTGAATATATTACGCCACTTGCAGATGGTTTGCAAGTGGCGCAGATGAAAAGATATGTCGGCAGCTCCATCGAAGCGCAAAATTCACGCCGGGGCTATCTGGCAAAACTACTTCAGATCGTATGCGGCAACATAGATATAGACCGCGCGGATCGTATCGGCAAGATTGCCCGTGGCATTAGCGGTTGTGTAGTCATAGGACAGAATGGCCGTCCAAGGAAGCACAGCCCCGCCAGCAGTGGTGCCGCTGCCCTCAAACGAGCAGTTCTCGCGCGTGAGCGTGGTGCCATCACTTGCATAACTTGAATACACCATCTTATCTTCCGGAAGGACGACACTTCCTGTATCCACCTTCAGTCCTGCCTCGTCGAGCGTCTTTTCGATCAGATGCTCGTTTGTGATCGCATCGCTGAAGCTAAGCGAACCATATCCGAGCGCAGATGTGCCCACAGAATAGCCGCTCTGGATGATCGCGCCGTTCTCATCAAGGCTTAGATAGACCGTCGGTGTGCCGCTCCTTGTATCCGACGGCTCGGCTGTGAGGCCTAAGCGAACCTCCGTGCGGATGGGATTTCCCTCTTCGTTCACTTCCACAGAGCTCGTCACCTGAGCGCCATGCTGAATGACCTCGATCGCCTGATCCACATTCAAGCCAAGAAGAGACACAAGATCGAGAACGGTCGTGGTCTTGACGGTGGTCGTAGAGGCATCCTTTGTTGCCGCGCCCTCATCCGTGAACGTCGACGAGCTGACATCTTGTGACTGGGTTTGTTGGGTGGCAGCTGTGTTTGCGGTCTGGAACAGCTGATAGCCCAAGATGCATCCGGCAATGATTAGCGCCACCAAGATGATGATGATGACAAGCAGGATCTTTCGCATACGGCGCGACTTGCGCATATACTCCGGTTGCGGAGGCTTTGCATGACGCCCGCTCGGATTGAGATCCGCATCACCCTTCTCGATGGTGATATTGTCGGCACCGCCGATGATCCCAAGCCCTTCTTTGCCTTGATAGGGGTCAAGCATCCCCTCGTGGAAAGCCGCATCCGCGTCGATCACCTCAAGATCCTGCGGAAGTCCCTCCTCGGGCGCCAAGCCCTCGTCAAGATGATCCAGCTCTTCGCGATTTCTTCTCATCTATCCCCCTCTATGAATTCACTGCTGTATAGACCGCAAAGGCGATGACCGCCAAAATTGCTATGACGATGATCACTTTTTGGGTAGTCGACATCTTGGAACTCTCGATATCTTCGAGAGTGGTCTCTTTGTACTGTTTGGCGGCCTTCTTGGATCGGCTACGCGCATCTGCATTCGAAGAGTCGCCATCAGCCTTGCCGGAATCCGAACGAACGCTAGGCGATGCGGCATGAATCGGCGCAGGCTCATCAGATGCAATATCCGATGCGATAGGCGCGGCATCAGGTCCAACATCGGCAGATGCCATCGGATCGACACTGCGGCTCGCCCCCGCGTGAATGACCACATCCTCCTCTTGTGGAGGGGTGATCTTGATGTGATTGAATTCTTTACCCTCGTTCACTGCTGCATTCCATCTCGATATTGAACCAAACCATTATAAGCGATTATCACACTAGGGAAGTCCAGCGATGTATCCGAACTTGCCGGCTCGACCCTTGTGCGAAGGTATATCTGCGCCCTAAGCAAAGAGGTCTATCACCTCGAAGGCGGCATTAGATGTCTTGATGATCTCCTTATTGCCGACACAGCATAAGGACTTCTCACGACAAAGAGTGTCAAGATCAACGCTTAGGGCGCATACATCGGCAAGCTTCGTATCTATAACCTGCTGCCTAAGCTCAAGGCGCTCAGATGTCGGATAGTCGGCGAAAAACATCCCATCCTGTCGGCGTATCAGAGCACGCGGCTTCAAAGGCGCATCGAATGTGGAGGCGGTGCTCACGATGAAACCGTCGAATTCATCTTGGCCGGGATCGAATGTCTTGAGCCATCCGGCAGCATCATCAAAGCGCGCGATGGTCTTATCGATATGCGGGTCACGATACGAGTGGAAGTAGCTCTGTCCTTGACGAGTTGTGGTGAAGCCCACGCCGTAGGCGCCTCCGATGACCCTCACCTCGTTCCAGAGATAATCGTAGGTGAGCGCGCGCGAAGCGACAAGCCACGGACCTGTGAGCTCGCGAGCCACCTTGCTGCGATCAAACGTCGATGCAGTGAAGGTAACATCACACGGGGCGATGAATGCTTCACGCTTGTCTACAGGAGCCGGAACGTCCATGTTGCACTTCTGCGCGAGCGCTTCATCCGGCGAAATGAGCCCTTGGCTCCAAGAGGCCAGATACGCCTCGATCGATGCATCATCACCTGCAAAGGAGAGCATCGCCGGACTTGAGAACAACGCACTCGACACTGCTTTTAGCTTCTCAATAAGCTGCGTCGACCTATTTTCGAAGTCGTCGGTAAGTTCTTTTAAGAACCTATAAAAGTCGATACCGTCGATCTGCTCACGAATGACGTAGGCGTATGAGAAATACGAGCTCGCGCGCGACACCGCAAACGAATTGCCCGATACCGCAAACTTCTGCTCCATCATGATACGCTGCTGCATGAGGATGTCATAGATTCGATCCGGATCATCAAGCTTAGTGGTTTCGACGATCTCCCGCACGATCTCGGCGGCATGAACGGAGTTTTCCTTGAGAGCCGATGTGCCCACGATGAACTGCGGACGAAGGGAAGTCACTTCATCCATCGAGACGGGAATATAGATCTGAGTAAGGAAGCTGAGGTTGCCGAGCTTTTCTTGGATCAAAGTGTCAAGCTCGATGGCGCTATGCGCCTGCGTTTCGAGCTTGCCTAACACCGAGCTGAGAATGGATACGTATGGCAGGTCGTCAAATGCAACATTGGAAAGCGAGTAGTAGCGGTAGAAATACGATATGGCATGGGTAGGCACATCGTGGGCAAGCAGGCTTACTCCCCCAACTTTGGCGATATGAAAGTCAGGCTCGAAAGGCGGCTCACCGATGTCGGAGATCTTGAGCTTCGGAAGCTTCGCCAAATCCTCCGCTGAATCCGGACGCGCTTGAGCCTCGCGAAGATTTTCGAGATCAGAGGCGATATCTTGAAGCTGATCGCTGTCTAAGGAATCCCTTATTGCAGATAGCCTCTTTTCCAGAACAGCGTCAGAATCCTCATCAACTGGGACGACCTCGACCTGAGCCGCATGATCATTATCCAGAAGGATCTCTTCCAGAAGCGACTCGAAATACCCCGTGTCCACCTTCTTCTCAAGGCTCTCGAAGATGGCTTCATAGGGAATATAGGCATAGGGCATGTCATCGTCATATAGCCAGCCTGACATAGCCCACATTGAAAGCACCACGCCATCAGGATAGCCAAAATTCTGCTCACGCATGACAAAACGAGCGTTGCTCAGCGCGGCACGGACGAGCCCTCTGTCCAGACCGCCTTGAGAAAGCTTTTCTGCTTCATCTTTCACGACCTTCTCAAACTTTTCGACGGCATCCGTTTTCAGACCTTTCGCGGTCAGCATAACAAACGGCTGCGCCAGCGCATCGATCACTTGGGCAGAACAATCGTTGGCGATCTGCGCGTCGATGAGAGCTTTTTTGAGCGGCGAGGCATTAGAGCCCATGATCGCATCCATAAGAATGTCGACAGCCATGAACTTTTCACGCTCGCTTGCCCGACCGATCACAAATCCTAATGCAGCACAGGAATTATCCGGAGTTGTAACCATTTTCTTCTTGATACCCCTGCTACGTACAGGTTGCTGGATCTCAAGAGGATTCGGGTGCATCTCGATAGGGTCCTCGCCCTGCTCAACAGCATCCGGGCGCAAGCGGTATGCGGGATCGGCCGCGATCGGATAAAGGTATTGATCGTTTATGAAAGAAAGAAATCTATCGAGGTCGAGATCCCCGTAGAGGATGATGTAGGAATTATCAGGCCTGTAATGACGACGATGATTGTCGAGAAACGCCTCATAGGTTAGCGTCGGAATAGCCTCAGGCGTGCCACCCGATTCGAATCGATAGGTTGTATCCGGAAAAAGAGCGGCACTCAAAGTGTCGAACAGAACGGAATCGGGATCAGACAGAGCACCTTTCATCTCATTGAATACCACGCCGTTATAGATAAGCTTGGCATCAGAGATATCAGGTGTGCCGGCCTGGTCTGCGCAGGCATCATAGGCGGTCGTCTCGCCCGGCTCAGTCATTTGCGAGCCGGCTTGCTGCGGATCGGTCGCCTCGAATTCGAGGTGCCACCCCTCCTGCTCGAAGATGGTACGCGCCTTATAAATATTTGGATGAAAGACAGCATCAAGATAAACGTCCATCAGATTCATGAGGTCTTTCTCATTGGTAGAAGCGACCGGATACATCGTCTTATCTGGGAATGTCATCGCATTCAGGAATGTCTGCATGGAGCTCTTGAGCAGGTTCACGAAAGGCTCTTTTACAGGAAACTTTTCGGAGCCGCAAAGCACCGAGTGCTCCAAGATGTGAAATACGCCAGTATCATCGGCTGCAGGGGTCTTAAACGTGATCGAGAACGATTTATTGGGGTCGTTGTTCTGCAGGTAAAGAAGCCTTGCGCCACTGAGATCGTGCTTCATCACATGTGCGGCACCGTCGATCTCTTCTATCTTTGCGCTCTCGACTAGAGAAAACCCATTTGCGCCGGCGATACGGCCTATGGTCTTATCCGTGCTCTTTTCCGATGTCATCGCTGATCGCTCCTTATCGAAGCTTCCGTCGCGTCCGCTTCGAGATGTTCGTCGTGTCTTACTTATCGCACCAACTATATATTAAGTGCGAAGCAGTGACAAAGGATCTGTGCGGATGTCACCGGATATTTGATTTCAGGCACGCTGAAGGGTCAGAGGACAGAAGACCGACACCCGATCAGAGATGTCTACGGATGTATACCAACCCCACGAAAACAGGCCTAAGGGGCCTGAGCCGATCGATCTGCCTTATATCAAGCTGCGGTAGCGGCTGAAGAGGACGATGAATCGGGTTGTTCCTCGTCACCTTCCTCATTGTCATCGAGCGCATCATCGCCGCTCTGCGTCTTATTCTCGATGACCTCGATATCGCTAAGATCGATCGCAGATCCCAGCCACTTCTTCTCTATGACATCGATCGTGCCGTTGGAGCGAAGACGAGCGAGCGCATCCTTGACGATTGACTGAAGCTCGGTATTTTCCTGCGCAACCCCAGCGCAATACCCTGTCGGAGCACCGAGAAGTGCAACGATCTTGACGTCGACTCCTTGGCGATTGGCGGCATACATTCCAATGATTACGTCCGCAGCGACGAAATCGATGCTTCCGTTTGAAAGATCAGTGAACGCCGTAGCGAGATCGGTCGTTGAAGATAGAGCATCTGTCCCAAATGCGTTCGTCACAGCCCAAGCGCTCTTTGAGGAAACCTGTGCTGCAATGCTCTTATCTGATGCAGTCTCAGGAACTGTACTGCTGTTCGAATCCATAGCGAAAAGGGCAACGCCCGTTGGAATATAGTCATCGGAGGTCCAAAATCCGCTATGCGTCTCAGAGCTGTCTATATCGAGCACCAGATCGACATCGCCATCAGCAAGCGCCTTTTCCGCATCGGTTCCCACATCAATGACATCCAGTTTCAACCCCAATTCATCGGCCATAGAAGCAGCGATATCTACATCGATCCCGATGATCCTCTCGCTACCCATTCCGGCCAAAGGAGAACGATCACTGTTCACACCGACACGCAAAACGCCATCCTCGCCGATGGTGGGGCTAGATACGCTAGGAGATGCCAGTTCCGGGGCGTACTCTTCCGAAGACGAGCAACCAAATAGTGATGCGGATAACACCGCAGACACAGCGACAGCAGCAATCGCGCGAATCTTTTTCAACACAGCGATCCTCCTTTAGATCACACTTTTCAAAGCTTCTTCGACTGACCTAGTCTTTGCCCCCACACTCGCGTACCGGAGGTCTGCGCGTCATGTTGACGTGCTCGCACTCTCTCGCCCGTGCAACCCTATGTCGCATATCTCAGGCGGTACGGCTTACATCTAGAATACGCCATGCTCACATCTCCAAAGAGCTGCTTACGTGGGCCCTTTTGACCGCATCTGCCATGGGCTAGGAATGAATTCCGCAACTACAGACTCGAAAGAAGCTTTTTAGATTCTACCAGAATATAGATATGAGCGCGCCTGCATGAGCCGTGCCAGAAGATATAGCGAATGCGCGCAAGGTTTATGCAAGACTCGTGCAAGGTATGTAGCAGATCTGTGCAAGAAACATATCGATCGCATGCCATATCCATACTCGATACGCGCAAGGTCGGTTCAGCTCACATGCAAGAAATACGCAAGATTCATGTCAACAAAAGTGCGAGAAATTGCAATGTTTCTGTCAGATGGTTGCATCACAATCGATAATATGAAAGCTATCCGAGACGACATATCGACAGGCACAAGACGGGATATGACAAGCATTCGTCCTCCCCACTCCTTTCCTATTCCAACATCCCGCATAGCCTCTGATGACCCAACCCGAAGAAGAAGGTCGCCTCGCAGGACCAGGATGCGCAGAGCCAAGAACTTCGCTTTTGATATCGTGGCCGAAGCATTGTGGCCCACAAGGTGCGCGATATGCGACAAACCGGGCTTTGTCGTTTGCGACGATTGTTCGGATCGTATCGACTACATCGACGTTCTATCTTCCTGCCCGAGATGCGGGTCTCCCTATGGGTCGGTACAGTGCTGTGAATGCAATGATGTCGCCATCGATGCCATCGGATTGGATAGCTTTCCATTTGATAGACTCGCAAGCGCGGTCCGTATAGACGATGACTCGAAGCGCCTTGTGACCGTATACAAAGATCATGACGAGCACAGGCTAGCGCCCCTGATCGCCAAGACAATGAGCAGATACATCGATCCGGATTGGGTCGATGATGCAAACAATGCAGAATCAGACCAGACTTTCATCACCTTCATTCCGGCTACAGCCGAAGCCCTAAACAGACGCGGCTTTGACCACATGGAAAAGATAGCCGAACTAGTCGCCAAATATGCGCACCTTCGATCGCTGTCGGTGTTCGAGCGCCCGAAAAGCTTAGACCAACGCAAGCTCAACCGACGCGAACGCGCCAAGAACATGAAGCAGAAGTTCCAAATACGCGCCGATGTGGAGCTACCCTCGAAGCTCATCGTGATAGATGACATCTGCACAACAGGATCCACGATGTTCGGCGCGGCGCTAAGCCTTAGAGAAGGTGGATGTGAAAAACTTTTCGGACTGACATTCGGCAAGGTATGCTGAAAGAAGGCGAAGGGATGCGATGCTAAACGATCGAATGCGATGAACAAGCACGGGCGGATCATGAGTAAAAAAAGCAACATCTCTTACCTTTATCGCCGTTGTAGTCTAAAATATCACGCGAGCGGGTCAGGTGATCGCGTATCGGAGACGATGCGAGGAAAGTCCGGGCTCCTCAGGGCAAGATGCCAGCTAACGGCTGGGCGGGGAGACCCGACGGATAAGTGCCACAGAAAAGAAGACTCCCCCGCTTGTCGGGAGAAAAGCTGAAACGGTGCGGTAAAAGCGCACCAGCGCGTTGGTAACAGCGCGGCTTGGTAAACCCCATCTGGAGCAAACGCAAATAGGAGTACTATACGGTCGCCCTGCCGTGTATTCGGGTTGCGCGCTAGAGGCATATGGCGACATATGCTCGAGATAAATGGTCACCCTCGACAGAACCCGGCTTATAGACCCGCTCTTTTTATGCGAAACATCGATATCGGCTGAGCAACAAGACGAATGCAAGGAGATGCCATGCAAGATGCTGCGATGATCCGAAGGTTCAAAGGCGCTGTACAACTTGTGACGCTTCACCTTTGGCGCGTCGGCAAGACAACCGATGTGGATATATGCATAGAAAAAGCCAAAGAACTCGGAATGATAGGTGATGACGACGAGACCTTCATCATGAAGTGCATCTCTTTGAACGACACGCTCTCAACCTCCGATGAAAAGACGGTTTCAGAGGCGAGCAAAAGAATTGATAACGATCTCATACACGAGGTGCAGATGTGCGCCATCCGTCTGAACTCAGCGGATCCCGCCTGATGAACGACACCTCTGGGAACGCAGCGATAATGTCTGACAATAAAGCCGATCTGCGCAAGAGATATCTTGCACTTCGCGATGAAATCCCCGAGCCGGACAGGTCGCGCAGAAGCGCCGATGTCCCTAGGTTGATATCGAACGAAAACGCACTCAAGGATGCCTTTCATACCGCAGATGTCGTCCTTGCATACTTCCCCATCGGATCGGAAGTCGACACGCGCTCCTTGATAGAATTCACGCTTGGACTGAGAAAGAAGATCGTGTTTCCTCTTTGCATTCCTGAAACGAAAACACTCGAGTGGTACATTGTCGAGGATTTAGGCGATATGAAGCCCGGATTTGCGAACATTCCCGAACCTAAGCGCGAGACGAGCACCCGCGTAGACCCCTCGTCCTTTGCAGAGGGCGAAGCGATCGCGATCATACCCGGGGTCGCATTTGATCAAAGCGGCAATCGAATAGGATACGGCGGCGGATACTACGACAGGTTTCTCCCTCGATTCAAAGGCCGCACGATAGGACTTGCTTTCGAAGAGCAGGTAGCCGAGAACCTCAAAGAGACAGGTGTCATTGGCGATCACGATATCGCTATGAACTCGATCATAATCGTGTGATCACCGAACGCATCGAAACGATATGGCGCATCAATATGTGTGCTATCCCAAAAGAATAGGGCGAGGTCTCCATACCAGACCTCGCCCTTGTTCGTACCTATTATGTCGACTATGAATTCAGCGACAGCGCACAAAAGTCAATCTACTCGGCGCTCTTGTCAGCCGCGGGCTGCTCTGGGCTCTCAAGCGAACTGATGCCCTCGATGCTCTCGCCTTCAAGCTCTTCATTGCTCTGGCCGCCGTGCTGTGATTGAGATTCCATCTTTTGCTTGAAATCATCGATGAAGCTCTGAATCTGAAGACCGGCAGTATCCACAGCATAAGGTAGATCCTCCGGAGGAGCCGCCACTTCGATAGAAGAATTCTTAATGAAGTCCTCCATGAAAGCGTTGTAAGCCTTCGTGTTCAACAGATATATCACATACTCACGAGAATATCCCGAGATGTTCTCGCTGACCTCATCCAGAGAAGTGATGTCGCTATACGCAGGATACGAGTCTTTGACATATTGCAGAACCATCTCGTCGAGATCATCGATATATCCCGATTCCGGGTTTGTATAGTAGACGATCTCATTCTGGAGAAGGCTGTTACGGTTTTGCGCGATGAAGCCCTCTTCGGTGAAACCGCTCGCCAATACCAGATCCCAATACTCCTCTTCCGTTGCAATTTCGCGTTTCTTCATGTCATCCTTGATGATCTCATCGATCTGTTCATCGGTAACAACGACACCGATGGATTCAGCGGCCTGAACCACCAGCTCTTGATTGATCATCATATTTAGGACGAAGTTACGAAGATTCTCGGTATTACCGTAGCTTTCTCCCTCGAATATGAACTGAGTCCACTCATCTTCGTTCTCAAGATCCATGGATTTACGATACGAATCGACATAGTCGGTAACCATCTGCTCGGAGATCTCCACGCCGTTGACCTCGGCAGCCACGCCTTCCGGAAGGTGCGAGTAATCAGATACAGCATATGCCGCAAGCGGTTGCTGGGCGGTCTTGGGTTGCAGCTCTTTAGATGAAGTCGGAGCGGTGCCCGACACCACAATCGACACAGCAATGCAAACTATCGCTATAATCGCGATGATGGTCATGACCGCCATATCGCTTCCAGGGATCTTGCGATCCACGGCAATAGGCGTATTTTCAGCCTTAGCGATATTGTGCATAGCTTTCTTTTCAATATCTGACATCTCGATGTTTTTCTCTTCGCTCATGAAGCGCGCCTTTCAAATATGATCAACGATTCATCCGCCCGAGCCTTAACGTATCTGACCTAAGCGACTCGGATGAATGAGTTTGTTCAAACTTATAGAATGATAAAACAAAATGCTTGACAATAGCACTCTTTTAGCAAACCTTCACATAAATCGACACCGAAACGGTTCTTGAAAAGCGAACGGCTGGGGAAATACGATAAGCGAATACGTAAAGTATCGGCCGCAGCGTCCGCTATCAAAATCCGTTCTCGGCAAGAAACGCCATCGAAATGCCACCTGAGGTCCCCTCATCAGAAGAAAGATTGGGACCTGCATCAAGCATGCTCATGCGCACGGTTTCACCATCGCCGGTAAAGCCCATCAGGCGCTCGACGTATTTTCCGATCATGTCGCATTCAAGGTTGACCTCAGCTCCACGCTCGAGCATTTCCAGATTCGTCTCGCTCAAGGTATGCGGAATGACGGATACGCTTAGCGTTCCTGACCCAACCGCATCTTTACCCCGGTCAAAGTCTTGCACCGCCACCACGGTCAGACTGATCCCGTTGAGCGCTACCGACCCCTTCTCGACGACATAGCGAAGCGCTGAGACAGGAGTCTCAAACTCGAAGATAAAAGCATTATCGACCTGCGTTTTCGTGCGCAGTTTCGCCACACAATCGATATGGCCTGACACTATATGCCCGCCAAACCTACCATCTGCTGGCATGGCGCGCTCAAGGTTGACAGGGCTTGCGATCCTCAACTTTCCGAGGTTCGTACGCTCCATCGTCTCGGGCATGACATCAGCTCGAAACCCGCGGGAGTCGATATCGGTCACAGTAAGGCATATTCCGTTCACCGCGATGCTGTCACCCACAGACGTACCTTCTAGCACGTATCTCGCGTCGATACAGATCGTCGCTCCCTTGCTGGAACGTGTAATATTACCAACTTTTCCAACCTCTTCAATGATCCCTGTGAACACGCTGACTCCGATTTCTCTTGCCCTCTAGCGCCGATGCTTTGCACGAGGCGATATCTCGCCTGAAACCAAGATATCATCTCCAAGCCTGCACACGGCAGTCTGCTCAAAGCAGATTGCCATATCCGGCGCATCTACCCCATTGCCGCCCACAGGTGACGGAGCGCCCACGCCGCCAAAGATCTTCGGCGCGATATAGGCATCCACCCTGTTCGGGATATCAAGATCGAAAAGCGCCCCCAGAAGCTTAGCACCACCTTCCACATAAACGCTGTCGATCCCCATCAGACCCAATGTCTTAAGAAGCTTTAAGAGATCAACGCGACCCTGTTCGTCCTCATCGATGGGCACAACGGAACAACCGAGCTCTTCATAGGCGCGATGGTGCGCATCATCGGACACACAAGTGGCGATAATGGTAGGCTGCCTGTTAGCACTTTTGACGACATTCGATTCAAGCGGAGTGCGAAGGTGCGTATCGACGATTATCCTCGTCGGCTGGTGGGGCTCTGGCCGAGGATCGTTGATGTATGTGCGAAGCGACGATGCAAGCTTATCAGGCAACGGATCAGACACCGAACCAAGCACCGAATCAAGCCTCGGATCGCACAGCGAGCGCTCATCACCAGACCGGGAGTCTTCGGACTGATGGTTGCTCATCGCATCATCCCGTGCAATCCTTGCGCTCAGCTGCGGATCATCGGCGATAACGGTCCCAACACCTACCATGATGGCTGCATACCTTGAACGATCCTCATGCACGCGCGCTCTGGCGATCGGGCCGGTTATCCACTTGGATAGACCCTCACGCGTGGCGATCTTGCCATCTAGCGTGGAGGCGAACTTCGCCACAACATACGGCGTTCGTGTTGTGATGAAGTGAAAAAATGCAGCATTGAGCGCATCGCAACGCTGCGATAGAACCCCTGTCTTCACATCGATACCAGCATCGACAAGACGCGCTATCCCGGCTCCGGCCACCAAAGGATTAGGGTCGTTTGACCCGACGACCACGCGCGCTATCCCGGCATCGATAAGAGCGTCGCAACAAGGCGGTGTCTTACCGGTATGAGAACATGGCTCAAGCGTCACATAGGCCGTTGCGCCTACCGTATCCCGCCCGCGACGCACGCAATCGGCAAGCGCTTCACGCTCGGCATGGGGCGCACCGAATCGCGTATGATATCCCGCCCCTAAGATCTCTCCATCCTTCACGATCAGACAGCCGACCATCGGATTTGGATTCACCCAGCCCGCTCCCCGCTTCGCAAGCTCAAGCGCAGCGGCCATATAGTCATCATCGAGAAGCGACGGGTTCGCCATCAGATGACCACCATCTCATGAGTGGAGGTTGTGAAACGGTCAAATCCCTGTTCGGTTATCACGCCGAAATCCTCAAGGCGCATCCCGAATCGACCCGGAATGTAGATTCCCGGCTCCACCGTAACAACGTTTCCAGATTGCAGCGGTTTGGCGTTTCTCGGCGAAAGCACCGGCTCTTCATGTATCTGCATTCCAACACCGTGGCCAAGCCCGTGACCCATCGCATCGGCGAAACCGCCCTCGGCAAGTACTGATATAGCCATCTCATGCGCCTCACGGCCGGTCATTCCGGGATGGAGACTATCCTCTACTGTCTCGTTCGCGCGACGCAGCGTATCCCAAGCCTTGCGCATCTCGGCATCGGGCTCTCCGATAAATACGGTGCGCGTCATATCCGAGCAATACCCATCCTTTCGAGCACCAAAATCCATCACGATGCACTCACCGCGACGAACTTTTCTCTCGCTTACGATGGCATGTGGAGAAGCACCGTTGTCTCCGCTTGCGATTATCGTCTGAAAAGCAAGCGAATCGGCACCAAGACGCATCATTTCGTTATCGAGTTCAAGCTGAATCTCGCGCTCGGTCATGCCCGGAGCTATAAAGCCAATGATATGATCGAATGCCTTATCGGTAATAGCCTGAGCGGCGCGAAGCCTCTCTATCTCGGCTTCATCCTTACGAGCGCGCAGCTGCAAGATAAGTCCGTCTGTTTCCTCAAAAGGAAGATAGGCTCCCTCAAGCGTTACCTCTAGATTCTCAAGCGTTGCACCTTGTAGCGCATCGGCATAGCCCTTCGCAAATTCGCGCTCCATGGCCCGATACTGCGAAAGCGAGATCGAATCCTCAATAGCCATGAGAGGCCTTGCCGGAAGCTCGTCGGCAAAATGATAGAGATAGCGACTCCACATCGAATAGAGCCACTCGGAAAAACGCATGCTTTCAGAATTGATACAAATAAGTGTGTCTTTCGCCTCGCGCTCCAGCGCAGTAGTATAACGCGAATCGGAATGAAGGTAGGCCCATTTCTCTAGCGTAGGAACAAACATCGCGTGTGCCTGCTCACCATCGAACACGCCCTGAAATCCTGTGAGCCATTCGATGTTCACAGTATCGCGGACATACATCGCTTGTACGCCGCCTGCGATAAGCACCCGGCGAAGCGAGCGGACCCTATCGGTCGAGCAATGCATCAACGGCCTCCAAATAACCTTGTCGACCATGGCCCTTTATCTTTGCGAAGCAGACGCCATCGAAGACGGATATCTTACGAAAGTCCTCCCGGTTATCCACATCCGAGATATGAACCTCGACAACCGGAACATCAATACTAGCAACTGCATCGCGAAGTGCATACGAATAATGAGTATGTGCTCCCGGATTGTAAATTACACCATCATATTCACTGTGAGCCTCATGGAGCTTATCGATGAGCTCTCCTTCATGATTAGACTGGAAGCAATCGATATCAACACCGAGCTTTGCACCGTATTCAACGACCTCTTCCTCTATAGATTCAAGCGTGTCAGCCCCATAGATCGCAGGCTCGCGAATCCCGAGCATATTCAGATTCGGTCCGTTCATCAAAAGAAAACGCGTCATCGGTTATTCCAATCTCCTCAATCAGCCCGCAGCCTACATCGATCCGCTATCAACAATATCGCGCTTGAAAGCGAAATAGTCCTCAAGAGCCTGACATAAGGTGTCATCATCTACCTCCACCAAGCTCCACTTCGCAACATCTTCGACGAGCACGAATCGGATCTTCCCACCGCGGGATTTCTTGTCGGTCTTCATGATCTCGACGATATCGCGTGCATCCGCATACCAATCAAGGTACGGCAGTCCAAGCGAAGTGAGCAACTCTGCTTGAGAAGCGGCGAAATCGCTATCGGTGCCGATGATGCGCTCACCCAAAAAGGCTGCGAACCGCATGCCCTCTGCAACGGTCGCTCCGTGCGAATAGGTTCCGTATCCGGCCAGCTTCTCTATGGCGTGCGCCAATGTATGCCCGTAGTTCAAGCACTCACGAACGCCTTTGCTCTCCGTCTTGTCCTGGGCCACGACATTAGCCTTGAAAACGACAGATCGCTCGATAGCCCCCTTGACCGCTTCCGGATCACGTTCCCAAAGCGCATCTGCATTCTCTAGCATCCAGAAGAAAAAATCGTTGGAATCTATCACGGATGACTTAGCTATCTCGGCGCATCCGCAAGCCCATTCGCGATCATCAAGCGTTGAGAGGGTATCTATCGATGCGCAGACATAGCTCGGCTGCATGAACGTACCCACAAGATTCTTTCCAGCAGATAGATTAACGCCTGTCTTTCCGCCCACCGATGAGTCCACCATGGAAAGAAGCGTAGTCGGAGCCTGAACAAACTTGATGCCGCGCATGTAAGTGGAGGCCGCAAACCCCGTTAAATCCCCCACAACGCCTCCTCCGAGCGCGACCGCGAAGCAATCGCGCGTGAGAGACAGTTGAGCCATAGCCTCCCAAACCTCCGAGGCCACGCTTAGTGATTTGGCATCCTCACCTGCGGGAACCACAATGTCGCTCACCTTATAACCGACATTTTGAAGCGAACTTTTCGCCGCTTCAAGATACAGCGGCGCCACGTTCGAATCGCTCAGCACAAGAACGCTCGGCGCACCTTCAAGCCCTTCTATCTTCTTGCAATACGGACCGATCCCCTCAAGAAGGCCGTCTCCGATGCGAACATCGTAGGGATTCTCGCCCGGAATATCGATAACTATCTTGGTTGCCGGCATAACACACCTTCCTGCTCCAATAGCGCTTTTACCTCGAGCGCTATCTGATAGACGCTTTTTCCGCACGTAAGCACATTCGCATCGGCAGCCGCCTCATAGGCCGGGCGGCGCTCATCGAGGCGCGCACGTGCGCTCTCAAGATCGGAGAACAACGGGCGCGAGGACTTATCGCTTATCCGCCTAGACGCCTCATCCACATCCACCACAAGATGGATGACATAGCCCTTATCTTTAAGGATCTCGATATTCTCCTCTTTGACCACTATGCCGCCTCCGCACGAGACGAGCATATGATAGCTGTCATCGGCAAGTTCGCGGAGCACTTGCGTTTCAATCGCGCGAAACCCCTTTTCGCCTACATCGGAAAAAATATCGGGAATGGAGCGCCCGGCTTTTCGCTCGATGTATTTGTCCATATCCACCGATGCCACGCCGCACATGCGTGCGAGCTTTCGCGCCACGCTCGATTTTCCCGCGCCCATAAATCCAATGAGGAACACGGGCTTTGTAAGCTCGCTTACGTGCTCCTTATCAGTTTGATTGCGCTGCATCTATCGGCCCATCGTAGCCAAACGCGCCTTGTAGGACTCGATATTCGCTCGCAGATCAGCCATCGATGTGCAGCCAAACGTTTGCGTGTATGCATCAGCGAGCACCATCGCAAGTTCCCCTTCGGCAACAATCGCGGCAGCTGGAACGGCACATACATCGCTTCGCTCCCTTGAAGCTTCTTCGACTTCAAGCGTATCTATATTTATGGTGCGAAGGGGATTCATGAGCGTCGGAATCGGTTTCATGGCTGCGCTCACCACAAGCGGCATCCCTGTCGTCATTCCGCCTTCCAGACCACCCGCATTGTTCGACGTGCGCACGAAATCGCAACCATCAAGCACTATCGGATCGTGAACTTTCGATCCCGGAAGGTCGGCAGCTTTGAATCCGAGACCGAATTCGACGCCTTTTATCGCAGGGATCGAGAACATGGCGCCGCCAATCTTCGAGGTGAGGCGCTCAGGCCCGCTTGCGAAATTGCCCAGACCAGCCACAAGCCCTGTCGCTACAACCTTGAAGGTGCCACCAAGGCTCTCACCGGCTGCACGCGCGGCATCGATCTCGGCCATCATCGCCTGCGAGGTGTGTTCATCTGGACACCTGACCTCGGAGAACTCGATGGGCGCCGGGCTGTGTATGAGCTCTGCCAGCGTGTCTTCATCCTCGAAAAGCCGCACCGATCCGATCGATGTGACATAGCTGAATATCTCGACCCCAAGATCAGCGAGGAATTCTCGCGCGATACCGGTGGCAGCAACCCGTGCCGCGGTCTCACGCGCACTCGAGCGCTCGAGGATGTTGCGACAATCGTCCGTGTTGTTGCGAAGGATGCCCACAAGATCGGCGTGTCCCGGTCGCGGCGTGACCTCGCGCACAAGACCTTCGGGCGCTTCCCCGAAATGAGCCATGCGCTCCGTCCAATTCTGCCAATCGCGATTGTGTACGGTTATGGCGATCGGGGCACCTGTGGTGATGCCGAAGCGAACACCGCTCGTGATGGTAGCCTTATCCCTTTCGATGGCCTGCCTGCCGCCTCTACCGTAGCCGCCTTGGCGACGGGCGAGATCGCGATCTATCCGGTCTATGGAAATGGCCACACCTGCCGGGACTCCACTTACGATCGTAGTAAGCTCCGGACCATGGCTCTCGCCTGCTGTGATGTATTGCATATTCGCTGCTCCTGTTGTGGGTCTTTATTCAATTTTAGCGCTAAAGACGCAACATGGATGTTTCGTTCGGCTTAAAACCCGGCAGCGTCCCACATAAGGTCGAACATCCCATCAAAGCTCTCGTCGACATCGACCCCCGCTATCTCGCAGACGATGGTGGCCGATATCACAGCCTGCGCAACAAGCATGCCCGCTCCATCGAATGTGTAACAGCCTGCTTCTTTCGCATTTGCGACCATCTGCGTCATGCCATGTCCGTAGACGGTATCCATGACGACCTGTGACGCGCTTAGAAGCGACGCATCGAACGGCGCGGGGTCACCCGCATTCATGCCCAACGACGTCGCATCGATGATGATATCTGCCGCAGCGATCGCGTTCTTGGAAGTCGAATAGCTCCCGAATTTGAAATCCGCGTTCTCGTAGGCTTGAACGAAGCTGAGATGCCCATCGATTGCAGAGGGAAGGTCTATCGCCGTGGACGCAAGATGATGATACTCATCCAAATACCTTGAGATCACCTCAGAGCAGCGATCTTTATCGCGTCCGAGAAGCAGCAGCTCCTTCGCACCTGCCTGCGCGCAAGCATGCAGGATAGAAAGGGACGTCGGACCGGTTCCGCAGACCGCAACACGCTTATCGGTGAAGTCAACTCCTTCGCGCTCGAGGCAAGAAACGCACCCATCACCATCAACGTTATAGCCGACAAGCACGCCGTCCTTGTTCACAAGAAGGTTAACACCTCGCGCAAGCTTAGCTGTGGCTGCCTTGTAGGTTGCCGCCTTGTAGGCCTCGGGCTTATACGGCGTTGTGATGTTGATAGAGAGAAAGTCGTGAGCGGCCAGAAACTCCTGCGCCTTCTCGGTCGATGGCAGATCCATGAAATCATAGTGCCAATCAAGCCCGAGCTTCTCATAGAGCGCGTTATACATCACGGGCGATCTCGAATGCGATATGCCTCGCCCTAGGATATATAGGTTCTCCTGCTTCAATGCATTCACCTGAAGATCAGTTGAACGTGGCTTGATGTTCGTCGTAGGTGACGCTAAAAGCGTGCGAGCCATCCGCTTTCGTGAAGAAGAACATATAGTCCGTCTCGTCCGGAGAGCAAACCGCCAAGATGGCCGCCAAAGACGGATTGCAGATCGGGGTTGGCGGAAGACCGGAATTCGTATAGGTGCTGTATGGTGTGTTTGCGTGAACATCCTCTGGCGTCGGATCGTGACCGACCTCATATGCGGTCGTAGCATCAGATTCGAGATAAGGACGCTCGGAATTCAAGCGATTGTAAAACACAGATGCGATCGTCGGCATGCTATCGGCATTGGACTCTTTCTCCACGATAGAAGCAAGTTTGAGCACGTCATATTCGCTTAGACCTTGGCTTTGAGGATACGACCAATCAATAGATGCGGTTTCGATCTGGAACTGATCGAGCATCATACGGATGACACTGTCTACATCATCGGTCGGAGAGAGCGTGTAGGTCTTCGGGAAAAGATATCCCTCCAACGAGTTGTTGCCCGCCTCAGCAAGGAACGGATAGTCTGCCGCATATACCGAAGCATCAGATGCTGCGGCCATGATATCGACGGCAGGTATTCGACCTGCCGTGGCCTCAGCGACGGCGTTAGCGATATCGGCAAGCGTGAATCCTTCAGGAATGGTAACTGAGGTTCCGGTAGCTGAAGGGCCGATCAGAAGCGCATCGAGTATCTCTTCTTGAGTAGCGCCCCCTTTGAAGAGGTAGACACCCGGAATGAGAGAGCTTGCCGCATTGCGCTTGTTCACAAGATCGACGAACGCCCCGGCATTGCCGATCAGACGCTGCGACTGCAGCTCTTCAGCGATCGTTCGAGCGCCTTCGCCCTGCTCCACGGTAACGATAGCCTCTTCACCTTCAGGAAGAAGCTCAACGGCAGGCGTGCAGGCTCTGATCGCGAAGAACGCTATCAACAGCACCACAACGGCGGCAACAATAGCAACAATGATAGGTGCTTTTGACTGCTTTGGCTTAATGGCGCTGGTGTCGTATGTTTTGAACTGCTGAGAGGCCTTCGCATGTGCCGAGCGGGCTGCACGAGAGTTCCTAGATGAGATCGGGACTTGCTTTGAATGGAATGCCACAGGTCCTACCTTTCGTCTTGCGTTGATCTGCGATCCAACCACGACTGCAAGAAGATGCTCGCAGCGATCATATCCACTTTTCCGCGCATGGTCTTTTCATCATATCCCATTTCGCGGAGTTTGCGCTTTGCATCCGTCGATGACATCCGCTCATCCACGAACTCGACGGGAAGATCGGCGTTCTTCGAGATGACGGCTGCGATTTCGCGAATGTGGTCAGCTTGAGGGCCGTATTCGCCCGACAATGTAAGCGGGAGCCCGCAAAGCAATAGCTCAGGTTCCCAATCATCGAGCACACGGGCGAACGATTTGGCGCCCGATACCACCTCGGCGCTCGGAAGCACGCAGATCGGCGATGCGAGCATCTCGCTCGGGTCGCTCACAGCGATGCCTGTGCGCACATCGCCAATGTCAAGTGCCATGATCCTCATATCGAAGAGCCCTCAGCCGCTATGCCTATGCTAAAGAAGCATGTTCCTTGCGATCTCAAGCGCATCGTCTATCCCAGCGGCGTTCTTGCCTCCGGCCTGCGCCATGGTCGGCTTTCCGCCGCCGCCACCACCGATGGCAGGACCCATGGCTTTGATGAGCGCGTTAGCATCGAACCCTTTCGCAACGGCCTCGTCTGTGCCGGCGGCCATGAGCACCACCTTGCCGTCATGTTCGCCCGCAACGACGATCGCACCCGGCTCGCTCATACGCGAGCGCATGACATCCCAAAGATGCCTCTGACCGCCCGACTCCAAAGCGGGAGCCTTTGCGATGATAAGAGGATAACCCGCTGGCGCCTCTACCGCTTGATCGAGAAGAGCCGTAATACCATCGTCGGACACAGTCTCCTTTGCGCGCTTTGCCGCCTGCTGGATCTCCTTGAACGCTTTGAGATTAGCGGCTGTGCGCTCGGACACATCGAACATCGGAACCTTGAGCTCGGCTGCCGTCTCTTTGAGCTCGTCTTCGATCTTGTTGACATATGCAAGCGCGCCGAAGCTCGTCACGGCCTCGATCCTTCGAAGGTTTGCGCCTACGCTAGATTCGCCTGTCACCTTCATGAAGCCGATCTCAGCGGTATTGTTCACATGACAACCGCCGCATAGCTCCTGCGAGAACTCTCCGGCCTCAACGACGCGAACCTTCTCGCCGTACTTCTCGCCGAACAGCGCCGTAACTCCTTTAGCGCGAGCTTCATCGAGGGTCGTCTCATAGGTTGAGGTAGGAATCCCTTGCATGATCTTATCGTTAGCAACGCTTTCCACTTCACGGATCTGCTCAGGTGTGAGCGCCTCGAAATGCGTGAAGTCAAAACGCAGCCTGTCGGGCCCGACATAAGATCCGGCCTGCTTGACATGGTCGCCGAGCACCTTGCGCAGTGCCGCATGAAGTATATGCGTTCCTGTATGGTTGCGCTCGATCGCGCGACGACGGTCAACATCCACCGCAGCGATAACGTTGTCTCCGACGCTGAGAGTTCCACCTTCGATCTTGCAGGCATGGATATATAGACCCGACTCAGGAGTTGTGGTGTCGCCGACGCGCGCCTTGACATCGCCATTGACGATCTGGCCCGTGTCTCCAACCTCGCCGCCCATCTCAGCGTAGAACGGCGTTATGTCGAGCACGATCTCGACCTCCTCGCCTGCAGATGCTGAATCGACACGATCTCCCTGCTTGACAATGGCAAGAATGCGCGATGATGACTCAGTATTGTCATATCCCACAAAACTCGTTGGCCCTACTTCGTTGAGGATATCGGCGTAGATTCCGCCGTATGTCGACCAAGCAGCCTCAGCATCCTTCGCACCAGCACTGCGGGCACGCTCGCGTTGATCGGCCATGGCAGCATCAAATGCATCCATGTCGATATCGATCCCCTGCTCCCCTGCGATCTCAGCTGTGATCTCTACAGGAAAACCGTATGTGTCATGCAGCGTAAATGCCGTTTTTCCGGAAAGGGTTTTGCCTTCAAGCTTTGAAAGCTCGCTTTCCAAATAGGTCTTTCCCTGACGAAGCGTAGCGCCGAAGCGTTCCTCCTCGGCAAGGATAAGCTTGCGCTCTAGCTCGCGGTTCTCCACGATCTCAGGATAAACATCGCCCATAAGCCGGACAATCTCATCGACGTATTCATTCAGGAAAGGTCCGTCCACACCGATCAGATGAGCCTTCATTATCGCACGGCGCAAAAGACGTCGAAGAACGTAACCCCGACCTTCATTTGAAGGCAGGATTCCGTCAGCGATCATAAACGTGACCGCGCGCGAATGGTCCGCCATAATACGAAGACTGAGGTCGGTAGCGCTATCTTTTCCGTAGGTGACACCGGCAAGACGCTCTCCTACCGCGATCAGAGATCGGAGCACGTCTGTCTCATAGTTGCTCTGAACACCCTGCATGATCGCGGCGATGCGCTCAAGTCCCATTCCGGTATCGATGTTCTTCTTCGGAAGCTCCTCAAGCGTACCGTCTTCCTGTCCGTCGAACTGAGTGAACACACAATTCCAATACTCAAGATAACGATCGCAGTCGCATCCCGGAGCGCAATCAGGGCTTCCGCAACCAAAATCAGGCCCCTGATCGTAATAGAGCTCCGAGCACGGACCACACGGACCTGTGGGGCCTGCGCGCCAGAAGTTGTCGTCCTCGCCCAGACGCGAGATATGGCTGTCCTCGATACCTAGATCCTTCCAGATGCCGATCGTCTCATCGTCATTCTCAAACACCGTGAAATGGAGCTTCTCGATGGGAAGGCCAAGCACGTTCACAGAGAAATCAAGCGCCATAGAGCACATCTCACGTTTGAAGTATTTTCCGAAGGAGAAGTTGCCGAGCATCTCGAAGAAGCTCAAGTGACGACCGGTGGTGCCGATGATGTCGATATCGTTTGTGCGCACGCACTTTTGAACGGTGGTGGTGCCAACATAGGGCTCTTCGAGTTGCTTTTGCTGAAGGAAGTAGGGCTTGAATTGCACCATTCCCGCACTCGTGAGCAAAAGGGAGGGATCGTCGGGAATGAGCGAGGACGAGGGCATGCGCTTGTTGCCCTTCTCCTCGAAGTATCTTAGATAGGCCTCGCGTATCTCGGCGGTAGTCATATAGTCCATCTGAAAACTTCCTTTTGTATCGGATATTGTGCTCAACGATGCAGTGCCCAAACTTAATGTTCGGACTATTATATTACGCGTTTTGCTCCAGCGAGATGCAAGATGGCAAGCGACAAAAAATTCACCCCCTCGCGATAAACGCCGAAATTGAACGCGCCTTATCGGCAAAGTTGGTCGTATACTTATCCAATTCCAGCCGATGAGGCGAAAAGCAAATGCCGATGCAGTAAGCCTCAGGCAAACGATGTGCGACACCGTCCGACCACCAAGGAGGTTGCAGATGACCCAATACTTTCAGCCCGAGATAGAAACGATGCCCCGAGAACAACTGCGCGAATTGCAGCTCGCAAATCTCAAGGCTTCGATGAAGAATGCGTATGACAACGTAGAGTTTTATCGCGGTTCCTTCGCAGATGCAGGCGTAGGCCTTGACGATCTGGAAACGCTCGAGGATTTGGCGAAGTTCCCGTTCATCACGAAACAAGACATGAGGGATGCCTATCCGTTCGGTCTGTTCGCGCGCAAGAATGAAGATGTTGCCCGCATACATGCCTCCTCAGGAACCACAGGACAGGCCACCATCGTCGGACACACCGCAACCGACCTCAAGAACTGGGGAAATTGCTTCGCGCGCGGCATCGCGATGGTGGGCGGCTCGGACGCGTCGACGATACAGGTATCCTATGGATATGGGCTGTTTACGGGCGGCCTTGGTGCACACGCAGGCGGCGAGGCGATCGGATGCACCGTCATCCCCACATCGTCGGGCAACACGAAACGCCAGATCCAGATGATGAAGGACCTCGGCACGGATATCCTTGCGTGCACGCCATCCTATGCGCTGCTCATCGCCGATACGGCGATCGAGATGGGATATGACCCTGCAAGCGAATTCAAGATCTCGGCTGTGATCTGCGGCGCTGAGCCGGCATCTGAGAATATGCGACAGGAGATCGCAGACAAGCTCGGCGTTCAGTATTGCGACGTTTACGGACTCTCCGAGATCATGGGACCGGGTGTGGCTATGGAGTGCGCCGAGCGCGGCGGATTGCATATCGCCGAGGATCAGTTCTACTGCGAGATCGTCGACCCGGAAACACTCGAGGTACTCCCCGACGGGCAGTGGGGCGAGCTCGTTATCACCACACTCACGCGCGAGTGCACCCCGCTCATCCGCTACCGCACACGCGATGTTACGAGGATCGTAAGCGAGCCGTGCGCGTGTGGACGCACGCATCGCAAGATCGACCGTTTGCGCGGACGCACCGATGATATGCTCATCATCCGTGGCGTGAATGTCTTCCCAAGCCAGATCGAGCAGGTAATCACGGAATTCCCCGAGATCGCGACGCAATATCAGATCATCCTCACCAACGACGGTGTTCTCGATAGGGTGGAACTTCGCGTTGAGACCGTTCCCGAATTCCCGATCGATGAGGTACGCAAGCTTGAGGACCTCAAGTCAAGACTCGCATCTGAACTCAAGAGCAACCTGCAGATCGCGGTGAACATCAAGCTCGTCGAGCCCAAATCGATCGAGCGCAGCGAAGGTAAAGCCAAGCGTATCATCGACAACAGAAACTAACGAGGATCGGCAGCGCGATAGAAAAACGACCAAGACCAAGGCCAAGACCAAGACCAAGACCAAGACCAAGCGAAAGGATCTCTCAAATGATCAGCCAATTGACGATCTTCCTTGAGAATAGAAAAGGCCATCTGGCATCGGCAACCCGCGCGATATCGGATGCGGGGATCAATATGCATGCACTATATCTTGCCGATACGGAGGATTTCGGCGTTGCGAGAATACTTTGCGATACGCCCGAGCGCGCAAAAGAGGTGCTCGTGGAGGGAGGCTTCAGGGCTGCCGTCACCAAGGTGATCGCCGTCGAGCTCGACGATGAGCCGGGCTCTTTAGCCACGCTTCTGGAGCTTTGCGATGATGAGGACATGAATGTCGAGTATGCATACTGCTTCATCGCCGACGGCGGCAAGGTCATCGATGTTCTGAAGATCGGCGGCGAGAACGCAGAGAGCGTGCTTGCCGAGAGAGGCTACAAGACGCTCGAGGCGTCAAGCCTTTATGCCGAGTAGACGATCGAAGAGCTTCGGCAGCCCAACGAGAGGGGTCAGTCGGATCAGGTCTGATCGGACGAATCCGACGCGGGACTCATCTGCCCGTCATCCTGATCGAAGCCTGTAAAGTACATCTTGATCAAGATAAGCAAACACAGATCCTGTCTGCATGAAACATGGCATTTCTGAAAGATGTTCCTTATATGAAAACTGATGGTGCTATCCTCAAGCACCATCAGTTTCGCAATATTGGCATATGAGATGCCGAACAGGACATAAAACACTACCGTCTTCTCCTGCTTTGTCAGCTTATATTCATCCAACATCGACAACTGCAGCTCCCGATACTTATGCACCAGACGTTCTATCTCGCATCTGGTGAGCGCTTTGCGATCTTTTGCTTTGTACCTCCTTTCACGTTCGTCGATTTCACGTTTGAACGACTCATAGACTCTGTGCTTTCTATCCATCTTTGAACTCCTTCCTTAATGAGAATGGATAAAGCACCGATGTTAATAAAAGCTGGATCGTCTCTTAGGTCATGATGTCGTATCATGTTGCCGACAGGACTAACGAAAGGGACTGAAGTGATAAACGATTACGATATCAAGGACATCGCTCTTGCCGATGAGGGGCTTGCGAGAATCGAGTGGGCTGATCGCGACATGCCCGTGCTCGCGAAGATCCGTGCGCGCTTCGAGCGCGAGCGTCCACTTGAGGGCGTCAGAATCGGAGCGTGCCTTCATGTGACGACCGAGACAGCCAACCTCATAAGAACGCTCGTGGCGGGCGGCGCCGAGGTTCGCCTTTGCGCGTCGAATCCGCTGTCCACGCAAGATGATACCGCCGCATCGCTCGTACGCGATTTTAATGTCAGCGTATACGCAATAAAGGGCGAGGACACTGAGACCTATTACAAGCACGTCGATGCTGTGATCGACTTCAAGCCGCAGATCACGATAGATGACGGCGCCGATGTCGTCGGCAGGGTCCATGAATCCAGGCGTGATGCGCTTGACTACATCATCGGCGGCGCAGAAGAGACAACAACCGGCGTTATCAGACTTGCGGCGATGGCGGCAGACGGTGCGCTGGAATATCCCATCATCGCGGTGAACGATGCGAAGACCAAACACTTCTTCGACAACAGATACGGCACCGGCCAATCTACGCTTGATGGCATCATCCGCCTTACAAACAGGCTCCTAGCGGGACGTACCTTCGTCATTTCAGGCTATGGCTGGTGCGGCAAAGGCCTTGCGATGAGAGCACGCGGAATGGGATGTCAAGTCATCGTCTGCGAGGTCGATCCGACCGCAGCTCTTGAGGCGCACATGGACGGCTTCGCTGTAATGCCGCGCGAAGAAGCCGCGAAGCATGCCGATATTTGGGTTACCGTGACAGGAAACCTCAACGTCATCGACGATGTTTGCTATGAGAACATGAAAGACGGAGCGATCATCTGCAATTCGGGGCACTTCAACTCTGAGATCAACATCCCGTGGCTCGAGGAGCATGCGGTGAAATCCGAAGAGATAAAACCGATGGTGGTCGAATATACGATGGCCGACGGCCGGACCATCATCCTTCTGGCCGAGGGTCGCCTTGTGAACCTTTCCGGTGCCGAAGGGCATCCGGCAAACGTGATGGATATGAGCTTTGCCAATCACGCTCTTTGCGCCGAGTATCTTCTTGCACATGCAAACGAGATGGAGCCTAAGGTCTACGATGTGCCGGAAGCCATTGATGAGAAGGTGGCGCGCCTTAAGCTTGAGACGCTAGGCATCGAGATCGACACGCTGACAGACGAGCAGATCGAATACATGAATTCATGGAACATGGGAACCGTTTAGGATAGCTTCGGAATCGAGGGGATCCAGTGGAAGACGACAAAAAGAGCAAGGTACCTTGGATAATTCTCGCCTGCGCAATGGGGCTTGCCCTTGTTATAGGCGCAGGTGTGATCATCGCCAACGCTCTTGGAAGCTTTTCAAACCTCGAGCGGACCATTCACGGCGAGGATGACTCCATCGAGCAGTGGGACGGCTACTACAGAGGCCACGATGGCAATACAGAAGACCAATCAAATCGCGATGGAGCCGTCGAATCGAATGATCGCGGGGGCGAACAGAGTTATGCAGACGACCTCATAGTGGTGCGGCCGGGGCAGATCTATACCATCGAAGAAATCGAAGGGCTCTACGGCGTCCAACTCAATAACGGAGATGCAGGGCGCTACTATTCAGGGATATACACAGTAGGCGATGGCGCTAAGATGCCGTCGGGCATCTACCACATCGATGGCGATCAGGAGGATATGAGCCACTTCTGTATCTTCACTCCAAAGCAGAACGCAAAAGGTGAGCCGGGATTCCAGATAAAAGCCATGGTTGAGTATTTCGGCGACTACTTCGCGGAATTCTCCGAGGGCGAACTGGTTGTATTCACACCTGATAACAAGAGGCTTTATATGGAGTCTGCCACGGATGAACCGATCGAAACATCTTCACCTTTGGATAGCGGGTGCTATCGAGTGGGCATCGATATTCCGGCCGGCACATACAATTTAAGCATCGAGACCGTATCGCAGGACGAGATTAGATATTCAAATTCCACGCCGGCGGCATATGTCATGCAGGACCTCGAATTTGACGGGGACTCGATCATCGAGAGCGTTCCTGTGGAGGCGGGAGCTCCCAACGTCGTCATCGTGAAAGACGGTCAGTATTTGGAGCTATTTGGTGTAAGAGCATCACAGGTGTCATAGTTTTCAGCATGAGAAGCGATGAGCTGCTTCCAAAAGCTTGAAAAAGCGATCCTTTTGATCATATTACCCGCGTTCGATAGCTGCTAAAACAAAAGCGCAAATAGAGTACATATCGAACTTATAGCCCGCAGCAGCATACGATCTGTTGCGGGCTTTCTCTTTGAAACTATTCCTTATCTTCGGGTCCGCGAACGGATATCTCCTGCTCGCCTGCCGACACGCGGGAATTTGCTGGTACGGAGAAAGTGACGAAGGTAGAGCCTGCGATCACCGAGCCCTCGCCTATAACGGTTTGGCCACCGAGTACGGATGCGTTCGAATAAATCGTCACATTATCCTCGATCGTTGGATGGCGCTTCACGCCCGACAGCCTTTGACCGCCTCTTGTGGAGAGCGCTCCAAGTGTGACGCCTTGGTATATCTTCACGTGGTCTCCGATGATGGTTGTCTCGCCGATAACGACACCTGTGCCATGGTCGATAAAGAAATACTCTCCGATATCCGCTCCGGCTCCGATATCGATTCCTGTGCCTGCATGTGCAAGCTCCGTCATAATGCGAGGAATGATCGGCACGTCCAGCTTATAGAGCACATTTGCGAGCCTGTAGACGTATATCGCATAAAGTCCGGGATACGAAAAGATGACTTCCTCTTTAGACGCAGCCGCCGGATCACCCTCGAATATAGCCTCCACATCAGTGAGGAGTTTTCGCTGAACAACAGGAAGCTCGTCAAAGAAAGCTGTGAGTACATCAGCCGTGCGCTCAACGATATGCGGAGCAGCGCACTCGCCACACTGTGACACATTGGCAGGTCCGCTGCATTTATCATCCGTATAGGTGAGCGCAAGTATGATCTGTTGGCGCAAAGAGCGCTCTATCTGAATGAGCAGCTCTCCGATGAAATACTCGGGACTGGTCTTAGGTGATAGCATCTCTTCCCCGAAATAGCCTGGGAATATGACGCGTCTGGTCTTCTTCAGGATATCCTTGATCTCTGACCGGCTCGGAAAGCGCCGGCCGGGCTTAGTGAAGAATATCTCGTCCGCTTCGTAGTTCTTCTCTATCGCCTTTACTATGCGATCAAGGTTGTCTCCAAACATTATCTCTCCTATTTTCGCCGCGCTGATGCGCCCCGTATCTTTCCAAACGAGTGTAGCTGATTTGCCCCTGATTATTCGTCTTTCGAAGCAAGCTCTTCGAATTTCTTCTTCATTGTAGGATTGCCGCGCGTGAGCTTCTTTACCGTAAGCGATTCAGCCTTGTCGTTCGCAAGACGCAGATTTCTTTCTGAACCGAGCAGATTCTCCTTTATCTTATTCAGATGATCGATGGTCTTGTCGATCTCATCTATCGCTTTTTGGAAGCGATCGCTTGCAAGCTTATAGTTGCGCCCGAACTTTTCTTTAAAATCCTCGAGCGAGTCTTCGAAGTTGGTCACATCGATATTTTGCTGACGCACGAGTGCGAGCTCGTTTTTGTATTCAGCCGAAGAAAGAGCGGCATTTCTGAGCAGCGTTATCATCGGAATGAAGAACTGCGGTCTTATGACGTACATCTTACCGTAGAGATACGACACATCCACGATACCTTGATTGTACAGCTCGCTATCAGGCTCGAGCATGCTAACGAGCACCGCGTACTCGCATTTCTTCTTTCGCCTGTCCTGATCAAGCTTCTTAAGATGATCCTCGTTCTTCTTTGTATGCACGGAATCAGATGCCTCTGCTTTCATTTCGAACATTATCGAGATAAGCTCAGCACCATCATCGGTGGCCTCGCGATAAATATAGTCGCCCTTTGTGCCATCCACCACATCGTTGTCTTTGCCGAACTCGGCATTTCTAAAAGCAGTAGCCCTTAATTGGTTGAACGCCACCTCGCAATGCTGCTCTAGGCTTTCTCCTAAAAGCTTCACTGTGAGTTTGGATTTCATGTCCTTGATGTTTTGTATCTCACTCTCACGCACCGCTATCATCTCGTCTTTGGTCTTTATGACCTGTGCGATATCCTCTTTGAACTTAGACTGCATGCTCGCTGACTGAGCATCATGCAGCGCCTTTAGCCTCTCTATTTCAGCGATGTTATCCTGTTCGAGACGCTTGTATTCCACCTCGCCTTGTTTGATCCTCATAGCGAGCTCATCGTTTTTCCTCTCGAGCGCAAAGATGGAATCCTTTGAGGCCTCTTTGGTCTTAGCGATCAAGAGTTCTTTTTCAGTCTCGAATTTTTCCTCGGCGGCCAAAAGACGCGCCTGCAACTCAGCGATCCTTTTCTCATAATCACCTGAAGAGACCTTGCTTTGAGACTTTTCGTGTGCAAGCGCCGCATTCGCATCGGCTTCGATCTCTTTTATCTTCGCTTCATAATTGGCGGCAGTAAGTTTCTTTTCCACCTCCATGTTGTCTTTTGCAGCACGCAAAGATTCCTCGAGCTGCGCTATGCGTCTGTCGCGCTCAGCAAAAGAAAGCTCCTGCTCAGCCTGAAGCAAAGAAACCTTCTCCTTGAGCGCTTTATCAAACTCATCGTTTCTTACTTGAGAGACGATATTGGAATAATCAGTAGCGTCGACCTGAAATACCGTATGACAATTTGGGCACTTGATCTCATTCATACTGTTAACACATCCTAGACTTTTCGCTTTTGATCATCATATCAATTTCTCCATAGATTTTATGTAATGTCCACTATGTGCACAGTATAAAATATACTAAAATCACCACTTTAAACCGATGTCCGATAAGGAGCGACACATGGCAAAGAACATTCAGCTCACCGCCACGGTAGATGAGGACGTCAAAAACGAGTCCGCAGCGATCCTTCAAGAGATCGGACTGTCGATGTCGTCAGCTATCGAGATATTCCTCCGACAGCTGATAAGGCATAGAGGAATCCCCTTCGACCTAACGCTAGGCGATCCTACCCCGACAAAACCGCAGATCGATCATGAGGTCATAAACCTCTAATAGCTTTGCATCATCGCTACCATTGAGGGGCCGAGATGATCGGTATGGCCCCTCGATGCGACAGATCGCGCAAACACTAACATCATCTAAAAAATCCTAGGCTATACACCTCCCCTGTGAAGAGATTCACCCTGAATATCAGCTGCATCACCGCTCTTTTTGCATAGGAGGCTACCTGCAAAGAGTCCTGCGATATTGGCCTTGCATCTTCATCAAACACAAACTCATCTTCTGCAGATCCCTGATCAGGGCTGCTTTGTTCACCATTGCCCGCAATATCACTTCTTTGCCGATCTCTTATCGCTAGGCCTTCGTCTTCTGAGGAAGCCTCAATGCCATCATCCTTCCAAACCGGCTCTATAAGCATCGCCGATGCGCCATCAGAAAATCCGTCATGATCGATAACCTGCGACACATCCCAATTGGTACAGTCGATGTTTAAGCTCGCACAATCCTTAAACGTCTCCACCATACTTGCCACAGACGATGTATCCCACATCTCGATCCCAGCAATATCGGTCAATGATACGCAGTTATAGAACGCACGATCTAAATCCTTCAGCCCCGATATGTCCCAACCTGTGACATCCAGAGATTCAAGAGAGCGACATTCTAAGAACATCTGACCTATTGAGGTCATAGATGATTTGACGAAATCGCTCGGAAGCTCCAATACCTTTAGCGCAATACATTGATAGAATGCGTTCACATTGCTTACGAGCGACGCCATATTCCATCCGGAAATATCAAGGCTTA
>CAJUSF010000007.1 GCA_910588945.1 uncultured Eggerthellaceae bacterium | reverse complement strand
GACGTGTGCCCGGTGGCGTCCATGGAGTGCGCCGAGCGTCAGCTGTACGCCACGCAGTTCCACCCGGAGGTGCGCCATACGCCATTTGGAAATGCGATGCTGGAGAACTTCCTGTTCGGGATCTGTGGGCTTGAGCGCACATGGACGATGGATTCCATCATCGAGGATTCTGTTGCTGCCATTCGCGAACAGGTGGGGGACAGCCGCGTCATCCTCGGGCTTTCGGGCGGCGTTGATTCGTCAGTCGTTGCGGCGCTTTGCGCGAAGGCGATAGGGGAGCAGCTCACGTGCGTGTTCGTGAACCACGGGCTCCTTCGCAAGAATGAGCCTGAGGAAGTGGAAGAGGTGTTCACGAAGCAGTTCAGCGTGGACTTCGTGCATGTGCATGCGGAGGATCGCTACGCGGAGCTACTGGCGGGCGTAACGGATCCGGAGCAGAAGCGGCGCATCATAGGTGAGCAGTTCTGGAAGGAGTTCTTCGCGGTTGCGGAGGATCTGGCTGAGGACGGGCGGCCTGTGAAGTACCTGGCGCAGGGAACCATCTATCCGGATATCATCGAGAGCGGCGCGCGCAAGACGGGCGGCAAGGCGTCCACCATCAAGAGCCACCACAACTTGATCCCGTTCCCGGATGGGGTGCATTTCGACCTGATCGAGCCGCTGGATCACTTCTTCAAGGACGAGGTTCGCGCGCTGGGCACCGCACTGGGCCTGCCGGATCACATCGTGCATCGCCAGCCGTTCCCGGGTCCGGGGCTAGCCATCCGCATCATCGGCGAGGTGACGCCCGAGAAGCTTGACATCCTGAAGAATGCCGACGCTATCGTGCGCGAGGAGCTGGATGCCTACAACGAGGCTCTGTATGCGGAAACAGGCGAACGTGGCGCTGAGCTCTCACGCGAAAGCGCTGGCGGCCCTGAGACCGAGCGACCGGTCTGGCAGTACTTCGCGGTGCTTCCCGATGTGCGTTCCGTGGGTGTGATGGGGGATGAGCGCACCTACCAGCGCCCGATCATCCTGCGCGCGGTAGAGTCCTCAGATGCCATGACGGCCGACTGGGCCAAACTCCCCTATGACGTGCTCGCCCGCATCTCCTCCCGCATAGTCGCCGAGGTCCCCGGCATCAACCGCGTCGCCTACGACATCACCTCCAAACCCCCCGCCACCATAGAGTGGGAGTAGGGGTTAGTCGTCAGAGATTTAGGATGGCAAGTTCCAATTATCTTAGGCCTGTCGATGATAGTGAGCGCTTTCAGGAGCTTAGGCACTTCATTATCGAAGTGGCCATGAGTTTTTCTGGCCGCATCGACTCCGATAATTACAATGTATTTCTCCAAGAGTCTGTAGAGCTGTTGTTGAACGCAATAGATGTATTTCGTATGGGGTATTTTGATGCCGCATATTATCTTGTGAGGTCTGCAATTGAAGTTTCAACGGTTGGAGTTTATTTTTCGGATTCGCATACAGTAGAAAAAGAAGAAAAGAAAAAATCATGGATCGATCTCTCATATTTTCCTGTTCAGAAGAAACTGTTAAAACGATTAATCGACGAAGGTCTCGCATTCTCCGAATTCAAGGAAGAGCTTCCGGCCTTTTTAGATTTGATTGAAAAAAGCTCTGATTACGCGAACAAGATGATTCATAAACAGGGGCACCAATCGTTCTACTGCGTCAGGAATCATCCAGCGTATGTTGGCAAATATCCCTTAAGAGATTTAACAAACGACTTTATGGAGTATTTGCGTACCGCCATAGGCATAGTTGCAGTGATGCGCCTCGCAATAGATCCATTTCCTGTGTTGCTGACTGACGAGACTTGCAGGAATAGATTCGCTGATTCCGTAACGCGGCCCTATTCTGATGAATTGATCGATCAATGTATCGGGAATGATATTCTTACTCAGTATAAGCAGACAGGGTTCTATTCATCCGTAAAACAGTGGGTAATTTCCATGTTTCCTATTATGAGTGACGCAGCTTACGACGCTCAGCAAGTCGGCTATATTGATGTTGAATGCCGCATGGATCTTCTTGCCGATATCGATCTCGTTGGCTTTCATACTGCTTGTGCTGTATTTTTTACTCTCGCATTTCCTGAAGTGTGCAATGTGTATGTTTTCGGTGGGATTGATTGGTATTTTAATAACAGGTTTGACACTATTCCAGCCTCATCAAGTACTGCTCTTATTGCAGAAGTGGAGGAGAGCGGAGTAGATAATTTTCAATGCACCTCGTCAAGATTTAATGCTGTTCAGAATGTCACAGATGAATTCACCCTATATAGAACGGCTCGAAAGATTGGGAGTGAAGGTTTCGTCATCGAAACGGTAACACCGCTTCTAAAGAACCAGATAGTGTTTCTTGATTCTATCGTCGACGAACTGGATTCTTTGCGTTTCAAGGCAGCAAATTTGACGGAATGGAGATCCGGTCTGAAATTGACAAAAGTATATGACGTTCTTTTTGGAGGTAAATGAATGAAGAGCGGCGATGCCATTAAGGCAATTCTTGTAGCTTTTTTACAACCGAAGCTTTTGTTTCTACTGTAGATCAAGAGGAGAATAACTCGCCAAGGCTTGCTAGCAATTGAGCAAGAGCGTAGATATCTAGTACGAGCCAGAAGGCCAAATGACGGGGATAGGAGTGGGATATTCGGATTGGTCCATTCTGCCTATTTCTACTAGTTTTGATGAGCACCTCATATATAGAAAAGGCGCTCGGATGCGCTATCGAGACTCAAAAGAATTCTGATGTGTCGCTGCTGGGTTTCTTGGCTAGAATCTGCTAGGACTTTGCGCTCTAGCGGATTAGGAGAGCAAGATCAAAATCAGAGATGCTTGATTGTTGCGAGCTCTCTATGATTGACAGACTCTCGAAGGTATGACGGACTGCTTGATTGGCCTCGATTGTGGCTGCGGTCTGATTGATAAGGTGTTTGAGGAACACGATCTGTTCGTCTAGCGTTTTTCCTGTGAGCCTTGCAACTTCTTTGGAGAACGAATCTCTAGGTGTATCTAGATTTAATCCATGCCAAGCTGAAAAATCATAATGGACGAGAGCGTTGCGAACAGGTTTCATGGATTCCAGTTGCCTTCTGCTTGCTTTATTTAAAGTGCACCTTCTCAGTGTGTCTAGATTCTTTGCTTGACTGTCGTGTAGATAATTGTTTAGTGATTTTGTAGCGTCCAAGTAAGCCGATAGATAGAACAGAGCGTATTTCATGAATAGGAGATCACCCACCCATCTATGATTATATGCATAGCAAAGCGCATTGAGCATGGAGAGGAACATGTCGAGGAATAGTGCGATACCTACCTCATCGCTTGATGCGGCGGAATCCAAACCGATTTTGTTCTGCGAATAAAAATCAATATGCTCAATATGCAAATCAAGGGATTGCGTCTGGAATCGCTTCTCGCCATGTTTCATGATTGATAGAGCGTAATTTGGTACCGATGCTTCCATGCATGCTTGACCTAACATGAACGCCATTCTATTGCTATGGGCAAGCATCTCGTCAAGGAAATCATCAAGGCCAAATTGCCATGCTAGTAGCAGCGTATTGCTCACAGGAGCTCTTTTTGTTAGTACGTACTCAGTCGGTAAATGAAGAGCATTTCGTTCGATTCGGACGATATGGTTCAAGAAAGGTTGCCAGCGATTAATAAAGTGTGACGAGAAGCCGCCCTTGTCATAGATCTTAGAGTGATTGCGAACCTCATTGATCTTGGAACTGAGTTTCTCGAGCTTGAGGTTGTATCTCTTTGCCAGTATCACATTGGATTCGTGTTCGATAATTGAAAGAAAAGGAATGGCAAGCCATGCAACAATGTTTCCCTCGTTGCACGTCGAGATATAATCAGTTAGCAACCTTATTAGTAAGCCGTCTTCCGCCATCAAAGAGAACGTGAAGTTGTCAATAGGATGTGCTTTCGTAGAAACCACCTGAATAAACTGAGGTGACGTATAGAAGGATGCAAGGATCTCGGTATTCTGAATCGCATCATCGTCTATGCCCATTTTTTCAACTCTTTCTATAAGGTGCCGCATCGTTTTTCACGGAGGCTCTTTTAGCTCCTGGTTGCCAAGGGTCACATCGAATGGCGCCCCTTTATGGACAGCGAGCGAGGCGCCAAGGACTGGGTGGTTTGGCATCTATGTTTCACGCACATTCTGGACGTCGCCTTTTCCGATTCCGACGAGCCGAGCGGTCTATCGAACTGTTGCCCCGTTGTCCTGTAGCCTATCATGACGTTTAATATGTTCTAATGTTGTTGTGAGTTTCAAACAGTGCATGTACCACTGGGACGGTTCTTTTGGTACTCTTTCAGTAGAGATTTCTCTTGCTAGTCTGAATCACCAGGAGGGCAATGCCAAGACTTGCTCGCGTAAAGAGCGAAAGCGGTTTCTATCATGTCATCATGCGAGGCGCTGGGCGTCAGGTCCTGTTCGAAGATGACCACGATAGAGATTTCCTTCTCGACAAGATAGCCAGCTCCAAGATGGAGAATGGCATCGAGGTTCTGGCATACGCGCTCATGGACAACCATTTCCACTTGCTCGTCCGCGATGAAGGAGACGGCATTACGCCATTCATGAGGAGTATAGCTGTGGCGTATGCCATGCATTACAACACGGTCTATGGTCATTCAGGGCACGTTTTTCAGGACAGGTTCATTAGCGAGCCGATCGAAGATGACCGATATGCCTTGTCGGCCCTTCGCTATATCCTGGACAATCCAAGGAAGGCGGGGATCCAGCGCCGAAGGGCATTGAAGATGACGAGCGAATCCGCATATTTCGGTAATGGACGAGCTGATGTTGTCGATGCTGGATTCATTCTCGATCGATTCAGCTCTTCCGATGCCTTCGAGTCGTTTCTCGGGAAAGACGACGAAATCTCGCATTTGGAGGCCAGCGAGCCCAAGATGAGTGATGGTGAATTGCGAAAGCGCATATGCGAAGCAGCTGCCATCTCGCACCCGACCGAGCTCAAGTCTCTGGAAAAGCCTGCGCGTGATCTAGCGCTCGCTGAGATCATGGCGAATGGCGTATCCGAGCGGCGCGTAGAGCGCGAAACCGGCATCTCGAGAAGCGTCATCCGTAGAGCTATGGGCAGATAAGAACCAAAAGAACCGTCCCAATGGTACCCAGGGTCTATCGAAGCTCCCAGAAAGCGCAAAAGGCTGAGCGATGTTGCTGCTAGAGGGATCGTGCAAAGGCTCCTTGGAGAGCATTTCTCCGAGGAAGTGGCTTTGAAAGGCAAGGATCAGAGGGATGAGGATATCCGCAGGCTATACGCATGTGGGCTATCCTCTAGGTAGATAGAGCGCCTTACAGGGGTAGGTCGAGGAATCGTCAGGCGTGTCATCACAACCCAATAGCCCTGTCCCCATTGGGTTCCATGATTTTCAGCCTGGTAATCGGGGATGGAGTGGGATTCCGACCATGAAGTCAAGGGGCAAGATGACGCCCTCGATATGGCTGGGAATGCATTGTGCGGAAGCCACGCCATAGACGTACAGGAGAAGGCACAGCGCGTAGAAGAACATGAGGCTGAGCCTTCGGGTTTTGACTGTGCTCATCTTTTGCCTTTCATCTGTTATTGAGCCAAGTCATCTCATTATGCTCTTTCTTGAGCCGCCCTCAATGGAGTCCATTGGCACTCAAATCATCATCTTCTTGGGAATGCGGCATTGAATGTGTTCCAATGTCGCATGCTGGCAGTTTCTGGCGTTAACGAAAAGAATCCAAACATATCTTTCGTTAGGCACTGCAGTTGCGGTCGTAATGAAAGAAAACTTTCGTTAGAGCTCAACCAGCTTCCAATAACTAAAGAAAGTCCAGATAATCTTTCGTTATGAGTTTTGAATCGCTCTGAACGAATCGGTTCGACTCAATCAGTTCCAACTTCTAGGATTCCCATGTACTCCTCGAAGATGTAGGTCTTATTCCGTTTCTTCTTTGGACTCATGTCTACGAGTATGCCGGCCTCCTCAAAGTGTTTTATCAACGAAGCTGCCGTAGGGTCGCTTACTCCGAGCAATTTCGCTATGCTCTTCTTATTGATCTTCGGCGTTATGAATAGTTGGTCCAAAACCTTGCTCGCATTGGCGGCAACTGCACCTCCAAAATCGCTGATGGTTTTGGAGGCATTTTCTCTAAGGGCATCTATCCGTTTTGCTGACCCTGTTGATTCGCCGGCAATCTCGATCACGCCTTGCAGAAAGAATTCAATCCACTCCTCCCAAGCGCCATCATGGCGAACTCCCATAAGGCGATCATAATATTCTGCTCTATTTCGCTTGAAGTAATAGCTCAGGTAAAGCAGGGGTCTATGCAATATGTCCTGCTGATATAGCCAGAAGGAAATGAGCAGCCGGCCCATCCTTCCATTGCCGTCAATGAAAGGATGGATCGTTTCGAATTGCGCATGCACAAGCGCAATCTTGATCAGAGGGGGGATATCATCCTCTTCGTGAAGGAAACGCTCCAGATCTCCAAGCGCCTCCTGCATATCTTCAACAGAAGGAGGTACATAAACAGCATTAGAGAGGGTGCATCCTGCCGGACCTATCCAATTTTGCGTCCTCCGAAACTCGCCGGGGACCTTATCGCTTCCCCGCCCCGAAGACAGAAGCTGCTCGTGGATCTCTCTGATGAGCCTGAGGCTAAGAGGAAACTCATTGAGCCGCTCCATCCCGTAGTTGAGCGCCCTGACGTAATTGTTGACTTCTCTAGCATCAGAGGTCTGCGCCTCTTCGACATCGAGGACTTCAGAAAGGGATGCTTGCGTCCCTTCGATCTGCGAACTGAGAAGGGCTTCCTTTTTGACGTACATCGAAACGAACAAATCCGGGTTCGGAAGCGTTTGCGTGACCCCGTCCAATCTCCCAAGCGTTCTATCTGCGCTTGAAAGAAGGCTCATCATTTTCGTGTCTATGTTGAGATCCGGCATTGGCGGAAGTGGATTCGGCTTGAATGCTTTATAGCCCGTGGGCTGCATGATGTATCTTCCGGCCCGGTCATTCATGAACTCTCCTTTGCTCGATGCGGCTATTCTACTCTAACGAAAGAGTTTCACATTTTTCTTTCGTTGTCATTCGTACGCTTGTCATAATGAAAGACGGTTTTCGTTCGCGACCGGTAACTCTCTTACGCGAACAGGGGACGCGTGGAGACAATAGGGACGTATCATCCCATCCAAGCAAGCTGCGATCTTGGATATCTGGCTTCGGATCAGATCGATATTACATCGAAATTGGACGATAGACTGCGTCCCTTGTTCTTGGAAGGTCTCTCTCCGTGGGAATCTATTGAGTTATTGAGCGTCCTGCGATCTGCTGTTTTCGTTTGGGTCTTTATATGGAATCGGGTCTATAACGCCTAGGCTTCTAAGGAGATCGTATTCGACTTCGTCGGCAAGGGTTGCGCCGATCCTTCGGCGCCTGTAGTCAACCTTGCTTTTCTTGATTTCGAATAGGTCTGCAATTTCCGACGAGAGGCAGCCCTCCACAACGTAGAGTTCGTATAGGTCTCCATCGGTCAAGTCTTTGAAGTTTGGGAGGGTGTTTTGGAACTTGCGCTTGCAAAGCTCTTTGTAAAGAGGCCTTGTTTGATGCCGATCCCTATCGATGCTTAAGAGCGGTACCATCTCGCCTTCCTCATCGTCATCCTCAATCGGGATTGGGGCTATGTCTACAGCTGGGTCAGGTCCAGAAGGATTACGCAGTGAGCCCGAAAGGTCTCTTATGACGTAATGACGAAAGGCAGGATCATCCGTCTTGTAGTACCTCATCTGCATAAAAGAGTCGCCAAAAGGATGGAGGCTCATCCATGAGACGTCTTTTGCTTCAGAGCCTATTCGGTCTAGCTCTACAAGATCTTCCAAGAAGAATTCATGCACGCTGTAATACATCTCGTCTTCATCATGGAGATCGACGAGCTTCTTGCGCATTCTCTTCAGGGCAACATCTGCATCCTGCGCCTCAACAATGAGGGTCATAAATACCATGCTATCTTTGGAATTTCCATAATCATCATCCTTGTACGGGTCAATGTATGAAATTATGCCGAGATAAAGCATGTGGCCTCCCTGGATGCTCCTCAGCAGCATGAATTGAAGATACAACAGTAACGCGGAAAGGGCATAGAAACTCGAATGTTTGACGTACCGCATTTCGATTTTATCTGGGAAGAGATCTACACTGAATGGCAGTCAGTTTGCGAAGAAGAGGGTATAGAACCCAGCACGCCACAAGTGTTGGAATATGATATCGATTCTAGCATCGGTAGTCTCGATCTCGATGACGAGTACGATTGGATTCCCTTTGCATCAAAGGTGTCTCAAGTTGGTCCGAAAAGGAGGTCGGTGAAGGGGCACGCGTATTACACAGCGCGTGCCCCCAGGGCGTCAGAGATTACCGTTTCGATGCTTATGAACAATATTGCTGATGAGGAAGTGGTCGCTAACGTCTGGATGATGGCGTGCGCGCTTCAGCTGGATGTAAATTTGCCATCATTTTGGAGAGGTATGCATAACCCATCATTCCTTAATGATTTGTATCTTTTTTGCAAAGCCAATATGGGGGACAAGTTGATATATGAATGGGGAGGTAATTCTAAGCGAATATTTCCACAGAAGTTCTTTTCTTCGATGCTTTTGGAAACAACTGATCATTTGACGATGGCGCAGTTCGTCAGATTTGCGGCGCTTAATGCCCAATATTATTTGAGCGAATGGGTTGTTGTTAAGTACACCATCGATGGAATGCCTGTTCGGGAATATCGAAAACGGAGAACGCAGGAGGCCTGCAGGCTACTTGGTTTTTCCCTCTCTGAGGACTCTCCTGAGGAAATAGACGATGAGGACTCAATAAAGAAACGGAATCCAAAGAACGATAATGCCTTACAACACAAAAGACCGAAATTGCTTGTTCCTGGAAATCGGTCAGGTGAATTGCGCGAAGGGAAGAGGAAGCGCAGGCTCAACGATGCAATCGAGAGGAATGCAACGGCGCGCAGGATATGCCTTGAGCATTATGGCCCGACATGCGTCGTATGCGGAATGAATTTCGAAGAAGAATACGGGAGCGACTTCGCGGGGATAATCGACGTGCATCACCTTGCTCCTTTGAG
>CAJUSF010000006.1 GCA_910588945.1 uncultured Eggerthellaceae bacterium | reverse complement strand
CTCGCATTGCCCGCTGGTGGATTCCATCTCTGTGGATGCGGGCAGTGCAGCATTCGCCTCGGAGAATGGTCTGCTATACACATCCGACTTAACGACCCTGCTCCGCGTACCAGTCGGAGCCACCGAGATCACCATCCGCGATGGCTGCACGACCATAGCCGCCGGCGCGCTTGAGGCCTGCGCGAACCTCACCACCATCAACGCGCCAGCGACCGTCACCTCCATCAGCCCCGACGTCTTCCACGCGATACCGACGGTCAGCTTGCCTGCTGCATCCGTCATCCTGGGCGAAGACAGTGAAGCTACCGAAGTCGAAGAATCCAATGAAGATCAGGTAAGCGAAACTGGCGGTCAACTTACCGCCATGGTCGCTTTGTCGACGATACAAGATGATGCACTAGATATCGACCTTGGGAAAGTAATCGTTTTCGTCCAACCCAACGCCAAGGAATCCGTGTGGGTAGAGCGTGGCTTCACTACCAAACAGCAAGCTGCAAATTGCGACGAAGAAGAACCCGTTGCATCTCTCGGAGCAGGTGCTACGTATCGCAGAGCTTCCAGCGCTTTTAGCGTCAATGCACGGGTTGGCGGATATTTGATGGTGGAAAAGAATAATTACGGTTCAACAGGCAAGATGTCATCATGTGGTATATGGACTTACAACACGGCATGTAGCTATGTTTTCAATAACGGCAACTTTTCAATGCAATCATCCCAGGGTGGTGCAGGACCATACTACGCAAATGGTTATGCGGTTGCTGAGAAGGGATACACCTTCATAGGTTGGAATAGGGACAATGAAGAGGAGGCCTCTTTTGCGGTGTCTTCTTTCACGGATTATCTCACTATATCGGGGACACCAGGTGTTTCTACGCCAGAGTACCAGTATTTTTATACTTACGCGGTATTTCGTCCTAATACTTATACGGTAACCTTCGATCTCCAAGGAGGATACGGCGGTACCGAAACTGCACAGGTGACCTTTGGCAAAGACATGCCTTCAGTGGATAAGCCTTTGAAGAAAGGTTGCAAGTTCTTAGGGTTCTACGTTCAGCCAGATGGCAAGGGGGCGCAGTACTATCGAGGGACGGAAGCAGGGATAGAGAGCAGCCATATTTGGGATATCACAAATGATGCAACCCTTTACGCTCATTGGGAAATAGTGGATTGCGACCTTTCATTCGATGTTGATGCGGAGCCCAATGATGAGGATTACCCTGGTGTCGAGAAGCCCGACCAAACGGTTACCGCAGGCCAAATAGGGGCAGGTGATAAGGTTGAGATAGAAGACCCGAAACGTCCAGGGTACGTGTTCCAAGGCTGGACCATTCCCAATGCAGAAGGTACGGAAGCCATCGACCAAGACCTCGTCTACCAAGACGAGACGGATGGCAAGTGGTACGTGGACGCATCCAAGCTGCCAGACTATGCAGGAGATGACGGACGGGTGGAGCTCACCGCGCGTTGGACCTCCGTCATCAGCGTGGATGTGCCAAGCTCGGTCACGTTCTATGCTGACGTGGTGACCCAAGGCAACGAGAGCAGGGAAGGTCTCGCCTCGAGCGCCTTCGGGCAGAATAAGGTGCAGAGCCAGTCCGAAGTGGACCTTCGCATAGTGGGCTTGGAGTCCAAGCAAGTGAAGGGCAACGGCTCGACGAGCTTAGGCGCTTCCGACATACTCAAGAAGAAGGATGGCAGCACCGTATCCGGCACAGCTGACAAGCTGTTCAGCTTGTACCCGGCAACTGGCGAGTTAAAGGAAGACGACCTCAAGGACCCGGATGCGACCTCGGCTTCCAAACCAGTTGGCGCCGTCGACTTCTCCCTCGACGACATCCTGCTCGAGAAGTCCTTTGCCGCAGACGATTTCACCATCCCAGCCGGAGACACCCTCTCGCTCGGCTACCGCCTGAACCTCCAAGAGACGAGCACCGAGCTCGACTACGACAAGCTCTCAGCCCTCAGCGAAGGCACCTCCGCCTCCATCGCGAACATCAGCTACTGCTTCGCGGCGGACGATCATCCGCCGACTTCTACTGGATCGACTTCGGACGATTTCTATATAGAGCATAATGGCCGCATATATGGCCCAGAGGACATCAAGATGTCTGCTGAGTGCATATCTCGGTTCGGGAAGCTGTCGCCATGCTATGAGCTCTATGAATCGTTCTTGAATTCCGGCATGGATCCGAATGATGCCTCTGACGCCCATGGCTATGTGAAGTGGGGCGACGGCATTACGTACAATGTGCGCATCATTGGCATCAACCACGATGACAAGTCTGATGGCTCGGGCAAGGCGGGGCTCACGTTCCAATTCGTTGACCTGCTGAATACACCTTACTATATGAATTACCCGACTTGTGGCACATTAGACCACTTCGGCTTCAAGGAGGGCGTCTTCAATTCAACGAACAAGGGCTTCGAGTATGGTTCCCATGACACGACGTGGACGGGTCGATGGGAGCATTCCACGAATTTAGGGGGATGGGGCAAGGCCCTACTGCGTCATCGTATGAATCCTGGCGTTCAGCCCGAGGGGCTCAACTCTGGAAGCGTTGGTCGCGATGCTGACGATCTATGGAAGCAGGTCCCGCAATCATTGGGTCAGGCTATCGTCGCGGTTGATAAGAGGTATTACAATGGTCGGCTCCCAGACCGTCCGACATTATGCACAGCATCGGATAAGCTGTTCCTTCCGAGCTATTCTGAGATCGTGGCCAAGGGTTATGCTCCGAATATCGCCAGCTTGTCGAACGAAGGGCCTGTTTACGCCTACTACAATAGCAAGGCAACAACAGGCAATGCGTCTAACGGTGCCCTCGTTAAACGTCAGTCTTTAAAAGATGGCACGTCTAGCACGTCAGCATGGACTTGGCTTTTGCGTTCATGCGACTGGGAACGCGATACTGCTTTTCTTGCTGTGGGTGATGCTGGCAACCCGTATAGCCCACGTACGGCTACGCAGATATACGGTATCGCTCCGTGCTTCGCGCTTTAGTGCTAAAATAGGGCCCAGCGGTTGCCCGTGGTTGGTAGCGGGCAGCGCCTATAAGGGCTGGAATGGCTGGCAGCTAGCGCTTCCGGCCATTCTTCTCCT
>CAJUSF010000005.1 GCA_910588945.1 uncultured Eggerthellaceae bacterium | reverse complement strand
CAACCTTAATCCCTCGCTCGGAGAAAAGGTCCTGGATGCGGTTAGTCATGGTTTGGGCCTCCTCTCGGGCACTGATTATACATGAGGGCAGAAGAAAATTACACTAAAACTAAAAATCTCCCGTTTGTACCTTGCCATTCTGAGAAGGCAATATGAAATCTCCCATTTCCCGTTTACAAGGAATGGGAGATTTCATAAATGATATCGGTACTCTCCTCATATTTTGCCCTGATTGTTATTCAGCACCGATAAAGCTTGGTGTATTCGATTTGCCGTTTAATCTACGTCGCTCTCAGGAATAACCCCGGCTTTCTCGCGTTCGTTGATCTCGTCACTCATAGGCTCGACATCCTTGTCCTTGATCTTGAAGAGGAAGATCAACGGGATGAGCGAGACGACGAGCAGAGCGATGGGAAGAAGGAAGTACATCTGGAAGATTCCACTTTGAGCTGCCGCATCAAAAGTCGTTGCAGCCGCATCGTATCCAACGAATGCCAGGAACGCCGGGAGAATAACAGCACGAAGGGTGACGCCGACCTTTACGGCAACCGGCATAAGCGACATCGTGACACCGGTGGTATTCTCGCCTGTCTTCCAATGGCTCCAGGTAGCGCACATGGAGTACAGATTCACTGTGAGGCCGTAGGCAAAACCGAAAAAGACTTGCGAAATGAAAAGAAGTATGTTCAGCACAATGTAGTCCGGCTGTACGAAGAAGGCAATCACCCATAAAACCAACCAGCCTGCGACGCCGATGATCGTTGCATTTTTGGTGCCGATACTCTTAGCAACACGCGCTGCCACGAAGGAACCGATAAAGCACCCGATATAGTAAACCATGAGAATGGTGCCACTCGCTGCAGCATCTCCGATCACGACCTTAGCGTAATACGCCGTTCCTGCAGCAACCGTATAATATGCGATCAGACGAAGCAGGTCATGAAGCACAACACCGATAAGATTAGGATTCGTGATGATGTTCTTTCCCATGGCTATGAACGATACCGTCGATGCTTCGGTCTTCGTCTCGGTGTCATAGCCCTTAGTAACAACGAATTGGATAAGCATGCATGCGATGTAAATCAACGAGAAGATCGCAGCGCAAATTGTATATGCACCCACACCGCTTACAAGCGTAGCCAAGGCGGCAGTAAGCCATGGAACAAGCTGTGAAGCACAAACACGACCAAGGGCTGCACCAGCGCCGAGACGACCAGAAAGGAACGCGCGCTCGGACGGCTCATCGGTCAGTACATTCGTCAGGCTTCGAACTGCCGTGTAGCTGATATTCCAGAAGAAGTGGCTGATTATGTAGCCAACCGCGATAATAATGCCCGCTGTCACATCGCCACCGATCTTCGTGAAGCACAAAATGAAGAAAACCATGGCGCAAAGAGGCGCATAGAGCAACCAAGGGCGGTATTTTCCGCTCTTGAAATGGAACTTATCGATAAATACACCGGCTATTGCAGCTGAAATGATGTCTACCGCAGAAGCACCACCGGCGATAATGCCGGAGATTGCAAGGGGCAACTGCGCCACATCGGTTAAGAAGAAGATGAAAAAAGCAGTCTCAAGCGTAGCAGTGATAGAAAAGCCTATCTCCGATACGCCCCAGACCGCCTTTATCTTGGTATTGATTCCTTTCATATGACCTCCTTCGTAAGACGAATCAAGCGAAGAGGACATACCGCCGATAGGGCCCTATCGGCGAATCTCCTCAGCTTCACGCCCTGCTAGGGTCAGGGCACTTTAGCCAAGAATAGGAAGACGGCATGTCGAAGGCATTAGGCTTTAAGCCGCATGTCGAATAGGAACTCATTGTGCGTCTGGCATAACGTGTTCTTATCGCTACGTCCGTATCGCCAAAAACGCGCAAGAACTACGCTATTATATTGTGCAAAATGCACAATGATTTATAGGTTCAGATGTTACTAGCAGCCTATGGATAAATATATCGTTCACTATCACACTAACTAGATTAAGGACTACAGCTGTTGGGGATTTGTATGGGGATAACCCTGAACATACTTGAATACGAGTTGCAACGCTTGGGAACGGTCGTGCGGCGTTGCGAAGAAAACCCCTCGTTCGACAATGCGCGAATGTACCTCGGCAAGGAATCGCTCCAAGACGCCAATACTGTCTATGTATGCGATGACATCAGATCGCTCAAAACGATAGTGCGAGCGGGCTTTTTCCCTCTTTACGTCAACTTCGAGAAGATCGAATCTCTAGAGAGTGAAGATATCCAGAGCTATCTGTGTGTTATTGGTTGCGAGTCGAAATTGCTCATCCTTAACGAATTGCTCGATATTTTTGCAAAATACTCAAAATGGGAGAACGAGCTGATCAACCTTTCCTTCAACGGAGAGGGTCTTCAGGCCCTTCTTGATGCAAGTACTTCTTTCCTGAAGAACAACGTCGTCATCCTGGATGCAGCCCTCAAGCTCCTCGCTTACTCGAAGGACGTTCCTTGCGACGATCCGATAACTATGGAGCTCATCGCGCATGGATACCATACCGAAGGCAATATTCGAAAGTTCAACTTGCATAAGAGATTTAGGTCGTGGATCGAAGAAGAAGGCTTCGTCATCAACGATACTTACGAGATATGCAAATACATCACGGCTGTTTATACGTTCAAGACGGGTATATCTTTCTCTTTGATCATGGTCATGATGTGCAATGTCGAAGGGCCTTCGCCTTACTTGCTCGACAAATATCAAATGTTCGTATCGCATATCGAACGATACGCGAATGAAGAATATCCAGCGGATAAGCCCTCCGGCAATGCCATCGATGCGTTCATAAAGGATGTCTTCGAGGGGGCATTTACAGACCCAGAGACGATCAAAGAGCGTAGTGGAATCGTTGGCATACCCTTCGATGCACGTTTCTGCATATTCTATATTAGGGTTGACTCGGACACAGTACCGTTCTTCAGGCTTCTTTCTGATATCGGATGCGCAGTTGCGCCAGCTAAGGTCGTCGTCATAGATGATGCAATCGTGGTATTGTGCTACAACTGCCTTAATGAGAAATGCATACTTCATTGCGAGTCGAAGGATTGTCTTAAGGGAAGGCAGTCTTGTTCTTCGCGATTGAACAGGCTGCTGCATGCTTATGGGATAGGATGCGGTAGAAGTTCGAAATTTGTGAACTTGACCCAAGCCAGAGCCGCATTACTCCAGGCGAAGCATGCCTACGAGTCTCATAGCAAGAAGGACACTGAGCATATTCCCCGTGGGGAATGGACCAATATCGTATCCTTCGATCAATGCTATATCGATTTTCTTCTCCGTTCAGATGATGACATGCATAAAGAGTTGCTTCTGCAAACCTATGCAGGAGCGGCCCTTGATCGAATAAGCGAGTATGACGATATCGCAAAGACGGATAATTACGAGTTCTTGCGAGAATACCTGAATTGCGAGCGTCGAGCATCCGTAGCCGCTGACACCTTGCACATGCACCGTAATAACGTGAAATACAGGATTGACCGTATCGAGCAGCAATTCGGTATCGACACCAACGATCCTAATCTCAGATTCGACCTCATGCTCGCTTACCGTTTCAGGGAATGGTCCGATTGATTTAAAAGGGGAAAGTTTTGCTCATCGCAGAGTTGCTCGAAGTGAGCGAGCTGCAGAATACAGCATCATGATCAACACAGACTTTATTGGGTTTTAAATGTTGTATTGTGCAGAATGCATAATAGAAAACATCGAACTTGTGTCCTGAACATACATGACCGCAAAGCGTAGCGCTCCTAGACTTCTTTAGCGACGGTAGTCTCCGTCAAATGTCGATAAAGAGAGGATGCGCTATGGCGATTCCAAAGCTAGAGGATGTCAGGCTGAATGTTAAGCCTATGTTCCTCACCCTGTACCATGAGTACATGTTCGAAGGTCCCTGCCGCTTCGGCGAGGGCATGCAGCTGGAGAAGGACTTCGACCTCATGATGGCAGGCGAGAAGTTCAAAAGCTGGTATCAGCAGCTAAAAGACGCGATGCCGGAGGACGTCGTCAATCTTCTTGATCCCGTAGAGGTGCAGCGCGACGAGAACTTCCTTACGACGGATGAGATGCTAGATAAACTCGGCGAGGGACGTGACGAGGTTGACCTTTACTTTATAGGCTACGCAAGCCGTCCCTACGATCTGGCACTTGAGTTTGCTGAGAGATTCCGCAAGCCTTGCGCCATCACGCAGGCATGCTGCGCGTCTGCCATCACTTCAGCGGAGTTCCTGTCACGCGGGCTCGAGTTCTATCCCTTCGAGGATTGGGCAGATGCAACCGAGTATATGACCGTACTGCGTGCACGCAAGGTCCTCAGGGAGACCAAGGTCCTCTGCGCCACCCGCATGACTTCCACGGTTTCGGTCAGCTCCCCTGACAGCATCATCGACCCGGAGAAGGTCACGGCCAAGTGGGGCACGCGCTTCCGCTATGTGAGCGCTCACGAGCTCCTTGACCAGATCAGCTACGATGACCCGATGAAGAACCACAACACCCCTGGTCGTAAGGGCCTGAACTTCACCGAGGAGGATGCTAAGGAGATCGATCGTCTCACTGACGAGCTCATCGACGGTGCTTCCGAGAACCAGATGACGCGCGATGCGGTGAAGAAGTCGGTTGAAGCCTGGTACGGTATCAACAAGTTCCTGAGCGCGTACGAGTGCAATGCTTTCACTGCGCCTTGTCCTGACCTGTGCGCTACGCGTCGTCTGAACGAGAAGCAGTTCACCATGTGCCTCGCGCACTCCCTTGACAACGAAAATGGCATTCCGTCGGCTTGCGAGTACGATCTAGGTGCCGTTATCTCCAAGGTCATGCTTCAGGCCATCGGCCGCAGGCCATCCTATATGGGCAACTGCTTCACAAGCCCCATTCGCAACGGCGTTCGCCAGCCGCTCCCGAAGGCTTTGTTCTTCAATCCGGATTCCGTCGACCAGAAGATGGTGGACCTTGGCGACCAAGAGAACGTCGTGCTTACGTTCCACTCCGTTCCGAACCGCAAATGGGTCGGTTTCGATGCTCCCATTCGTGAATACGCAATTCGCGAATTTGCACATAGCGGTTGGGGTGCGACCATTCGCTATGACTTCGCGGCAGATGCCGGCGAGACCATCACCATGTGCCGCATCGATCCGACGGTCGAAAAGCTGTTCGTGGCGAAAGGAACCATCATCGATTCCATCGGCTACAACGACACGAACTGCTCGATGGGCGTTTTCTTCACCGTGAAGGATTCTAAGGACTTCTTCCGCAAACAGGCAGCTGTTGGCAATCATATGCCCCTCATCTACGGCGACTTTGAGGATCAGATCATCGAGCTAGGCGAGCTTCTCGGGCTGGAGATCGTTCAGGCATAGACGCTACCAAGGAGCAAAGTCCCCCCCCCTTTTTTTTACCCCCTAGTGGACTTTGCGGGAACGCCCGAACCCAGAAAAAAACGGTTTCGGGCGTTCTTTTTTTGGGCGCTGAATGAAGATAAGGAGTCAAACCTCATGCTGGCCAAGAAAATACAGGACAACATAGTGAGTGAGATGCTCTCTGCAGGGGGATCTTTCGAGCAATACGATATTCTGCTGCGCTACGCTGCAGAACTTGATGAGTTGCCTGAACCCTTGAAGACTGAGGAATCGTTAGTTGAGGGTTGTCAGTCCCAAGTATGGCTCCATATGAGATGGGATGGAGATGAAGACGGAGAGGGTTTCGTTCTTCAAGCAGATAGCGACACGCTCATGGTCCGCGGCGTCTTACTCATCTTGTCACGAATGTTCAATGGCAAGTGCGCCCAAGAGATCGTTGATTGCGAAATTGACTTCATCGATAAAACGGACCTTGCTTATATATTTGATGCGAAGAGACAAACGGGGGTGGCATCAATAGTGAGCACCATCAAACAATTCTGCGAGAGCGCTCTCGCAAGTCGTCGCAATGGCAATTTTTGAAGATCGGAGCAATCAATGACAATGACACAGACGCTGAAGCAGCGACTCGATATAGCCTCTGCGGAGGCTGAAGAAGCCTTGAGCATGCTTGTGAGCGGAAGTCTTTCACGTGAACAATTTGCAGACATCGTAAGGCGATTCACGCTCGCCAAGTTCTTTCTCACGGAAGAGGAGTGCCCGAACGATAACATCTTTTGCCTCGCAGAGATAAGCATAGAGAAGCTGTTGAGTCAGAACGACAAAAGCGTCACGCTGGCGCAAGGCTCAAACACGTGTACCAATCAAAGCTCTACTGACACCAAAAAGGTTCTCCTGTCGTTGACTCTTCAACGAGCATTAGATGTCCAATTCACACCTGCTGAATCAGCAGAATTAGAAACCATATCGCAATTGGCGCACGCATTGTACGATGCGAAGCATCCGAATAACGATCTTGTAGAATAGCACCAAGAGTAGGCCATTTACCATGCTTGATGTCGAAAAGATTCGCGCTGATTTCCCTATCCTAAAATCCGAAACGAGGGGAAATCCCCTCGTTTACCTAGACAACGCAGCAACAACTCAGGTGCCCCAAGAGGTGACTGATCGCATCGTCTCTCACTACGCTCACGATAATGCGAACGTTCATAGGGGGATGCATCATCTCGCACATCGCTCTACAGAGGCATTGGAGGAAGCGCGACAAACCGTAGCGCACTTCGTGAATGCACCGGATGTCGATGGAGTGGTTTTCACTCGTGGGACCACAGACTCTCTCAATATGGTAGCGCAAGGCTTGAAGCATTTGCTTGACCCTAGCAGCAAAGTAGTGACCAGCGTCTCCGAGCATCATTCTAATCTGCTACCTTGGCAACAGGTCTGCCAAGAGCGCGGAGCCGAACTATGCGTCCTTCCGCTTGACGACAACGGAGATGTCGACATCGAAGCCTTGGAAGGCGAACTCGCTGCTGGCAACGTGAGCATCGTAGCGCTAACAGGATGCTCCAACATCACAGGCTCAGTTCTTCCTGCTGAAACAGTGGCCGAAGCATGCCACGACCATGGTGCGCTTTTCGTGCTCGATGGCGCGCAGCTGATGAGACATAAAAGAATCGATATTCAGGCCATCGGTTGTGACTATCTTGCATTTTCCGGTCATAAGATGATGGCAGGTACGGGTGTTGGGGTGTTGGTGGGCCCCTTGGCATCGATGGAGCTCATCACGCCACGCGACTTCGGTGGTGAGATGGTAGTCAAGGCAACCGAAGAGCGCGGCACTTGGGAAAAGCTGCCACTGAGGTTAGAGGCAGGGACGCCGAACTACGTTGGCGCGATTGCATTAGGTGCAGCGTGCGACTATCTTGCAAAGATAGGCCGAGATGAGATCGCTCGCTACGAAGACGAGCTTCTTCAACAAGCCGAGGATCGTCTGCAAGTAGTAGAGGGGTTACGGATCATTGGCGCACCGAAAGAGCGTGCAGGCGTGGTCTCGTTCACCATAGATGATGTTCACCCACTCGATCTTTGCTGTCTGCTAGATACGAAAGGCGTCGCTCTCAGATCGGGGCATAACTGCGCTCAGCCCCTTTTGAATTACCTAGGATTAGAAAGCGTGTCTCGCATGTCGCCGGCATTCTACAACACAGCCGAAGAGATAGATTTTGCAGCGGAGCAGATAAAGCGCGCATCTGACTTGCTTCGAGCTAGGAGCCGATAGTTATGCAAGTTGCATAACTGACGGTTCGCAAATCGTTACAAAACACAATGGTATGACTCGTTGGCTGTAATTAAGATTCATACATTATCGACGCAACGTTCTAAGGGTATGAATCATGGATAGACAACAAATCGAATGCTACATGGAACGGATTGGGCTGAACGGCATAGAGCAAGCCGATCTCGAAACCTTGCGGAGCATGCAAGAGCATCATATTTATATGGTGCCTGTTGAGAACCTCGATATCATCGAGAAGAGGTTGCCGATCTCGTTAGAGATCAAAGACTTGTACGACAAGGTTGTTAATCGGCGACGTGGTGGCCTTAGCTTCGAGCTAAACCTATTGTTCGCTGATGCCTTGAACTCTATGGGCTACCAGGCTCGTTTGCTCTCTGCAAAGCACCCGAAATACGGGCACGAATTCGATCATGCTTTGATTCTCGTTGAGTTTCCAGAAGATGGCAGTCAATGGATCGTAGATGTTGGGTACATCGAGAATTACAGAACCCCCCTGCTCTTCGATTCGCGAATATGGCAGAGTGATGGGAGAGATGCTTATACTTTTCGCCAGGATCCTGAAGACCAAGGGGTTTGGCAACTCATCAGACGTCGTCAAGGAAAAGAAGAGCTGATTTACAGCTTCACGTTGACTGAGCGATCGCCTCATGAATACCAGAACCAATGCGATTGGTTCTGCAAGAACGAGAGAAGTCGCTTTACGCGTGGGCCGTATGTCTCTATCGAGCGCCCCGAAGGAAGGATCTGCTTGTCATACGATACGGTAGAGAATCTATACGCGCAAAAGCCGATACGCCCAGTGATAGAGAACCAGCAGGAGTACGAATCTGTTCTGCGAGAGATCTTCGGCATAGAAACAACGTCTCAAGACGCATTGGATGGTGGCCTTTACGATCAGAACAACAAACGTCGGAGAATCATTGCGGTTCTTAATGACGCGCCTTCTGATGATGCTCTTATCGAGAAGGCCGTGCATCTGGCTCATGACTTGAATTCGCATCTTCGTTTCGTCTATGCCGTGGATGAATTCGACAGGCAGGATTCCTCAATCAGCTTCCCCACATTCGTCCAGATGATACGCGACAGAATGAACGTGAGCCTAAAGGAGAGGCTCGATGCATTGAACGACGATGACAGCATCCAAGGAGGAGAGCTGGTCGTAATGGGTTTTAACAAGGCAATGCGCGGAGCTACAATCGATGAACCTGCGGGTCTCACTCCTCAGTTTATAAGCGAAATGCTTATTAAACCATTCAATCCTGATCTCGTGGTATGCAAGCAAGACAAGAAGAGTCTACTAGGAAGACTGTTCCACTCCAGCGCTTCGGATTATTTCAAGCGCAAGCTCACTTGCGACGTTGAGGCTATCGATTAGATTGTGCATAATGGTTTCATATTGGCAATGATGGGGTGCGCCCGTATGTAGGGTGCACGAAGCTGCCAAACCTGCGGCATCTTCGAGTGGAAATGGAGGTGAGAATCCTCCGCTATACCAGTAACCGTAAACGCCGATGAGCAGCATCTTGGACGGAGGCGCACCTCTCGGGTTCGCGTGTCGTCCTCGCCGGGCACGGTGGCTGCTTAGATGAGGCAAAGTCGGAATACCTCTCCATCGCACTGAAGCCCTGGAAAGAGGTGTCGACCATGATCGGTTCTAAGTTTGTGCGCATGTTGCTATCACTGCTTCTGTGTGTCTCGCTCGTCCCTACCTACGCATTCGCGCTCGATGCGGCTGAAGATGAGCTCGTTTCCCCCAACACGCAAGCCGATGCTCCTGACTCGACAGCCGCAGAAGAAGACTCGAATGACCATGGATCCGCTCCTAGGGTTTCAGAGCCTGACCCTCCCGCTTCCGATATCGAATCGTCCTTGGGTTCGGCCCTTCCCGCCTCTTTCGACGAAGCTGCTCTGCTTCAAGACAACGCAGCGGAAAGCTCACGCGCCGCTTCTGCATTCACGAGCACCTACTTCGCTTCGATATCGACATCACCGAATCAGATCCGTGCGCAAGCCATTTCCGGCAATCAGCAGGCTCCGAAGACCTACTATGCCCATGCCTGGAAGACGACGACTTCTCGTATAAAGGATGATGGGGGCTTCGCCTTCCAATGGTTCGCGTGCAGCGATACCAAACCTAGCGCGCTTACGGACGCTGATGCCATCCCGGGTGCAACTCAGGAGGCATTCGAGCTCACCGAAGAGCTTGGCAAGGAGCTCGATGGCAAGCACCTCTTCGTGCGCATCACGTCAGGGAGCGTTGCGCTTGATGGCCCGCGGAGCGCCAATAACTACAGAGGTGCGCTCTCGAACACCTCGACGATCAAAGCCCCGATTCCCGACAAGACTGCTTTCGACAGCCACTCCTACATCCTCATCCAAGCGTCTGGTGATGCGACGTCCTATCTCGATAAGGTCGAAGCCGCTCCGCTCTCTGCAGGCACTACCCTTTACGCCAACGCCTACGACGGTGAGGTATCGCCCAACCGTCGCATGGCCGACCAACCTTCGTGGCGCTACCAATGGCTGTGCTCTAGCGAACAGGAAGCGCCTGACAGCGCATTTGATCCCATAGAAGGTGCCACGCAGAAGAGCCTGACGATAACCGAATCGTTGGCAGCGCAACTTGCAGGCAAGTATATTCGCGTCAAGGTGACGGGCGACGGCCACGAGCTCTATGGGCCCAGCAGTTCCCTCAAGGCGCCGGCATCGGTCACGTACAACACCCCTGGCCCCGTCAAAGCCAAGGGACAGATCGTCATTGACCATGTGGTGCTCGCCTTCGGCGATGACGCTTTCGGAGATGACTATGAGAGCGTGCCTAACGCGAATGTGGGAGACACCCTTCGCGCGGCAGCCTACGACAGCAATCTGCCCAACGAGCTCTATCTCGATGACAAGGTCACGTTCGAATGGCAGATCTCCAGCGCGGCCAGTGGCCCCTTCTCGACTGTCGCCACCGGTGGAAGCTTCACGGTTGGGGATTATGCGGGCAAGTTCCTTCGCGTGGTCGCCACGGCGAAGAACGGCGTACCGGGTTGCGATCAGCACGCTACCGAAGCTGGCCGCATCCTGCCCAAAGGTGCCCATATCCTCTATAGCGTGAGCGTCTTGAACGCATCGGCGGTGACGCAGACGCGTGAAACCCTGAAGGCGCTCGCCTATGAAGGCGATTACTGGGATCAGGTACCCGTCCATGACGGCGTGGAATACACGTGGCGATGGAGCGCCACCAAGCCGAACTACTGGGGCGAATCCGATTGGCACGACATTCCCGGCATCACAGGCGCGACCTTCACTATTCCTGACGAGTTCGCCGGCCTTTGGGTTTCCGTGAAGGCCCAAGCAGGTGATAACATCGTCGAGGCCGAGGATTACGCCGGGCCCTTCACGAAGCCGACCCAGAGCGAGGGGCCGAGCGATCCGCAGGGGACTCCCTCAAAGGCAACCGTGAAGGTGATAGGGGTCACTCCGCATAAGCCGGGCGAGGTTTTCCTCGACGAGACGTGGATTCCCCTGAGCGAGTTTCGTTGGGAAAAGGACGTGCGCGTCACAGCGTGGAACGCTTTCAGGGCGCTCCTTGACGAAGCGGGCTATTTCTACGACACCAAGGGCGGATTCCCGTACTCCATAACCACGCCTGATGGCGCGCGCACGCTGGCCATGAGCGCCAATGCCCCCTGGTCGTACTGGGCGTTCTATATCAACGGTGTCTATGCAGATACCCTTGCATGCAGCTACGCCATGAAGCCGGGCGATTCCATCGAGTTGCGCTATGTGGACACTACAGGCATTCGCGATAGCTGGCCGGGCGCAATCCAAACATACCCTCAAGAGGAAACGCCTGAGGTGCAGGTGGAATGGAAGGGCTTTGGCGCAAGCTCGTCGGTCGCAGGAGCAACCCCGACATCCGGCATCATGGCAGATTGGACGTTTGTCCCTGAGGTGAGCGCGAGCGGGGCAACATGGTCGGAGCCTGTTTTGCTGAATGGCAAGGTCTACATGGTCTCGGGTGACCGCCTCTGCGCGATCGACCAGGCTACGGGGAAGCTCATTGCGTCGGCGGCCTTGGCTGCATCCGTCAACAAAGGTGGGTGTCGCCCAGTCTACACCGCAGGGAAGATCGTCGTTCCCCTTGCTGACGGGCGACTGCAGGCGCTCTCCGCGACGACGCTCCATTGCATCTGGGTGAGCGATCCGCTTCCCCAAGGGACCATCACTCATGAACTGGCTCTAGCGGCTCTCAGCTCTACGGCTGTGCCTGCAGCTGCGCTGGAAGGTGCCGATGCTCGTCGGGCGATCAGCTACCTTTCATCCCATCAGTCGCTCTCCTCGCTCTTCGTCCATGACGGATACATCTATGCCGGTACAGCGATCGCAGACGCTGAGGCAACCTACGGTGGGTGCCTGATGTGCGTGGACGCTGATACGGGCGCTCTTCGTTGGAAGCGCACCAACGACGCTTCCGGATATTACTGGGCGGGTGCGGCAGAATCGAACGGCTATGTGCTCATGTGCGGCGACGACGGTGGCCTTGAGGCGATACCGGCCGATTCGAAGACGGGCGACCCGGTTCACAGGTTATCGTTCTCTGCTGGGATGCGCTCTACTGTGGTAGCAGAAGGCGACTACGCCTTCTGCGTGACCCGCGATGGGGTCTTCCACAAGATCGCGGTGAGCACAGATGGATCATTGCACGAAGTCGGCAGCGTCAGATTCGCGGCAACATCCACGAGCACCCCAACTGTTGTTAGCGGGGTAGCCTACGTAGGAGGTGCTCTGACCGATGGGAATGGAGTCCTTGCTTGCATCGACCTGACGACCATGGCCTGCACCGCCGTAGTTAGCGCGGATGGCCGTCCGCTTCCTGGCGATGTAAAGAGCAGGCCGTTGGTTTCTAGGCAGCAGGGTGCTACGTATGTGTACTTCACCTGTAACCATTCCGATAGCGCCGTCTACGTGCTCAAGGCGGGCTCTTCGGCAGCGCAGGTCGTCTTCCGACCTGATTCCGGCAGTGCGGACTACTGCCTATCGAGCCTGGCAGCTGACGCCCATGGCCGCCTTTACTATGTGAATGATAGCGGTCGCCTGTTCGCGCTGAAGGTGGCAAGCGCGCTCAATGGGGCGTCATCGACAGCAAGCGAATCCAGCACACCATCAGCATCAAGTCGAGTCCTTGGCGCTCAGATGCCCACTGACGTTTCTGCAGGCTCTGCCATGGGGTTCATTGGAGGGAGCGGATCCTTCGCGGAGGAGGCTGGCCTGCTTGCTGCAACCTCGCTTGATCAGGCAACGGTTAAGCTCGATTCAACGGAGGAGGCGGATTTGCTCGCTTCTGCTCCTTCTCATGACGGTGCGCCAGTCGTTGCCTTTGCGGGCATGGTCATCGGCATCGTAGGATTGTGCGCGGCGGCATTCCTCCTCTTCTCTGAGCGTCGTAGGTGCAGGTAGGGAACGACCATGAAAGATGCTCGACGCAAGGCCATTGCTGGAGTGCTTGCGGCTGTCTCGCTGGTGATTCTCATAGCATCGTCAGCAACGGCGATGAGTTGGGACGCTCCGTCTAGCACCTCGGATGCCGCATTGGAAGCCTCCCTCCAGCAGAGTGGCGAAGGCCAGGCAGAGACGCCGCAAGGGAGCGCCAAAGGCCTTTCCAAGAATGAGTCCGCAGGCTCAGAGATGGTCGATGCAGACGATCACGACGCGCAGGCTCCTACATCAGAAAGCTGCAATGCATCGACGCATGCATTGCCGAGCGAATCGTCACCGGAAGGGGCGAATGACGTTGGTGCTTCGGATTCGAAGATTCGGGTTTCGCTGATCATCGACGCTTCGTCGGTACAGGGAGAAGGATGGCCTTCCTCCATGGGAAGATTCACGCTTGAGCTTTCCCCAGGCAGCACGGTCTTGGACGCGCTGCGCGCAACGGGCATCGCCTTTACGGGCTCCTCATCTTACGTGTCTTCGATCGATGGCCTGTACGCGGGTATGTACGGGGCGAGCAGTGGCTGGATGTACTCCGTTGATGGGGTGACGCCGATGAGAGCGGCGAACGCCTATGGCATCACCGATGGGAATGCCATTCGCTGGTACTATTCACGATGATCATGGACAGTGGGGTCAGGTCACTTTGTCACACTTCTTTGGAGCGCATCTTCATGATGTAACGGAAAGACCTGACCCTATTGTCACTAATCGTGTCAAAGGGTCACATCTAATGGCATAATCTAGCGATCATATTCGTACGTTAGATAGGTCATTTATGCGTCAACTCCGCTGCGAACTTTCCTCCGATTTCGTTCATGTCACTCAACGAGGACTTGGTCGTCGAGCCCTCTTCGAGGATGATGTCGATAAAAGACGCTATCTGGATACACTCAAGCGCATGATGGGCGAATATGACGCGTCAATTCTGGCCTGGACGCTCATGACAAACCATGTTCACCTGCTCATGAAGACCACACCTGCCACTCTTTCGCGCTTTATGCAGCGAGTGGGTATAAGCTATGCGCAGTATTTCAATGGTCGCCATGGCCATGTTGGCAAGGTCTTTCAGAATCGGTTTTCATCCGAAGCTATCGAAACAAGCGATCATCTTCTGGCGACGATTCGTTATATCCATCGAAATGCTGAGAGGGCGCAGATAGCGAGCACTCCTGATTATCTTTGGAGCAGCTATCGCGAGATCGCAGGTGGGAATAGGGTGCTAGAAGGGGAGGGTCTTTGTGATGTTGCTGCTGCCTGTGATCTTTTTGGCAGCATGGACAACTTCATAAGGTTTCATCAGCTCATCAACGAGCAAGACGGGTT
>CAJUSF010000004.1 GCA_910588945.1 uncultured Eggerthellaceae bacterium | reverse complement strand
AGAACATCTGACCTATTGAGGTCATAGATGATTTGACGAAATCGCTCGGAAGCTCCAATACCTTTAGCGCAATACATTGATAGAATGCGTTCACATTGCTTACGAGCGACGCCATATTCCATCCGGAAATATCAAGGCTTATCAAGCCCTTGCAATTCCAAAAGGCCCAATCCATGCTTTTGAGCGCAGATGTATCCCAAGCACGGATCGCATCCGAAAAGTCGGCTTTAGGTCCTGCGAGCGCATAATCCATATGCTCTATCTTTGAGGTGCTCCATGAGGCAAGTCCTTGAAGGTCGCTTAATGACGTACACCCATAAAGAAGGAATGAGATGTCAGTAACGTGCGATACATCGAACATCGACAGATCCAGCGCTTGCAGCTTCTCCATCTCACAGAACCAACCATTGAGCGATATAGCCTTTATAGGATCATCCGATGGGACCATATCGATCACCTCGGAGATATCCTTGCGCATGGCGAACCATGGAACCGCACTGCTAGAAGGAGGCGTCCCGTATGAGTTATATGCCACCTTTTCGATATCACGACATACAAGCTCTAACTCATATGCGCCCAGACCGTCTTCTGCAAATCCACGTCCGAACACAAGTTTGCAGTCCGATGAGTAAGGGTCCTTATACACAGCAGCATAAGGAGATGTCCCATATCCTGCTATGAAGCATATGGGCTCATTCGTTGTCCCGTAACGCTCGTTCACGAGTGCACGCGCTTCATCAAGGGTGTATCTTGTTCGAGTATCTTCTGTGTACCAATTTCCGTCGTACCCCATCAAAGCATCGCTAGCCACCTCGAAAAAGCTTCCCTGAAATGACATCGAAGGAGATATCAATACCCTTTTGATGTTTGGACATTGATAGGTCAGCGTCGGAGCGTTTTCGTAGACGCACCCCGACATATCTATCTCTTCCAAATAAGGACAATTCGTAAACATATGTTGCGCTGAACTTGCTGCTGCAGAGAAATCCCAGGTTGAGATATTCAACCTCTTCAGACTGAGACAGGAATAAAACGGCGCATAATTGGGCACACTTGCCCCTATAGATGTCATAGATGAGGTGTCCCATCCTGTGAGATCAAGCTCTTCAACTGCTTGGCAATCTTTGAATACGCAGATCATACTCGTCGCCTTTGATGTATCCAATCTTGACAGATCGAATACGGTGCAGCTCCTGAATCCATTGAACCAGTTGTCTAAAGACACGCAGCTAACAGCATCACTCACACGGACGCTCTTATAATTAGCAGCATCAAAGCTCTTTATCCAAGGCACATTGTATATATCGAGTGCTATCCAGTCGTAGTATTCGAATCCTAAAACGATCCCTCTCAACGTCTTGTCAGCATATCGATCACTTAAAGCATCGAGATTTCCACGTCCGAATTCCAGAGACAGATCGCTTGAGTAACTATCTTTATAGACCGCAGCATAAGCATCCTCAACAGGATAGCGCGTCCATCTAGTCGACTCACTCTTGCTACCACAGCGTTCATTGATGGCTTTTCCGATATCGAAATAGGAGTACGGCCTTCCGTATCCATTTTCATACCAGCAGTTCGCCACTATGTAATCTTGCCTATTTATATAACTTCTCGCAAATGTCCTTCCATATTCTCCTGAACCATTCTCAACTACAGAGAAGCTAAACGAAGGTGGAAGCACCACTTCTTCCAAACCGCAGCTATCAAAAATGCCTGATGTTGCGTTTGTGTTCGTCCAACCATTCATAGACCAACTCGAAAGATCGAGCTTTTTCAAAGAATTACACCCAGAAAATAACCTGTATAAGTAGCTATCCTTGTTAGCGATCAAATCAAATAGATCCAGCACTTCCAAATCGGTGCAGTTACTGAACATGCATCGAAGATCCTTCGAACTTTTCATATCAAAACTTGAAACATCAAGAGAAGTCAGTGAGCCACAGGAATAGAAAAGATATGCGAAGTCGGAAACCTCTGAGGTATCAAGACGATCAAGTCCGCATATCGACTCAAGTGCGCTCAAAGAGGCGAACCAACGGTTCAAAGTTTTAGGATGCAGACCGACATCGAAGATAACCGACTTTATCGTGGTGTTGACACTTCTTTCGTTTCCCCACCATGCAGGCTTGAAATCGGCGCTCTCAACCTCACGATATCCATAATCTAACGCATTGCCGTTAAAATCAGAAGGAATCGAATCGCCTCGCCCAAATACCAATTTGTCACCATAAAGCGCCGCATAAGCATCCTCTTGCGCAAAATGCTTTCGGATGTACCAATGACTCGGCTCACTGCCATTTCGAAATCTTGACAAAAGATCTTCCTGTAAGCGAGAGGGACTAAATGGCTCTCCTTGCATATTTTCATACCATCGCCCGGCATTGACGATATTGTCGAATGATGAGTTTCCTGCCGGGATCAGCTCTGTGGCAAATGCAAAATCGTTGGGCACTACGATCTCTTCTAAGGCACCACATTGATAGAATGTGCCCCCGAAATAATATGGCGATGACACGCTTCCGCTTACAGGATTGGATCCTTCTGCAAGATGCGGAAAGTATATCTTTTTTAATGAGTGACAATAACCAAAGGTATTGGAGAACGAGAATCGTTTATCCGATCCAAATCTTTGGGAGATCACCCATGTGTCCATATCCAACTCTTCAAGCGAAGAGCACCCATAAAACATCGACTCAAAAGATTTCTCAGTCAATGCGTCAGAGAATCTCCACCCGCTGACCTGCAAGTTCCTTAACTCGGAGCAATTATCGAACATACTTACAAAGCTCTGACAGCTTGAAAAATCTAGGTCGCGCAAGTCCAATGTTTCGAGCTTATAGTTTCTCGAGTACATATTGGATACGGAGATACAGTCCTTCATGGAAAACCGCTCCAATCCGGCAAATCCCCTATTATTCACGAAACCATCGAACCAATATGCGCAATCATGCGGACTGATATCGGCATCGATGCGGACTTCGCTCACATTGCTATTTATCGTGTTCCATGGAACAGCCGTCTTGCTTCCACCGCATCGAGTCTCTATCTCACGGTAGACGTTGGATAGAGAACCATCGCCGTATCGCTCGGGTACAACGGATCCTCTTGAAAATACAAGGGTCTTATCGCCGCCTTGCGGACTCACATAATATGCAGCATACGAATCTTCATCGGTGAAGTCCTTACTCGAATAGAAGGTCGTGATGGCAGGGGAATCGACGTCTCCTCTATAGAGCTCTCTTATCCTTTGACAGACATCATTGCCCGTCATCGATGATCCTTGTCTCGACTCATACCAATAATATGAATTCACTATTCCATTCCTATTGGGATTTGGAGTCGGAAGCCCGTTGTTTCCTATACAAAACGCCGAAGAAACAACAAGCTTCTCCAAACTTACGCAACCTGAAAAATCCCACCAATTTTCGTTGCCCTGATCTTTCCCAGAGAATCTTTCGGGCACCGTAAAACCAGAGAGATCCAAGCTCTCAAGGCTGCTGCAGCCGTAAAACATGGTATTGGACACCTTAGAAGCATTGCGAAAATACTCATCGACCATATCAACCTTCCACTTTGAAGTGTCGATCTGCTTAAGCTTCTCACATGCCGCAAAAGCACCTTCGAACGAAAATGCTTGTTTTCCTAAATTTGAAGTATCCCATCTGGAAACATCTAGAGCCTCTAGGCTCTTACAGTTATTAAATGCATAGCGCAAGCTTGCGACGCTATGCGTATCCCAATCGCTCACATCAAGGTCAACAAGCCTGTTGCATCCGAAGAACGCATAGCTCAAATCCCTACATTCGGAAAACTCGATTGATGACATGTCTACAGATACCAGTGTCTGCTTCATATAGAACCAGTACTTTATCGAGGGTGTTTTTATCTTGTGGACAGCTATCGATTCGACCTTTTGCAAACCATAGTTTTGCCAAGGCTGATTTCTGTAATAAGACGTGGCATTCGGATCAAAGTCCCCATCACCAGTTTCTATCCCATGATATGTCGCATCGAGCGTCAAGCCTTTATAGGTGTCGGAGGGAATACCACGTCCAAAAACAAGAATCGTTCCACCATATACAGATGCATAACCCGGCCCGAAGGCGCACAGCGTGATCGGATCTCCCCCAATGTTCGAGTTGATATAGTTAGACGCAGATTCAGGCGTCATCGGAAGCGATGTTCCGGATGCATACCAGTACCCATCAGCATCTGGAATGATCTCAGGATCGGGATATTGCAGCGCATGATCGGAGTCTGTCGCCGTGAAGGCGAAACCGGGGGATACCGATATCCGCTCCAAACGCTCACAGCCTTTGAAGATGCAAAATGTCGTCCCTTCAAATCCGGGATATGAACCTGATAGATCTTGCCCACTAACTCCCTCAAGATTGAGAGACTTAAGCGATGCGCAACCCTCGAACATCGATGCCATATCTTTCAAGGCGATCGCGTTGCACATTGAAATGTCAATGCTCTCCAATCGAGCGCAATCCTTAAACATCGCTCGGGAACTCTCAGTCCTAGACATATCGAGATTCTCGATCGAAAGGATCTGAGTCAAGTCTTTAGCGCCTTCAAACCATCTGTCCGTGCTCTTCGGCCGCACTACATCCTTAAAAACGACAGCCTTGATATCGCAGACATAGTCACTCCAAGGAACCCCTTCAGATGTGTCGGCATCTATGAAATCATAGAACGACTCCAAGACCTCTGCCCCGTCAATGGATAGCTCGCCTCTTCCGAACACCAAGCTTAGATCGTCTCCGCCTTCTGCTCTGACAACCGCAGCATAGGTAGGCGCCTCTATCTTTCCAAGACTCATGTCATTGGCGATCATATCTTCATCCGAGAGCCATGCAAGTGCGGTATTCACACTAACCAAAAGCATGAACACGGCAAGCAAAACCGCAAGCGACATGTTAAGCCTTATAAATCTCGTCCGTTCCGGATCAGATCGCCTAGTGCCGCTCGCACCTACGAATGCCGGAATATTCTTCTCGATTCTATTCTTTTCTCTCATCAGCATCCTCCAATTGCGATCCGACATCCCGGGAATTCTCTACATAATCAGAGGGCCCCACCGCTGCAACAAAACGCCTCTTAGCACGTATTGTTCCTAGAACCAGCATTACGCATAAGGCGAACAGCGTTGCGAGCAGTGACATGACAAACGCATAGGAATCGTCGGATGTTTGCGCAAGACCTTTAAGGACACGAAATCCTCTTGTCTTATCGACATCGGATATCGGATCGTTCGTTGCTCCCAGCACAGCTGTATCCTTTGGCGGCATTTCCTCCGATGTGATGTTGTCCCAAGGCTTACCAGAATCCCATTCAGGCAAAACAGCACGCGCATCTATTGCCTCTGCCGTGATCGTCTCTGAAAATCGAATGGTATTCATGCGTTGCAACGCAGACATATTCCGTTCATCGCATATCACCATGTCAGATGAGAATGTGGCTGAGCCTCCGATAGACAAAGAACGTTTGAGATACCACCATCCGTCATCACAACGAAGCCAACCTTCTTCCTCAGGCTCCATATATCTGCAAAGCGAGGCCCCGGATATATCATCAATATCGCTTCTCAGTCTTATATAACACTCGTCTTTCATAGAGCTTATTTCGAATCGCCTATCGACGGATTGCCCGACGTGAAGCTCCTCATCAGGCTCTGATAGCTCTTTCAGATCGATAGATACAGCACCTTCGGACTCTGAAGCCTGCGCATCTAGGAAATCGAGCGCAACCATAACCAGAAACATCATCAGACATACAAGAGCGAGGACCAATATGCTCGCCGCTTTTCTACCCGCGACACTCCTATTGTCATTTCCCAAGATCATATCCACACCTTTGTCCCGCTCGGATCGGAACGCCCCGATCCGAGCGACGATTCGACATCGTTTCTACAAGACATCTCATTCTGCGATAACCGCTGCAGCGCTTTGCGTCTTATACGCTTCGTAGGCAGCCTCTGCTGAGTTAAAGCCATGAGATTGGATGGCATATGCGGTGATGTCGATGTTCACATCATCAAGTCCGGGATCCTCTGTGAAATTGACGACTTTCACAGAATCAAAGATCGCATTCGTTTTCGCTGTGCCACCGAGAACATCGCTATAGATGTAGGTGTAGGTCTTAAAACCGTCTTCGATGGTAGGGGTGCCATACAAAGTCCATCCCTCACCAAGTTCATATGCGTACAGATCGAGATCAACCACATTGTCGATCTTGTTATCGGCGTTGAGGACCTTGCCCGACATCACCGGGACCTTAACGGTTGCCGCTATATACGCATCAACTGATCCGTCGTTGATAACCTTAGGGTCCTTTGTTACCTCTTGTGTCGGTAGCAGCCCCTTTGCGGATTCCTCATCGAAATTCGCTTCTTCCAAAGCAATGGACAGGTTTGTATCCAAGCTGAACTGATTTTGGATCATATCGGTGTCTGTCAGATATGCGATCGATCCTCCGATCGCAAGAGCGGCTGTAAGAGATGCGGCTACAAGACCGGCCGCCAGTCGCTTCGTTCCTTTTACCTTGCGATCGCTTTTCTCAACAATATTGTTTGATGCCATAGGTATTCCTTCTCCTTTTTCCATAGTCTGATTTCCTTTTTGAGATGGAGCGGTACAAAAGAAATGTCGAGACAAGAATGAGCACATAGGCAAAAAAGATCACAATGCGGTACGAAGATACGAAATACGCGATGAACCCCAAATAAGGTATTCTATATACAACGCGCCCGATGATGTTCGCATAAGGAATAGGTGTGGCGTCTATCTCCTTATTGTTATCGCCTTTTGTGCTAACAGCTTGGGACTCGATATCATTAGCGATGATTCTGTGAGTGCAAACCTCTGCGTTTGCTCCATCGACCCTAAAAGCAATGACTTCGTCGGGTGCGAGTTCGCTTGCTTCAAGATCATTGTTCACATAGACCAGAGAACCTACCTGTATGCTTGGCTCCATTGAGCCAGACTCGATGACGTACGTGGATATCCCAAAAAGACACCCACCAAACACCACTGCAAGATAGACCACAGGCAGCAAGACCTCAAAAACAAGAACACTCCCGACAAAAGCCCTCAGCGCTCTCACGGGTCAGCTCCAAAGAATGGATTCAATCCCATATTACCCGTTCACCTCCTATTACTAGATTATTTTCAATGTATTATACATATGATTACAGTATTTTCAATAGTTATTATTGATTTTTCAATATATTCGATGTATAAATGAGTAACATCGAACATAAGTTTGAAACCCAGCAATCGCTAAGGAGAAATGATGAGCCGAGCCGAACATGCAAAGCACCAAAACATCGAAGCCACTATAAAAGGCGATCCAATAAAAGAAGGACCCCCCTGTAAACTAGAGGGTCCTCAATGGGTCCAAAAATTAAAAAACCGAATCGTGCAGATGCGCTAAAGATGAAGCTGCATCATAGACTATTCATGCACATGCATCACGATCGCTAACAGCGCTCAGTAGCAACGCAAGGCGAAAAGAGCTTGATCTCTAAACGCCCTCCACCTCAAAACGCGTCTTCAGTGCCTCTTGATGGATGGCGTGCTGCAGCGCAGTCTCCTTCGTTATGACACGATTAACAACAAGCGCATACAGGCTCTGATCCATAGTGATCATTCCCTCCTCCGCGCTCGAGGCGATGATGCTATCGATCTGATGCGTCTTACCCTCGCGGATAAGGTTTCTGATGGCAGGTGTCGAGATCATTATCTCGAATGCGGGCACAACGCGTCCGTCGACGGTTTGAACAAGCTGCTGGCTCACAACAGCCTGTAACACCATAGATAGCTGCATTCGAATCTGGTGTTGCTGGCTTGCGGTAAACGCATCAATGATCCTATCGATCGTATTCGCCGCGCTTGTCGTATGCAAAGTAGAGAAGAGAAGCTGTGCCATCTCAGCCGCTGTCATAGCTGTAGCGATAGTCTCAGGGTCACGCATCTCTCCCAACAACATAATGTCAGGAGACTCACGCAGGGCGCTTCTCATGGCCTCTTGGAAGGTTGATATATCCGTCGGCACTTCGCGCTGCGTAACGATGCACTTATCATGCGAATGTACATACTCGATCGGGTCCTCCATCGTGATGATATGACCCGAGCGATGCTTGTTGATGTCATCGATAAGGCATGCAAGCGTTGATGACTTACCCGCGCCTGCAGGTCCGGTCACGAGTACGAGGCCTTTTTGAAGGTCAGCAAGACGCATGACGCTATCAGGGATGTTATAGCCTGCAGCCGTCGGGAGCTCGAACGGAATGACGCGAATGATCGCACCATATGATCCTCTCTGACGGAAAACGTTCACACGAAATCTTCCGGTACCGGGAACCGCAAAGGAGAAATCATCATCATGGTTGCGTGCATTCTCAAAAGGAATCATGTCACGATGTGCCAATGTATAGATCTGATGAATGATCTCCTTGGTATCCGCCGGCATCAATGGAGCCATCTCCATGCGCTGTTGGTATCCGCCGATCTTATACGAGATCGGAAGACCCGCAACAATGAAAACATCGGACGCCTTCGATCCCACCATTTTGTGCAACAGTTCTTCGAGTCTCATTTCTGCTCCTTCTTATCGCTTGTCGCTTGCGCGCATGCGACGCTCAAACTTGCAATCAATCCCAAACACTTGGCCGCTACACCCGATCAGCCCATCCAAAGCGTCTCTTTCTTCTCATCCGCATACCAGATCTTGGAATTCTTCCAAGACATAACAACATAATCACCGTCTGACTTGATCCCTATCAAAACGGACAGATTTCTTCCCGTGGAAGTGTTCACGCTAAGGCTCACGCCGCCGACGCATTCTTCCAAAGCACGCGCCATCGACAGATAATATTGACTGCTATCAACGATCGGCTCCATGTCGAAGCTCTCCCCGACATCACCTGTATCCTCAACAGAACCCCGGTCACCGCCTCCGGTGATCGTTTCGTCTTCGATAACCTCTTCCCCAGCACCTTTAGATGCCTCATCGCTATCCTCATCGTCTCTCGATGAGCGCGCACTGTTATCACCAAGGCTGTTTAGATCGTTGCGAAGATCAAACGATACTTTCATTTCAACGTAGAGCTCCTTGATGCTCAAAAGCTTCGCCTCTGATGACAGCTCAACATCAGATGAGGTCTGCATAGCCTTCTCGCAAGCCTCGTTCGCTAGATCCTGCAAAGACAACCTCAAAGCAGAATTCAGCCCTGAAGCTACAGATCCGGCCGACTTTGAAGGCGCAAGCTTTTTATCCAATGAAGCCAAGAAGGCCTGTCCTGCGATCTCTTCTGCGTAAGTCTCTGTTACGGAGTCTGCTTGCTTCTGTGCCAAAGTTTCATTGGCATGAGCGGTGACAAGCGTGAGCACGCTTAATACCGTCAAGCTAAGAGCGATGATCAGAATCAAAAGATTCAATGCGCCCATCTTCATCGATGCCTGATAACGAGCCATTACATCACCTGCCCATCATCATCCGACAAATTCGATGCGCCGGAATGCGTGTGGCTCACATACTGCGAGGTATGAAGCGTGTATATCTCGTCATCCTGCCAGCTGATGACGATCGTGGCATCATAGAGCGTGCCAGCATTGTCCATTGAAACCTCTACCGCGCAATCCGCCGCGTAATCACCCTGAACATAACTTTCTTGAAGCGATGTTGGGTCAGAGGCGAATTGTTCGGCAATATTCGTAGCCATCACGATTCCAGCCTCTTTATGAGCCGCACCCGCACCCATTGAGGCGGAAAACGCTATAACAGAGATCGAAACCGCAATGACGATCATCAAACACATGAACAGCAGCAAAGCCTCAACCACGAACGTGGAGCGCCTAGGTTCCCTTTGTACGGATGTGCGGATGATGCGCACCTCATTCGGATCACCGTCAAGATCGACCTGATCCTGCCTGCGCGCTACCATTTCTCGCAAAGAACGACCTGCCATCATCTCACCCCCGATCCGTTCGACCGAATGGCGATATCGGTGGTTCCCTCATCGGTGGTGACATGAAGAATTCCCGGTTCGAGTACGATATCGAACGTCTGAGAATCCATGAGCTTCGTTCCTCTTGAAGGCTGATAAGGCTCATAACTCGATGCGAACTCAAGTATGACCTCTCCTTGCCAAAGATATATTCGAGTCTCGAAGAAACCAGCATCTGTATTCTCGAGCAACACGATTGACTTGCCTTGAGGTCCTTGCCCTTCCTGGATCGAGGCATAAGAATCCATCGCACGGACGCTGTTGATGATAAGCCCATTGGCGAATCGCTGCTCATCGGCATTGTCGCCCTCATTGACTATGGAACTGTAAGCCCGAACGCCGGCAACGAGCGCGATCAGGAGCACTATTATGAAAAGCGCAAACAGCACCAAGGACGGGATTCTGGATGCAGTAGTATTCTTCATCGCATCCTCACATCCACAGTCGGCGGAACATTGCTGGCAAAAGCAACATAGACCACCAGATAGTCATCTTCGTTGACCGACAAGCCGTAGTTCTCCTGAAGATACTCCAAGGAAGGCGGATAGTATCCCTCTATCGCAAAACACTGCATGGATGCGTCGATGATGCTGTCGCGAAGCGTCTGCGCTCCCTGCTCTTTGGCCTGATCAGCAATGAATCCAAAACCAACCCACAAAGCCACGATAAGCGCGATGGCGCAAAGCAGCAAAACTAGCCCGATTCCGAGCGTATTTGATGAACTGACCGCATCTTGGTAGACACCGTACTTGTCTGTCTCAGAATCCAAGCTGACGGGATTCACTCTAGGCGCGCGCCTTGGATTGACAACCGGCACCGAGCTTGACTGCACGTGTGCATCATCGAGACCATCGTTGATATCAGAGGACGGTCCGTCCTCGCCACCTTCATCATCGATCGCATCTGATGATATCTTTACGGGTACCTCATCCGGCACATCCACAGTGACATCCGAAGGACTCTCCTCGGTCTCTTGCGCAAGCACCTCCACAGGCAGCTGAATGCCCCCACCGATAGAGGCACTATCCGAAGCGACCGGAACATCAGCTGCATCAGCACGCGCGCTGCCATCATCTGGATCTTGCGGATCCAGATATATGGTCACGACCGAATTGTCCTTCAAGAAATCGTCCAAGTCCGCGCTTCCCTAACCGATGGATCCCATCATGCCGACAAGCGGGAGCATTACCGCGATCAAAGTCAGGCCGACAGCAAGTGTGACAAATCCCGCAAGTATGGGCTCCACCCTGTCAATCAAAGAGTCAAAACCCTCGATGGATTCTCCAAAAAGATCCTCGGAGAGCCCTTCTAGGACCTCATCGATTCTGCCCGATCGCATGCCGAATGTGAGCATACGGACATGGATCGGGTCAAATACCTGATAATCGGCGACAGCTTGAATGAGGCTCTTTGCGCGAACCGATTCGATCATCGAACGATGAGCCTGCGTCGCTTTGTCTTTGAGTTCGGGGAGCTCGATCGTGGATATCGCCTGCCCCATAGCATCATCACTGTTCGCGCCGCTTGCAATATAGACAGAGAGCGTGGAGGTGAATCTTGAGAGGGCAAGCGTATAAAAAACCTTTTTCGCGCCAGGTATGCGATTGATCATGCGCATCAAACGGTCGCGCCCGGAAGCGCTGCGACTTGAGACGAGCGCCACCAAAGCGATGAGAGTGCACACCAAAGTGAACACAAGAGCGACCCAGCCGATGATGATGCCGACATCGACAGCTCCAAACGAAGACGCGGTGATGCCGCCGGCCATATTCTCGTAAACATCCAAGAAGACCGGAAGGATGTTGGCCACCACAAATGCCAGCACTATACTCATAACACAGAGTAGGATTGCAGGATATGTCACAGACTGGCGGATCTTCGAGATCAGACGCGCTTCTTCGTCATAATAGGTCGCAAGAGACTCGAGCGTATTTTGCACGTGACCCGTTCTTTCACTGGCTGCCACCATCTCGATGGCGTATGTCGGAAAACCCCCCGCCGAGGCCATCGCAGAGGAAAGTTTTACGCCATGGATCAATTCCATATAGACCTTGCGGCACAACCCTTCGAGAGGCTTACTCTCGGAGTTCTCAGCAAGCATATGAACCGCTTCGTCGGTCTGTATGCCAACAGAGAGCATCAGCGCCACGTTCTCGCAAAACGCTTTCATTTCAGCGCTCTTCAAAACCGTTTCAGCCAAGATGGCCTCCCTCTCCTTGCATCATATGATCGTATCGCCTGGATCCGATCGCAATGTCGGCACGAAACAAACCATACATGCCGCCCATCAATAAACATACCTATCAGTATACGTTGTACCATTCCCAGTATAGTTCGAATTACCGCCATCGGCAGCGGCAAACGTCAGGTCGATACGAGTCCACTTGTCGCTGTCGACCGTTATCTCTGCGCTGACCCATTGGCCGTCGATATATATCATATTCCAAGCGTGATAAAGATTATCCGGATCCACATATCCTGTGATTATCTGACATGGAATACCAAGGCTTCGAAACATCGCTGCCGCCAAAGATGCGTAATCAAAACAGATCCCGTAACCGCTTTGCAAAGTCTCATCCGGATTCGGAATATATCCTGATGTGTTCGCAAGTTCGGAGGCTTTTTGAGTATCGTAGTCGATGGATGTCACCATCCATTCATATATCGATCTGACCACGTCCCCTTCATTTTGAGCACCAGATGCCAGCTCAAAGGCCTTTTTCACGCAAGCACTGGAAGCGTCGTAACTGCAAAAGATATTCGGGCGGAGAAACGGCGCAAATTCGTCATCGAGCTGAACATCCACATCAAGTGCACCGACCTCAGCATAATTGGAAGCTGATGTGTTCTGCATGATGCGGAATCTATAGGAACCCGAACCCATATTTATAGGAACAATAATGGGAGATCCGTCAATATTCATGTCATAGTTATAACTCATGTCGCCTTTAACGACTTGAAACTTGCAGCGGCTAGAACTCACAACAGTAGCGCCGACATAGCCCAAATTAGCGTTGGAGACATCTATCGCACCCGATCCAACCACCTGCGCTGACGCGGAGTCAAATGCAGAAAGCATCACTTGAGAAGGCTCACTGTAGGTTGGCCCCGATGTCTGCCCGGATGCAGATGCCGCACCACCTTGCGAAGGCTCGCCGCCTGAAGGCGAGGTCGACCCAGCGCTTTGTCCACCACCGCAAGATGAAAGTAGCAAAAGAGATAAGAAGAGCACGGCTATCAAAGTGACTACGCGTATATAACGCGCAGCAACAACCGCCCGACTCGAATCCGAAAGAGATCTATCTAAAATCCAGCCTACCTGCAAACTTACCGCCTATGATGAACAATCGTAGGAGATCCGGCCCGCACAACATGAATCGTCGAGCGAAACCGGATCCGCATCAAGCCAACCCTTCGTCAATACCTATTGCGATCAAGACTGTTCCAGCCAATACCCAAGCACCTTCACAAGCGAATCGATCTCAAGCGGCTTGGCGATATGAGCGTTCATCCCTGATGCCTTGGCATGCTTCATATCCTCTGCAAAAGCATCAGCCGAAAGAGCGATGATCGGGATCTTCGCAAGATCAGGCCTGTCGGTCGATGCATCACGGATGGCCTTGGCCGCTTCATATCCATTCATGACCGGCATCTGGATATCCATGAGCACAAGGTCATATTCGCCCGGCTCGCCATTGATCAGCAGCTCATAGGCAATGCGCCCATTCTCGGCATGCGTGACCTTAGCGCCCGTCATGCCGATTATCTCTGATGCAATCTCGGCGGCCATGGCGTTATCCTCAGTGAGCAAAATGTGTTTTTCGTCAAACTCACAACCTTCGAGGATAGCCGACTGATCGAGCGGATTTTCCTTCTTGCCGCTCAAAAGCTCCCGCATTACCTTTATGAGTCTGCTGCGGAACAGCGGCTTCATGATGAAAGCATTCACACCGACGGCGCGGGCCTCGCTCTCGATGAGAGACCAGTCATAACCAGAAAGAATGATTATCGGAATGTGGTTCTTCGCCTTCTCACGAATCTCACGCGCAGCCTCAACGCCGCTCATCCCCGGCATGCGCCAGTCAAGGATCACCGTATTAAACGGCGTATCGGTCTTGTCAGCTTCAAGAACCGCCTCAACACCGGCGCGTCCGCTCAACGCATATTCGCTCGTCATTCCAATATCGTTGAGCATCTCACATGTGACTTGGCATGTAGCCTCTTCATCATCGACAACGAGAACATGGCCTTTGATGATATCGGAGAGATCCTCTTCATCCGTATCGCGAAGCTTCAAGTGAACAGTTACCGTGAACGTGGTACCCACGCCAAGCTCGGATTCGACATCGATCGATCCGTTCATCAGATCGATGACGCTTTTCACGATCGACATGCCAAGACCTGTGCCCTCGACCTTAGTAACGCGGGAATCGTTAGCTCGCGTGAAGGGCTCGAATACGGTCTCAAGGAACTCCTCGCTCATGCCGCAACCGGTATCCTCGAACTGGAACTCATAGCATGCGTTTCCATGGATGCGGCTTTCAAGCTCGCGAATCCTCATGATGATCTTGCCGCCTTCGGGCGTGAACTTCACGGCGTTGCCCATGATGTTCACAAACACCTGCTGCAAGCGCGTCGGATCACCGATAACGTTTTCATGCTTGATGCTAACAAGCTCAGTTCTCAGATCCTGATTCTTCGCTTCGACCTGCGGATGCACGATCGTCATCAGGTTCTCCACCATCTCCGATATCTCGAAATCCTCTTCAGCCAGCGAGATATTGCCCGATTCGATCTTGGCCATATCCAAGACCTCGTTGATGAGGCCGAGCAGATGGTGGCTTGCGGAAGAGATGTTGGCCAAACAATCGCTCACGCGGTCAGGCTCGTTGACATGCATACTAGCGATGGCTGTCATGCCCATGATCGAGTTCATAGGCGTGCGAATGTCGTGCGACATCGAATTCAAGAAGTCGCTCTTGGCTTGCGAGGCATACTCGGCAGCCCTGAATGCCTCCTGCAATGCCACTCGCTGTGCAGCCTCACGCGCTTTTACCTCGGTGACATCTTGAACTGCGATCAGAATGTTTATAGGATCGCCCGCATTGTTCCGCGCAAGGGCCAAAACCGATACCTGCATCCAGAGCTCTTTGTTCTGACCAGCTTCATCGCGGGCATCAATGTGATACTCGAACTGATAGAAAGGATCGCCGCTCTTGAGCTCCCTTTTGATATGATCGGGATCAAGCGACTTCAAGACCACATCGGTGTATTCCTCGTTCGCGCTCTTAGCAAGCGTATTGCGCAAGAAGTCGAAGCTACCGCTATTCGGAAGGTTGCGCAGGTTCTCCTCGTCCTTCAAATACTGATATGAGTTCTCAACGAGATTCACCTCAAGAAGACTGTGGAAAAGATTCGTCGAAGCATCGATGATTCTCGTGGCCTCTTGGCGCTCAAGCAGAAGAACGTTTTGTCGTTTACGGGATTGCACCATTAAAACGATGATGAGAAGTCCCGCTGCAGTAATGACACCTGCCACCAAAATTATGCCAGCAAAGTTCGCGTTCTCAAGCATATTGTTAGTGATAGTCTCCGGGAATGACCTCATAAGCATCCAGTCAAAGTCCGCGAGCTTGGTCGCATAGGTGCTTCCGCCGCCAGCGTTGCTGTTATATACAAACGATGCCGGGATGCCAGCTTCAAAATCCTCTCTGAGCTCCTGGATACTGATCGATGTGTCACGACTGCTTTCAAGCAGCATAAATACGTTTTCAAAGTCGGTATCAGTCTCTATAGAGCGAGCGACTATCATGCCATCTGAACTGCAAAGAAATGTCGATGTCTCCACACCGAAAAATTCGGTATTCATATAGGTTGACAATGTGTCCTCGCGATAGACACCTGACATCACACCGACTACATTACCATTGTGAAATACCGGCGAGAAAAACACCATAATGTTCTCTTCACCAAATGCAGCGCTTGCATACGCACAAATACCGGACTCACCACGCATTCCCAAAATGAAATATTCGCGATCCACAACGTTTTCAATCAATCCGTCGTTTCGATACGCCTCGCCTTCGACAGTGGTGAAAAACGTGTAGTCAAACGACGCCATATCGATTCCTGCCGCGATCTCGGCAGGATCTTGGTCGGTCACATTGCTGTTATTCTCATATACCGTTGCAGCCGACTCGATAATCCCAAGCGAGGTGCTCAAAAGATCGTTGATGCGCCTAGCCGTCTGTTCGGTCGAACCTTCCAGATAACGAGCATTCTGCTCGTAGATACGGTTTGTGTTCGCAGCCATAAAGAGCAAAAGCGCAATGATCACAATGACCACCGCAGCTAGGGACGCGAGTATCCTGTTTCTTGTTATCCCTTTTGTCTTGTCTTTATCCATAGATCAAAAAACCTCTTGCTAAACGGTTCTGGAGGAACTAATCGAGAAGGCTTCTTGCTTCAACCGCCTTCTTATATGCAGCAGAAACTTCCGTCATTATCTCATTGGCCTTTTCCGGATGCGCCGGATTGCCGTTCTCATCAGGGCGAAGAGCATCGGCAAGTTCGCTGGCCGGATCTGCAATACGGGTAAGTCCGAGGTCGCGGGTGACACCCTTTAGCGTGTGCGCCGCACGAAATGCCTCTTTCATATTTCCCGAATCAAGATTCGCCACAAGATTTTGATATGTTGGATCACTGAAGAAGAGATTCACGAACTTCGAGATCCTCTCCTCGGTGAGAAGCCTCGACTTGACCCCATCGTAATCGCCGTCAACGCTTGCATAAAAGACCTCTAACGACATCTGAATTCCCTTCGTCGGTTTTCGGTAGGCATGCTTGCGAACAGATCGCGCGCATCCAACCCTTAATGGATATCATACTCCAAAGCGACCGCGCGATTCAGGGCGCACTCGATCAATTCCTTGAATTTACCTCGTCGCTTTCTATGGTGGAGATAACGCTTCCCTCTTCTTTGCCGAAGTTCGCATCTACGCCATAGACATAGCCACCGCGACCGTTGCGCTTCATGGAGTACAGAGCCCGGTCAGCACGCTTGAAGAACTCATCATATTCCATATCGCCACCGTTGATGCACTCCACACCCATGCTTACCGAGATGGGGAAATCGCCGTACTGCCCGGAGATCGAGCTGTAGATCCTGTCCACCAAAGGCTTAGGGTCGGCATCGAGCTCCATGCAGATAAGGAACTCATCCCCACCGACGCGCGCCACGATATCATCATCGCGAACACTTGCGCGAAGGGTCTTTGCCAGATGCTTCAAAACCTCGTCGCCGAACAAATGCCCATACTCGTCATTGGCATTCTTGAAATGATCCATATCGAGCACCATCAGCACGAACGTATCATCAGGATTACTCTTCATGCGGGTGGATATCACCTTGCGTGCGTATGCGTGGTTTGTAAGCCCGGTGAGCGAATCTTGTGTGGCCTTGCGCTCAAGATCGCTCAGACGAGCACGACTTTCGTGAATATCAACAAGCTTACCGATGGCCCCGAGGAAGGATTTTCCGTTTTTCGTGTCTTCCCACGTCGCGCGGGCATCGAGATGGAACCATCTCGGTTCGCCATCCACGGTGCCTTGAAGATCGAACTGTACGATCGGATCCTCTATGGTTGTGTCGAATAGCGATTTGCGCAATTTGACCAGATTGGTCTCGCCGAAAATGGATAGCAACTGCTCGTCTTGCATGGGGTTGTGGATTGTCTCATGAAGTCCGAGCTTGTTCACGCTGTAGTCATGCACGATCGCAATGGACGGATCGAGCGTATATTCAAACTGAATCTCGTTGGACATCTGAGCATAGAAGTTATACTTCATACGTTCATAATCGAGAAGGTCCAGTGTGCGATTGGATGGCGCAAGCGCATCGGCTTTCATCGTGTGTGCAACGGCAGCATTTATCTCCATGTTTGCATTCGTGGAAACAGATGAGAGCTCGAGCTCGTTTTGGATGTCATCAGCGATATCCTGCAGACACTCCAGCAAGAACGGATCGAAGCTGCCGCATTCGCCGTTCAAGATCATCTCCATGGCCTTCTCGTGCGGGAAGGCGTCTTTGTAAACCCGTTTGGACGTGAGCGCATCATACACATCGGCAAGCGCCACGACCTGCGCACTGATCGGTATCTCATCGCCTTTAAGCCCGTCAGGGTATCCTCGGCCGTCAAATCTTTCATGATGCCAGCGGCAGATCTCGTGAGAAATCTTGATTATGGGCTCTTCCTCGAAGTTCGGAAGGCTCTTCAGCATATCCGCACCGATGGCCGAGTGCGTCTTCATCAGCTCGAACTCCTCGTCGGTAAGACGCCCGGGCTTGTTGAGGACCTCCTCAGGAATGGAGATCTTGCCGATATCGTGCAGGCTCGATGCAAGCTTGATGGTCGAGATAAGATCAGGAGTCAAGCCGTATTTGTCGGTCTTCGAGGCAATATGCTTCAACAACATCTCGGTGAGCGTGTTCACGTGAAGAACATGAAGTCCGCTCTCGCCGTTACGGAATTCCACGATCTGGCTCAAGATCGAGACCATCATGCCAACGGATTTCTCGCGCTGATAGATCTCATCCTCTACCATTCCAGCAAGAGCCGCCTGCTTAGCGTAGAGCATGAGCGTATTGGTCACGCGCCTGCGAACGATTGATGTGTCAAACGGACGACTGATGAAGTCGGTGACGCCCAGATTGTAGGCGCGCTCGATAGTGGACGAGGTGCTCTCGGAGGACACCATGATTACAGGGATCTCCTTGATCCATCCCTGCTTGTTCATCATCGCAAGAACCTCAAGACCATCCATCTCGGGCATCACTATGTCAAGAAGGATCAACGAGATGCGAGACCCGAGATCGCGCATCGCCACCACGGCCTCAACTCCATTGGCAGCCTCGATGATGTCGTATTCATTGCCTAGCATATCAGCCAACAGCGCCCTGTTGACCATGAAGTCATCAACGATCAATATGGTTTGCTTGCGCTCTGCCATATCATTTTGGTTGCTCAATTTCTAAAGCCCCCCTCTATTCGAAACAAAAGATCTCAGATAAAGGACACCTGTATTCCTTGATGCGTACATCATACCTTGTAAGGGTTGAAATGCGGTTGTAAAAGCGACTCGTATACGGAAAAATCATCAATCATCCCGACCACCGTATGAGGCGATCGGGATGCGCGGCATTTATCTGTAAAAAAGACTAGCCTTCGTAGGTGACACGTGCTCCTTGAGGGGTGTCTTCGATGATGAAACCAAGCGATGCGAGACCGTCGCGGACACCATCGGCTACTCCCCAATCCTTATCAGCCCTCGCCTTGGCGCGCGCCTCCAACAACACCTCTACCGCCTCCATCGCATCCGAGCCGCCATAGCCTGCAAACTCAGCAGCAAGACCTATCACTTCCTCGGGATATTCCTGCGAATCGCCGCCATCCTGATCATCGGCTATGGAGATCCCGAGCACATCAAGCAAGCTGACGATCTCATCACGTGCACCAATCGCAGCCTCGGCATCATTCACGGAAAGCGACTTATCGGCGATCTGAGAGTTCAGGTAGCTTACCAAAGAGAAGATAGCGCCGAGCGCGGCCGGAGCGTTAAAGTCGTCATCCATCGCAGAGATGAAGTTCTCGTGCGCGTCGGCCGTAAGGGCCCGCAACGAGATGCTGTCTATCGCATCGGGTGCGTCGTCTTTCGCATTCGAGCAGAGCCAGTCGACGTTCCTGACAGTGTTTTCGATGCGCGTGAGCGCAGCATCGGCCTCCTCCATGCGCTCGGTCGAAAAATCAAGCGGCGAGCGATAATGCGTTTGCAGCATGAGCATGCGAAGCGCCTGCGGACGTGCGTCCTCCAAAACCTCGTGAAGGAGAAGGAAGTTGCCCAACGATTTGCTCATCTTCTCCGAATTGATCTGCAACATCCCCGAATGCATCCAATAATTCGCAAAGCCGCTATCACAGGCGCACTCAGACTGCGCGCATTCGTTTTCGTGGTGCGGAAAGACGAGATCGGCACCGCCACCATGAATATCGAACGGCAAACCCAAGTACTTCTCCGACATAACTGAACACTCGATATGCCAACCGGGACGCCCAGCCCCCCAAGGGGAATCCCACGAAGGCTCATCGGGCTTAGCAGCCTTCCAAAGCGCAAAATCCAGCGGATCGCGCTTTCTATCTTCAAGACCTTGGCCGTCAGCTCGAAGTTCGCGATGCCCCGCTTCCATCTCATCGATGTTGCGTCCGGAAAGCGAACCGTAATGTGGATCCGAGCGCACCGAGAAATAGACATCGCCGTCAACCTCGTATGCATGACCCTTCTCGATAAGCGTTTCGATCATGGAGATCATCGAGTCGATCTCCTCTGTGGCTTTCGGGCGAACCGTCGGCTCGCTAACACCTGCCGCCTGCATATCCGCTATGAACAGCTCCGTGTATTGCTTTGCCACCTCGGCAGCACTTCTGCCTTCTTCTTTCGCCTTGTTTATGATCTTGTCATCGACATCCGTAACGTTTTGCACGAATCGCACATCAAAGCCGCGCCATTCAAGGTACCTACGGATAGTGTCAAACGATATGAAGGTTCGCGCGTTTCCGATATGGATGCGATTGTAGACGGTCGGGCCACACACATACATGCTGACCTTTCCTTCGCGTATAGGGTTGAAGTCGACTTTCTTATGCTGTTTTGTGTCAAAAAGACGGATCACTTTGACTCCTTGTCTACTGTTTCTTCACGAGTATGCACGAAGCATAGGCGGTAATTCCTTCGCTTCGGCCCTCATAGCCCAACTGTTCGGTAGTGGTTGCTTTGATGCCGATGTTGTCTATATCGATTCCCATCGCTTGGCTTAGATTCTGGCGCATCTTATCGCGATACGGCGACAACTTCGGCGCCTGAGCCGCGATGACCGAATCGACATCAATTATCTCGAAGCCGCAACATCGGATGTGCTCGGCCACATTTCCGAGCAGGACCAGCGAATCTGCGCCCTCAAAGCGTGGGTCGGTATCGGGAAAGAGCTTGCCGATATCGCCTTCACGAGCCGCACCTAAAAGAGCGTCAGAGATTGCGTGTGCCAAAACATCGGCATCTGAGTGCCCGTCAAGGCCGAGATGGTGCTCTATCTCCACCCCGCCCAGAATCAACTTGCGCCCGGGAACGAGAGCATGAACATCCATTCCCAAACCGGTGCGTAGCCCTTTGAAATCCACAATCGATCCTACCAATCCAACCATTCCGATCCATCATCTTGATCTAAGACAAAAGGCAGCGCGAGGGCTGCCAAACGATGCGTCCGATTATCGGATACGCATAGGTCCACCGAGCTCTATTACCCGGATAGTCCGTCGATGTGAGACATCGAGCGTGCCGCCGATGCCAGAAGAGTGTAGTCCTCAGGCACTGTCAACTTGATATTGTCTCGCTTGCCCTCTACCACAAGGACGCGACCGCCCATGCGCTCGATTAGCGAAGAGTCATCCGTGCCGACAAAACCGTCTGAGAGAGCTGAGGCCTGTGCGCGGCGATAGATGCCGATCCTGAACACCTGAGGAGTCTGCGCGTTCCAGAAATACTTCCTATCAGGCGTTCCTGTGATGACGCCATCCTCGACTACCTTGAGCGTATCGATCGCAGGATGCGCAACCACCGCGCCATCAGCATCGAGATTGCCCTTCACCGTATTGATAGTGTGCAGGATGAGCTCAGGCGTGATGAGCGGACGTGCGCCATCGTGCAAAACCACGAATTCGAAATCATCCGGAATGTTCTCAAGCCCAGAGAACGCGGATTCCTGGCGAATGGATCCGGCGGGTGCCATCACGACCGGCGTTACGAACGGAAACGGATCCACTGCTCGCTTCAGATATTCATCCATCCTGTCTTGCGGGCAGACGATAACGATAAGACCGATATCACCCACAGCATCGAAGGCTTCGGCCGACCATGTAAGGATCGGCTTGCCCGCGATCTCGACAAGTTGCTTGCCACCTTCGCGACCGAAACGCTCCCCCGTACCGCCAGCCAATATGATGGCAGCCGTCTTAGGGTTCTTGTCAAGTTTTCCTATAAGCTGACCTTCGGATCTAGCGAACGCGCCTTCTCCGATTACCTGCGAGATTATCCCCGGCACCTGCAAAGCATCGGGCGTAAAAACGGGATCGATCGTTTGAGTCATTTCAAACCTTATCTCTGAAGCTTCGTATCGTAGTGATAAGTATACTCCGAAAAGACATGCTAGGAACCGAGCGAATGACGGGGTGTTCATCCGATGCGTAGCCCGAGCGGAATCAGACTCATACAGCGCGCGAGGTGCGAGCACAACATCATTGCGTCACGAGATTCCATTACAATATCAACATGATGAACACCGATAAGAACAACACAATCGACACCAGACGGATCAAGCGCATGGAGCTGCTCGCGCCAGCAGGCGGAATGGAGCAGTTGCGCGCGGCGATAGATTTCGGCGCGGATGCGGTCTATCTGGCTACAGACCGATTTGGAATGCGTGCACGCGCCGCCAACTTCTCCATGGAAGAGCTTCCACGCGCGGTCGCGCTTGCGCATGAGCATGGCGTCAAAGTCCACCTCACATGCAATATCCTCATGATGCCCGATGATATTCGCGAACTTCCGGCTTTCTTCGAAGAGGTTCAAGCATCTGAGGTAGATGCGCTCATCATCGGCGATATTGGCGCTTTCTCGCTCGCCAAACGCTACGCCCCCAGATGCGAGCTCCACGTCAGCACACAAGCATCTGTGGCCAATGCGGAGGCCGCGAAGGTCTGGCACGATCTCGGTGCAAAGAGAGTCGTTTGTGCCCGCGAGATGACGCTTTCCGATATAGAGCGAATGCGCAAGGATTCCCCGCAAGACCTCGAGATCGAAGCGTTCGCGCATGGAGCGCAATGCATGGCCGTATCGAGCAGATGCCTTATAAGTTCATACCTCACGAATCGATCCGGCAACAGGGGGCATTGCACGCAACCGTGTCGGTGGAGTTACACACTTGAGGAAGAAAAGCGCCCGGGCGTTCACTTCCCCATCGAAGAAGAGGGCGGCGCATCGTTCATCATGAATGCGAAGGACCTTTGCATGATCGATCACTTGGACGATCTGGCGCAAGCAGGCGTGGATTCGATCAAGATCGAAGGGCGTAACAAGAAAGCTTTCTACGTGGCGAACGTCGTGAATGCATACAGGTTGGCGCTCGATGTGCTCCACGATGAAGGGCCGGATGCTTACAAAGCGATCGGTGAGCAGATGCAAGATGAGATCAATAGTGTCTCGCATCGTCCATTTGGAACGGGGTTCTTTTACGGAGAACCCGAACAGGCAGACGACTTCGACGGCTATGAACAGGAGAGCATCCATGTGGCGGACGTCGTTGGCTGCACGCATCGAGAAGACGGTTTCACGTTGTATCTTCGCTGTCGCAACCGATTCGTCGAAGGCGAGGAACTGGAGCTTGTGAATCCTCGAAAAGCGCCACAGGCCTTCACCGTGCACAACATGCGCCTTATCGCCGATACGCTTGAGGACATGATCGAAGAGTACGGGAATCCCTCCGATGATGAGTGTGTGCTCGTAAATGAATACGGCGCCCATATAGACGAAGCGCCGCGTGCTGATATCGCGAACAGATCGTGCAACATTTATTCGGTGGATGCATCGATACCTGCAAAAGTCGGGGCGTTCGTCAGATCGAGAACGTATCGCCGCTCTGCAAGGCATACATAACACATGCTCATAACGCGATCCGGCGCCCAAAAAGAGCGCCGGAGTCGAAAGATCTTGTCTGCTATCTAGCCTAGGCTTTCTATTCTCCCGAACCTTCCAGCGATCCGGCAGGCGTGCGCGAAGGCGAGTAACCCGCATTGCTCAGATCGAAGTTCGTGAGCAGAAGCTCGGCCTCACGTGCGATCGAGTCGCGCTTGCGAGGCGCTGGAATCGAGCCGCTTCCGGCATTGAACACCAGATGAGCGTCATCGCCTTCGCCCTCAACATCGACATCGACCACAGAGCCGCTAGTCCACTTGCCCTCGAGAATCTGCTCGGACAGCGGATCTTCAAGCATGCGCTGAATTGCACGACGCAGCGGACGCGCGCCGTATGTAGTATCGGTGCCTTCGTTCGCGATCATCTCGCGTGCAGCATCTGAGAGATTGATGGTCATATTCTGCTCGATCATACGATCGCGAAGATCGGCCACCATAAGATCCACGATGAGCTTGATTTCGTCTTTCGTGAGCGATTTAAACACGATAATCTCATCCAGGCGGTTGAGGAACTCCGGCCTGAAGAGCTTCTTCATCTCGGACATCACGCGACTCTTGATCTCATCGTCAGAAAGCCCCTCTTGACCTGCCGGCGAGAACCCGAGCGTTGTGGATTGCGCGATCTCACGCGCGCCCACATTCGAGGTCATGATGATCACCGTGTTGCGGAAGTCCACTGTTCTTCCTTGGGCATCCGTAAGGCGCCCCTCCTCCAAGATCTGGAGCAGAATGTTGAACACATCGGGATGCGCCTTTTCGATCTCGTCGAAGAGCACGACGGAATACGGTCGCTGTCGAACGGCCTTGGTAAGCTGGCCGCCCTCATCAAACCCAACATATCCTGGAGGCGAACCCACAAGACGCGATACAGTGTGCTTTTCCATATACTCGGACATATCGAAGGTGAGAAGAGCATCCTCCGAGTTGAAGAGGAACTCGGCGAGCGCTTTGGACAGCTCGGTCTTGCCGACACCGGATGGGCCGAGGAAGATAAACGATCCGGCTGGGCGCTTTGGATCCTTCAGGCCGGAACGCGAGCGGCGAATAGCCTTCGATAGAGCCGTCACGGCTTCGTCTTGACCGATGACGCGCTCATGAAGCACGCCTTCCATGCGAAGCAGCTTCTCCGTCTCCGCCTCTGTGAGACTTGAAACAGGAACGCCTGTCGACATCGAGATGACATCGGCGATGTCTTCCATTGTGACCTTTTGAATCTGCTTGGAGTTGTCTTCCTCCCATTGCTTTTCCACTTCGGAGCGCTTTTCCTTCAGAGCGTTCTCCTCGTCGCGCAGCGTGGCCGCACGCTCGAAGTTCTGGTCTCCGATCGCCTTGTCTTTGTCTTGGCGCACACGGCGAAGCTGGTCGTCAAGCTCACGAAGCTCAGGCGGCAACGTCATATTGCGAATGCGCATACGCGCGCCCGCTTCGTCCATAACATCGATCGCCTTGTCGGGCAGATATCTATCTTGGATATACCTGCTCGAGAGCGACACTGCAGCTTGAAGCGCTTCTTCGGTGAAGTGAACCTGATGATGTGACTCGTATTTATCGCGCAGGCCCTCCATGATTCGCACAGCTTGCTCTTCGTTAGGCTCTTTAATGGTAAGGGGCTGGAAGCGGCGCTCAAGCGCACTATCCTTCTCGAGGTGCTTGCGATACTCCTCAAGCGTGGTGGCGCCGATGATCTGGATCTCGCCACGCGACAGCGGAGGCTTCAAGATGGCCGCCGCGTCGATGGAGCCCTCCGCGGATCCCGCACCGATGATAGTGTGGATCTCATCGATGAACAACAGCACATTGCCGTCATCCATGACTTCCTTGATGACCTTTTTCATGCGCTCTTCGAACTCACCACGATACTTCGAGCCGGCGACAAGCGCGGAAACATCGAGCGTGACCAAGCGTTTGTTGCGAAGAAGATCCGGCACTTGATTCGCCACGATGAGCTGAGCCAATCCCTCGGCAATGGCAGTCTTGCCGACACCGGGTTCACCTAGGATCAGCGGATTGTTCTTCTGACGGCGCGAGAGGATCTGCATGACGCGCTCGATCTCGGCTGCACGACCAATGACCGGGTCGAGCTTGCCCTCTTTCGCCTTTTTCGTGAGATCGGTACCGAATTCCTTGAGCATGGATTCCTGTCCGCCGCCCATCGGGTCAAACGCTGCACGACCCGCCATAACAGGCGACTGACCGACAATATCATTCATCGTTGAGCGGATATCATCACCCGATATTCCAAGGCGGTTCAGCACATCAAGAGCTGTGCCTTCACCTTCGCGAACGATCCCGAGCAAAAGATGCTCAGTGGAGATATACGACTGACCCATCTGCATCGCCTCGCGAAGCGAGTTCTCAAGAACACGCTTCACACGCGGAGTGAATGACAGATGACCTGAAACATCTGCATCCTCATCGATCGTGGCAACTTGGCGAATGCTTTGAACGACAGCATCATAATCCGCATTTAGTCGCTCCAAAGCCTGTGCAGCCAAACCTTCTTTCTCAACAATAAGCCCTAGGAGTATATGCTCCGTGCCGACATAAGGCTGGTGAAGCTTTCTGGCTTCATCCTGCGCCAACACGAGCACCTTACGGGCTTTATCCGTAAACTTCTCAAATGACATTTTGCCTCGTTTCCAATATGCTCGCTTTCAATAGTTCCGTGCAATTTTAGCACTCATGAGACTTGAGTGCTAATCAGGCACACATCCGGTTCACAAGTAGTGCACATATCATCACGCCAGGCACGCATGCACTGAGCTCATTAGATCTTAGATAGAAAATGAAACACTACAAAGACAGCGAGCGGCATCTACAGCGGTTCAGATTTGCGGGAAAGACCGACGACGTGTACTTCGCTACACGAGTAGGGCTTGGACCGTAAAGATGAACCGCTGGGATGCCGCGCAGCGTCAATTCATTCCGGAAGCCGTTTTAGGCTTTCGGAATTAAGCTATTCCCATCTCCGACTTAAGTCGACTAAGATCGTCCTCAACCGATGCATCCATGCCCATATCGGCATATTTCTTTTCCAGTTCCTCTGTCTCGCTCTTGGGCTGCTCGTTGAGCTCGGCCATCGCGTTGGCTCGATCAAGCATTTCATCGGTCTTGGCCTCCATTCGATCGAATGCGCCCATTACGCCCTCGGCCCTATCGGTGCCGCTAGTCATCTTGTTGACTTTGTCTTGGGTCTTGGCAACGGCGGCCTTGGCCTTGATGACCTCTTTACGCTCTTTCAAGGTCTCAATGTCGCTAACAAGCTTGTCGTGCATCTGACGCATCTTGGAAGCATTTTCGGCAGCTGCCGTATACGCCACCTTCAAGCCCTCATTCTTATCGGCAAGTTCCTGCTTTTTCTTAAGAAAGACGCGAGCGTCGTCTTCGTTTCCGGCCGTTAACGCTTTGCGGGCTAAACTCTCAAAGCGATCGATCTCCTTCTGATTGTCGTCAAGCATTCTCTTTGTTCGGGTTTCCTCGGCCATAACGCCAGCTGTAGCTTCTCTGACCTCTGCAAGGCTTTCTGTAAGATCGCGCATGTACTGCTCGATCATCTTCGAGGGGTCTTCCGCCTTATCCAAAAGATCATTTATATTTGCCTTGATAATGCTTGCAAATCTGTCCAATATTCCTGCCATAGTAATCTCCTTCAATCTTGGCTTATCCGAAATTCGGGCCTAGTGGCCTCCAACGGTATTGCTCACGTTCAATCAATCGCATTATGATCAATTCTTAGTGCTTTCGTTTTGCTCATACTTGCGTGCGAGATCTTCAGCTGCATCACCTCCGAACTTCTCCAGATTCTCAGGCGCAATCACCTGCGCGTCTTGAGTTGCCTGCGGATTGTTTCTCGCCTTTTCGTATTCCTTAGCGAGCTGCTCGACATTGTCTTCGCCGAACTTCTCGAGAGGCGTATTGAGTATCTCTTGCTGGCGTTTGGCCTCAGCCTCACGCGCCTGACGGCGTTTTCTAAGCACAAGAGCGACAATTATTACTACTATCACCACACCACAGACGATTGTTAGCGCGATATTCATAGGCGCATCGCGCTTAGCGTCCGTGGTCATAATCCTATCAGCGGTCTTTGTGTAGGTATTCGCGAAGATCTGTGTCTCAGTAAGGCTAAAATCATAGTAATTGGCATCGAGATAATCCTTGAATATATCGATAGCCTCAGAATCCATCACGCTCTTCGCCTGCGTTCCAATAACATATCCCGCATTGAAGCTTCCGGAATTGTCATCGCAAAAAACCAGCAAAAAGTGAGCCTCATCATTGAAGATCTCCGGATAGAGAGCCTCTGCACGAGACGTGAGCTCTTGAACCGAGCGCGTTTGCCCATTCGGAAGAATATAGAGATAAGGCTGCACGCCGGTATCCATGTAGAACTGGCGCATAGCTTGGTTAAGCGCATTCGGATTATCGATCCAGTCACCTTCATCTGTGAAATACGCCGTCTCTTCGACAGAGCCTGCTGGAAGCGGGGTCCTCTCAACCGTCGATGCCGTGGTTGTCGTGGATGAAACCGACGGATCAACGCAATTGCTTACACCCCCGAGAAATGCAAGCGCAAAAAATATCAGGACGACAATAAGCACTACATTTGCACTGCATCCCGACTTTTTACCGCCTTGATTTGGGGGCTGACCTTGAGATGAGGGCCCACCCGAGCCGCCTGAACCTGAGCCGCCCGAGCTGCTCAGAAGATGGCCCAATAACAATCCTTGAAAAAATCCGCCACCGGATCCACCGTGGTAAAAGCCGCCCCCCGCAGGAGCGCTCGGTCTACCCGCAGACCTTCCACCTCCAGAAAATCCACCGAAACCGCCTCCACTTCCGCTGAAACCTCCACTGGAGCGTCCGCCGCCAGAAAACCCGCCGGAGAAACCCCCGCCTCCAAATCCGCCACCGCCAGCAGAGCGACCCATGTGATACTCCTTCTACCAACTTCATAATGTTCGATTATTTTAAAATCGAACGATTAATACCCATCATAAGCCGACTTCGCAAACACGCCGGTATAGAATTCCCAAACCAAGGCTCAGCGCAATTCTTGCCTCCGGTGAAAAGTCACCCACAAAACCTACTTATCATTATCATCGCGCTCGAGGCGCTCTGCGCCTGTTCCGATGCTCTTTTTCGCCTGTTTTTTAGTCTTTTTCGATGCTCCGCTGATCGCATCCTTCAGCGGATCAACAATGTCGCTTTCACGGGAATCGCCTTTGAAGAACACGCCGTCATCGGCGATTATCTTGCGTCCGGTATGTCTCTCGAAGTAGAAAATGAAGCACGATCTTATTACCGCAACCGCCGGAATGGCGAACAGCATTCCAACAAGGGAACCCAAAAGCCCGCTCATCGCACCACCGAGAGCAGAGCCGATCATCATGGCTATCAATGTGAGAGCCGGATGCACATCGACCGATGATTGCATGATCTTCGGCGATATGAAGGTATAGACGAACTGCTGGATGATGATCGTTCCAGCGATGGCTATCACCGCGGTAATAGGGCTCACGAATATGGCCGAGACGGCCGCCACCGCACCACCGATCCAAGGACCGACGATGGGAATGATGTTCATAACACCCGTAATGACGCCGAGAGCCGAAGCGTTAGGCACGCCGATAACAGCAAACAGGATCCCGCAACCCAGCCCGATGATGAAGCACTGAATAAGCGTTCCTTTAATGTAGCCACCCATAATGCGCGTGAAAGTGATATGCAAAAACTGCGCGCTTTCGTAGAATTTCGGAGAGATTATCCTTTTTGTCTCGGCGCCCAGCATAGGAAGCTCGAGAAGGACCCAGAAAGCGATCACAAGCGCGAAGCCGATCGCCATAAGGCTGTTTGCAACGGTGGTTCCGAAATCGACAACTGCATTTGCAGCACCTGACGCCATCGATGATGCCCACGAAGACATAGACTCACCGATGCTGTTCACGAAGCTCTTAACGCTGTCGTCATCAAGCCAATGCCCGTAATTTTTATATATATCATCGATCCACCCGCGAATAGTATCTATATAGGATGGAATACTGGAAATGATGTTGGCGAACTGATTATTCAACCCGAACACCGGAGAGAACATCAAAAAGCCCACCAGAGCCAATGCCAAAAACATCACGATGTAACTTACAGTGGTTCCTATGCCTCTGTTTACGCCATGCTTTTCAAGGCCGTTAACGATTCCACGCAGGCAGAACACGAACACGACGGTCCAGATGATAATAGATACCGGGATGGCAAGTATCTTCAAAAGATATATCGCCACTCCGGCAAGAACAAGGCTGCCGACTATTGCCCAAACCAGAAAGCAAACTCGTCTGATCTTCGCATTCTTGTCAAGAATAGATGCGACCTCGGACGGTTCGGCCGCAAGGCCACTTACATCCTGTAGGCCGATCGATGCACGATCAGCGTCCTTATGCGATCCGGTCGAATCGAGCGGTGATTGAGATTGGGTTTCTTTATTGACGTCCGACACGTAAGTGCTCCTGCAGATAGTTTGAATTAGGCTCAGATTAGATCTCGTCAGGCGCGTCGATCGTTACTTGGTAGGTAACGCCATCGACTATGCGCTCGGAAGAAGCATTCAGCTTTTCCTTCTTCGCCTCATCTTTGAGTTGCTGCTCCTCGGCCGCACGCTGCTGCTCCGCCTTCTTATTACGACGCTCTTCCATCGTCTCTGCAGCAACATCGCCCATCTCGTCGATGAAGTCCACGATCGGATTGGTAGGGCCTTTTTCATCATCCCCGCCCCCAAGATCGACAGACTCTTCGCTGGCGTATTTAGGAGAGAACTTCTTTTTGATCTTCTTGGTTGCGCTCGTAACGAAATCAAGAGGGGCGCTCGTAACGGTATCAACAGCACCGACCGTCTTGGAAACGGATCCTGTGATATTGCCGACATCCTCAAGTATCTCATCCACGCGCATCATTTCGAGATTGGCGGCATCCACGGTAAGCGAGACGCGCTCCATCAGGGGGTCCACCTTCTGAATGATAGGCTGGATGTCATTGCTGATCTTCTCGACGTTGGCGATCGTAGGCTCGATCTGCGTGACCACATGCGTAACGCTCGAACGCGTGCGGCGCACCGTGAGCGCAAGCTCCACAATGAGCCAAACGATAGCAGCTCCAACGACTACTAGAACAACGCATAGGATAATATCGTTGATATTCATAGGTAACTCCTGCACTTGCTCGATTCTGCTTCCAAAGCCGCATCGACCCGCTGGTATCCGTTGGGTCTACGGCGAATTTTCAGTTATTCTAACTGTTAAATAGATTCTAGCGCTTTGATTAGCTATATGGTTTACGCCTTGTTTATTTTTGTTTCTTAGGCTGTTTAGATCGGGCGGTCTTATCCGTGCCTTTCACATGCTCAGGCTTAACCTGCCGTTTATTCTTAACAGGCTGCGCCTCGCTTGATTCCGATCTGTCTCGAGCGGTGGAATCTATACGATAGGCCTCCCAACCGCGATCGCTCGCATGATAGAAGGCTCCCCGCTCAAGGCCTTCGGGAAGATAGCGCTGATCGACCCATCCGCCCGGATAATTATGGGGATATCTATACTGACCGTAATCTTCGGATCCGGGACGATGCCGATCGCGAAGATAATCCGGAACCTTGCGCAGAGGCCCTTTGCGCACCTCTTGGAGCGCTTCGAATATTCCGCAGGCCGCATTCGACTTAGGAGCCAAAGCCATATAAGTCGCCGCTTGCGCCAAGATAAGCTGGCATTCCGGATAACCAATGACCTCTGCGGACTTGAAGGCCGCCTCTGCTATCAAGAGCGCCTGCGGATCAGCGTTTCCGATATCTTCGGCAGCCAGAATAAAGATACGCCTCGCGATGAATTTGGGGTCTTCGCCGCCGTCTATCATTCGCGCCAGCCAATAGAGCGCTGCATCCGGGTCGCTGCCTCGCATGGATTTTATGAACGCCGATATGATGTCATAATGCATGTCCTTGTTCTTATCGTAGGGAAGCGATCTGTGCGGCGTGGCTTTAATGACTATCTGCTCGGTGATCGTTGCCGGATTCTTTTTCGTTCCTGGCTTTTGCATCTCCGCAGCAAGCTCCAGCGTAGTGAGCGCCGATCTAGCATCTCCACCTGCAAGCGTTATGATCGCATCACGTGCCTCATCATCGAGAACATATTTTCCATCCAAGCCGCGCTCGCTTGAAACAGCGCGCGAAAGAAGCTCGGCGATCTCCTCATCATCAAGCGAATGGAGCTCGACCACTCTCGATCGCGAAAGAAGAGCCGCATTCACTTCAAAGTAAGGATTTTCGGTAGTGGCTCCTATTAGCACGACCGTTCTATTCTCCACAGCATGCAAAAGCGCATCCTGCTGGCTTCTGTTGAACCTATGAATCTCATCGATAAATAGGATGGTTTTGATTCCACCAGAAATCAGGCGACGCTCAGCCTCCGCGATCTCGCGCCGCAGATCCGAGACAGTGCCTCCGATAGCAGATACCTCCACGAATGTGGAGCGCGTGGACTCGGCGATAACATGCGCGATGGAGGTCTTTCCCGTTCCGGCCGGCCCGAAAAGGATGACAGAGCTTAGTGTATCCGCTTCAATAGCAGCCCGAAGCCAGCTATCCTCCCCGACAGCCTCACGTTGTCCGACCACCTCATCAAGCACCCGCGGACGTAGGCGTACAGCAAGAGGAGCAGCCTTCAACCGCTGCTCGTCTTCCATCTCTTTAAACAGACTCGTTGTTTCCATAACGCTATGTTAGCACGCACATGAATATCGTACAAATGTTTTATTCACAATATCCGCACTTTAGGTTCATATGGGATTCAAACCAAAATCCTATAATCTGAGCCATCAGATCCCACCCCTTGATCTGACCGCATCAGCAGATTAAAGATCTGCTGCTTATCCCCTTATGGAAACACCCCGCCGAACTCGACGGGGTGCTCTCCTTTTGCTTCAATCAAAGGTGTTGAACCGATCGCCCTCGAATGACTAAATCACCGACTGACAACGGCGCAAAAACCTAATCCAGCAAAGCCTTGTTAGTCGCATGCCAGCTCTCGATGGTCCCGGTGTCAAAACCATCCGCCGGATCGATCACAAGTGCGTAGAGTTCCTCTTCAGCAAGCACAGCCTCGAGCGCATCGGTGAGCTGGATCTCGCCACCTACTCCGGGCTTCACATCTTCGAGAAGCTCCATCACACGCGGCGTGAGCAGATAACGCCCGAACACGGCGAGATTGGTGGGCGCCTCATCGAGCACAGGCTTTTCAACCAGCTTGTCAACCTTCCAAACGCCCGGCTCGACCTCTGTTCCAGCGATGATACCGAAACGGCTCACCTCTTCATCAGACACAGGCATAACGGCGATGACCGACGCTCCACCGTGATTATTCGAAACTTTCTGCATAGCCGGCAGCATCTTATTGTTCGGCACAAGCACATCGCCTAACAGCACGTAGAACGCCTCGCCTGCTGATGCATCCTCAGCGCACAGTACCGCATGACCCAACCCGAGCGCCTCGTCCTGATAGACAAATTCGACCGGAAGATTTCCCACGTGCTCGACCGCATCGGCATACTTGTCCTTACCGCGCTCGCGAAGAAGCTTCACCAGATCCGGATCGGGAGCAAAGTGATCCTCGATAGCTTTTTTGTTGCGTGAATTGACGATCACAACGCCATCGGCATCAGATGCAAGCCCCTCTTCAACCACGTATTGAATCGCCGGCCTGTCCCCCACAAGAAGCATCTCTTTCGGAACAGCCTTCGTTGCAGGCAAAAATCGGGTTCCAAGCCCTGCTGCTGGGATTATTGCTTTCACGACACATCCTCACTCTCGTGTAGCTCTATAGACAATCATAGCAATCAGTTTCGATGCCACAATTTCTGCTACATCCTCAATTCACGTTCAATGCCTCGATTATACCGTGAGAAACCCCCAACATGAGAAACGTCGGAGCAAAACAACACTGAGATCGCGCCATAGTAAAAGGGGCCGCATATGCAGCCCCTTAAGCAGATGACGATTGGCATCAACCAATGTCGGCTCTCGTCAACTAACGTCCGCTATGATCAAATGCCTTTGTCGATATATTGGTGTCCTGCTGCCCAATAACTGTAGCGTTATCAAGATTCTTGATTTCAGCTTCCATATCTTTCAAGAACTTATCAGCCATCGTCATCGATAAATCAGCACGGGTCACAATACGCTGGCAGATGACATCCTGCATATTCGCCGGCAAAGGATAGGCAGGAATTTGCCAGCCGTGCATACGCAGGCGATCATCGAGATCATACAGCGTCCACCTCTTGCCAGCCTTCGGATCAAGACTCCAACACAAGATAGGAATTTCGGTTGCTTCCTCATACATAATGAAGAGACCCATTTTCTTGATACCTTCGACCAAATGATGAGCCACATCCATGGTGCGCTGCTGAATCTCTCGATAGCCCTCAAAGCCGTTACGCATAAATACATAATACTGTCCTACAATCTGTGACGCAGAACGGCTGAAGTTGATAGCCATGGTTGCCTCTTGGCCGCCCAGATAGCTTACCCAGAAAATCAGATCCTCGGGCAAAGCGTCCTTGCGGCCCCAGATAATCCATCCGATGCCCGGATATACCAAACCATATTTATGACCAGAAGTTGAAATAGACCATACGTTTTCGAGCCTGAAGTCCCATTCCAAATCGGGCTCAATAAACGGTGCAACCATACCACCAGATGCAGCGTCCACGTGAATGCGTACAGGCATATTGGTGGTCTTGTTGTACTCAGTCAATGCCGCATCGATACCCTTGATGTCATCATAGCGACCGGTGTATGTAATACCCAACAAACAAACCACGCAAATCGTATGATCATCCACGTATTTCATGCACTCTTCAGGTGTCATATACAGATGGTCAGCATCCATAGGAACCTCGCGCATTTCGATATCCCAGTAACGGCAGAACTTCTCCCAGCACACCTGATATCCGGACGTGATGACCAAATTCGGACGATGCGATGAATAGATGTCAATACCGTTTGCCTTTGCCAACGCCTTCCAACGGAACAATGCCGACAGACCACCAAGCATGCATGCCTCAGATGATCCGACCGTAGACGTACCCATAGGTTCCATGTTCTGATCAGCATGCCAAAGATCCTGAATGATCTTCACGCATCTGTTCTCCAGATCAGCGGTCATCGGATACTCATCTTTATCGATGGCGTTTTTCTCCAGCGTATCCTTCATCAGCTCGGTAGCTTCAGGCTCCATATAGGTCTGAACAAAGGTGCAAAGGTTTTGATGTGCGTTACCCTCGGTGCCTAGATATTCACGAATGATCTCGCTAGCAATACGCGGCTCGATCGGATCATGATTTAGTTTGTCCTTAGGCATTTCAACATCGGATGCATATGAACCAAATATGGGGCTTAGATACCTTGTTTGCGCGTCCATCTCACCTAACTGCTCGGTTGAAACCAGCTTTACATCTTTGTCAGTCATTTTGGGCTTCCTTTCGTTGCGCAACCTTTGAAGAGGTTGCTAATACTTGATCGCTTGTTATCCTTTGACTTTGCCTGTATCTATATCGACGGAATGACCCCGAGAAAGTTGCAGCCATTTCGTTAATACCTCAACGCTATACGCTGTGATGCGCCGTTTTTCCACTGTGATGCGAAGGATGGGACGACGTGCTTGATGCCTTCGATTTCTTGATCGTGCCATCCCAATGATGCCGTAATCCATAAATGACAAACGGAATGGCCACCGAAACAATCCAGCACACAATCAGGGTTATCACATACACTACATTGGCCTGTGCGGACAATTCGCTTGATGGGAAAAACGATATAACGAGTGCAAACAGTGTTACTAATAAACCGATGCCTGCCATAATGCATTTACCCACTGTACTGTGACCAAATACTCGGAATACACGCGGAAGATCCTTCATTTTCAAAGCGAGCTTGAAATAGCCCAAGAAGAAAAGCACATAACCAACCAGATAGATGACCACTGTAAGACCCACCGCAGTAAGATACGCTACCGATGAGCTTGATCCGCCGGAAAGCGCCATCGAACCACAGAGCACCGCGTCCCAAATGGTAACGATAATACCTTGTATAACAACCGTTTTGACACTTACGCCATGCTTGTTTGTCTTTGCAAATGACTTCGGAAGAATTCCTTCATCCGCGGTTGCCAGCAAAGCACGTGACGGGCCAACGATCCAAGATGAGATTTCAGCCAAAACGCCAGCAGCCAGCAAAAATGCAACAACATACACAAGCCAGCCCGCATGGAAATGTGACTCAAAAATGCTTGCAAATGCTGCGATAACACCGTCACTCATATTCCCCTCAAGCTGTTCAAGCGGAATTGTCATCGCTACCGCCATGCCACCAAGGGTGTCAAGAAGAATAGTAAGAATGCAAAGCACAATCATGACCAATGGATAAATCTTGCCGGGATTCTTCAGCTCGTTGACATGCGATGCTGATGCCTCAACACCAGCAAATGCCAAAATGAACGATGCAAAAATCACAAGCGTACCCGTTTTGGTGAAATCAGGTATATAGCTGGCAGTTTCTAGGTTGATTTGCGAAATTCCTCCGGTTGCCAGATATGCAACTAAACCCACCAACAATAAAACTGCAGGAATAAGAACGCCTCCAAAAAAGCCGATCTTAGCAATGCGTGCGGTCAACTTGGTGCCTCCAAGTTGAGTAAGCGTTAGCGCCCACACGATAATTGCCACGCCGATAAACATAACCAGCGGATTGTCATATAAAGCGTCCCAGCCCACAATGAAAGATATCGCAGCAAGCACAAAAAATGCCATCGTTACGAATCCAACAGTGATCTGGAACCACTGATAGAACAGGGCTGCGAAACCCCAGCGCTTACCTAGGGTCCTTCCAACCCATGAGTATATGCCACCGGTCTCCCATCCTTTTACGGTTGCCATTTCAGCAGCGCAAAGCGCCACCGGAAGAAACCAAAACACACCACCTAACACAAGGAAGAAAATCAGATGCATACCCGAAGACGCAAAATTAGGATACGCATAAACCGTCATAACCATAGATGCGGTGATCGCAAAGAAGCCGAAAAAGCCGAGCGTCTTTGCGGAGCCCACCATTGTGGCAGCAGTATTGGTCTGCTTAGCGCTGGGCTGCCCTGATGCGGATTGCGCATGTGATGCAGACATAGATTGAGATCCGCTCATGATGACTCCTCTCTTTGCCTGGTGCTAGAATGCAAACCTCCACAAAGCGCTCTAACACGATTTATCGTTATGCTACAAAGGTATCTCTCAGCATTTTGATAAGGGAGCAATCTGGCGACGCGTTACCATGGCGCAAGATATGTGTTGATTGTGCGTAAGGAGTACAGGCATGAATGCACGCGTCTCAACGCAAATGCGATTGAGGCGGATTTAAAGCGCCCTTTGGTTCGATCAAGGAATAAAGATTTTATTAGCGTTGTGTGTGGTGCGTGGTATCCTCGTCGGCTTCCCTAGAATCTTGAGCAGCTTTTACAACAACTTCCTCTCGCGATACAGCTGATTGTTGCTCAAGTAGCGAGCGCGCATAACCAATCGCATCATCAATGCATGTGCGGAAATGATCCTCACCGATCAAATCGACAAAACCAGCACGGCGCATTGTTTTCATCGGCTGCTCGTTCACGTGTGAAAAAATCAAGCTTACTCCGTGGGCACTACAGTACTTGTGGAGGTTTTCCAGTGTATTCATACCGGTAGAATCAAGAGAGGGCACACCCCGCATGCGAATGATTAGATACTTGGTGAACGTTTTTACCGAGATGTCCGCGATACGCTCGGTCATGCCAAAAAACATCGGGCCGTTGATCTCGTAGACGCGCACACTTTTTGGCAATTCGCGCAGGTGGGTAACCTCGGAATTTTCGTCACAATAATACTTCCAGCCCTTGACCTCGGTTTCTTCACTCATCGATTTCAAGAACAGCACAACTGTAATCAGCATGCCCGCACCGATTGCCGCCACCAGATCGACCACGATGGTCAACACAAACGTAAGGAGCAAGATGAAAACCGCGCTCTTCGAAGCTGTCGTACACAGATGCGCGAAGTTTCTCCATCCGAACATATTGTATGCAACATGCACCAGAATCGCCGCGATCGCAGGCATGGGAATCAGAGCTGCATACGGCATCAAAAACGCCAAGACCGCAACCAGCACAAGCGAATGAACCATACCCGCGATCGGCGTGCGGCCACCAGCCTTAACGTTGGCCGCGGTGCGCGCGATCGCGCCGGTGGCGGGAATGCCACCAAAGAGCACCGAGGCGATATTGCCCACACCCTGGGCAACCAATTCGGTATTAGCACGATGATGGGAGCTGATCATGGAATCGGCAACCACACAGGAAAGCAGCGACTCGATCGCAGCAAGAATGGCGATGGTGACACCGTTGGCTAGCTGGCTGCGGAACAAGTTCATGTCGAGTTGCGGTAGATGAAAAGATGGCAGCGCTCCATCGATGGTATACAAATCACCGATCGTGTTCACATCCATATTGAATCCACTCACCAGTGCGATGCCCACCAGTAGAGCAACCAGCGAACCGGGAAAGCGCTCGGTTATACGCGGCCACACAAAAAGGATGGCAAGGCATACCAGACCTACCAAGCACGCCTGCACGTTCACCGTGGACAGATTGCCTGCGATCGCAGCGATCTTCTCGGTGGTCTCGATCGTGGTCGTGCCGGAAGGATACGTCAGGCCAAGCAGATCTTCAAGCTGACCGATGGTAAGCGTCACAGCGATACCAGCGGTAAATCCTGTGGTTATGGTGAAGGGAACAAAGCGGATAACAGCTCCCAGCTTAAATACGCCCATCAGGATGAGAAGGATGCCCGCAATGATCGTGGCGGCGATGAGCCCTTCCATACCATCAGTCGCAACGATGCCGGCCACAATGGTAGCAAACGCCGCTGTTGGGCCAGAAATCTGAACTCGGCTTCCACCAAGAAATGCGATGAGAAATCCCGCGATGATCGCGGTATAGAGACCCTGCTCAGGAGACACGCCCGAAGCAATTCCGAGCGCAATGGACAGCGGCAGCGCAACAATGGCAACCACGATCCCTGAAACGATGTCTTTAGGGATCTGACTTTTGAGCTCCTCTTTGCTCGAGTGTTTGATGATGCTAAAAAGAATCGGTTTGATTTTGTCGCGTTGCTGCATGTGCTTGTTTCTCTGATCCTTATGTTTCGATCGGGCTCTCTGCGAATCTCAAGGTGCCCCATATATGCTACGTAAGGCGGCATTTTACAATAAACTGAACTGTAATACCGAAGCTGAAACAAAAGCCCCCCCTTCCACCATGTTTGAGTCAATCATGAACCACCCTTCAAAAGGGTGGTTTACTCTAGGCCTATAAGGCCAAGGTTTACCGGCAGCGCCTAAAGACGCTGCCTTTCACTTCGTTTCAGTCGTATCGCCCTTGACTCGTAACAAGCCGCACAAAGCGGCTTTTGTATTACTGGGCTACCCCTAAAGGGGCCCTT
>CAJUSF010000003.1 GCA_910588945.1 uncultured Eggerthellaceae bacterium | reverse complement strand
CTCAGACGAGGAAGTGGACAAAGCTCAATGGCAACTCAATAATCGCCCGAGGAAAGTTCTAGATTGGAAGTTTCCTTCCGAGGCGATGCAGGAAGTTTTGGCGGAAGGTGCAATGATCGTCTGAAGCCGCCCCGTCCCCTGTCATCTTGCCTCTGGAACCCGGATGTGCGCTTATCTTCTCAACAGGCTACTTTTGTCATGAAATATGGGAATAGAGTATACTCATAATAATTATGTCAAAAAGCAGAATTCTCTGTATGCACGCCAAATTGCATGCAGAATCGCGAAAGGCATCAAATGTGCGCTAGAAGAGCACCTGAGGTCGAAACGACCGAGGAAGTAGTAGAGATAGAAGAAACTCCGGTGGTCCACGAGGGCATACTGGGAACCGTCGAGCACTTGGCTCAAGTGATTGGGGCTCGACCTGCGGGAACCGAGGAAGAGCAGCAAGCATCCTTCTTCATTGAGGGCCTTCTTAAAGACGAAGCCGGCCTGCAGACCGAAATCGAAGAGTTCAACTGCAATCCAAACTTTGAACTGCCGAAGATGATATGTTGCATCGCATCGGCCGTACTTGCGATCCTTACGATATTCCTTCCGCTGACGATCGTGCCGGCGCTCTTGCTCACCATCATTCTTGCGGTGCTGTTTGCGCTGGAAACATTCGGGATTTCCCCTCTTACTAACCTTAATAAGAAGGGGATAAGCCAGAATATCGTTGCGCGCTACATCCCGAGCGCTCCGCAAGGCGACGAGCCAAAGGCGTCGTCGCGCCGCAAGCGCAAGATCATTTTCGTTGCGCACTACGACACCGGCAAGGTTCGCGCTGAGCTCAAAGGTCCTGCGTTCGCAGCGCTAAACATCATCCACTGGGTCGAATTCGTGTGCATGCTGCTCATCCCGGTGGTGCTGCTTATTCGTCTTGCATCAAGCGCATCGGATGTGCTGCTGACTGTGCTCAATGTCATCATCGTCATCGCGGCGATCGGCGCGTTTCTTCCAGTCATATCGTTCATTCTTCATCAGACCGCCCAGTATAACAACGGTGCGAACTGCAACGCGTCCGGTGTGGCTGTCATGGCTGAAGTGGCGCGCAGAGTGAATCGCGAGATTCCGGCGCTTGCAGCTGCCGAGGATGAGATCGTCATGAGCGGCGAGGCTGCCGTTAGGGACTCAGGGCTCATTCCTGAAGGAGCCAGCCTTACCTATTCGGGTTCGGATGAACTCGCGCAGGGCGCGGATTCCGTTGCTGGCGCTTCGCTCAATGCCGCGGCGAGCATACCGAGCATAGAGGGCGCAAACGGTGCGCCCGTCGCAGATCAGGTGGCGAAGGCGAGCGGAGCCGGCGTGGATGCGATATTTGAGGGAATCGGTACACCGATGTCGAATTCCATGGACTTAAGTTCCGGCATGCCTGATGCGATAGCTCAATCAGCGAATGTGACGTCGCAGCCTGTATCGCAGTCGGTGGCGGCTGCTGCTCCTGTTGAGGCTGTTTCCGCAGTGGGTGCGGGCGGCGCGGTTGGCGCGGCTGCTGCAGCAGGTTCCGTTCCCGCGGTTGCTCCTGCTCCGGAGCCAGAAGATGATGTTCCCGAGTGGTTCAAGCGTGGTCGTGCTGCGGCCAATCAGCACAAGCCGAAAGAGGATCACGGTCCGACGATAGTTCAGCGTTCGCGATTTGCGGATGCGTTAGATGCGGCTGCGGCCAGCAGTGCCGAGGCGGCTGAGCAGGCAGCCCGTGCCGAGCAGGCTCCGAGCGTCGCTGAGCAGCGTCTTCAGCAGATGCGAGAATCGATCATGGGACAAGCTGCCGGTGCACAAAATGCGCTTCGTCAGAGTGTGCATGGTGAATCGGCCGCAACCGATGCGGCTGCAGTCGGTGCGGCACAACCGGAGGCCATGCAGGCTCAACAAGCCCAACAGGCGATGCAGCAAGGGCAGCCGGCAGATCTTACCGCAGGTGGAATGGGCGTGGACGGTTATCTGGCCACGACGATGGATTCCCCTGACTATGCGACCGCTGCGGCCCAAGAGGCGGCAGCTGCTGCTGAGGTGGCCAACGTCGCAGCAAACGCTTCCGCTGAGGCAACGATAGCATCTGCTACGGCGGCATCGCTTGCAAACGATGCCGCGCAGCTCGCAGCTAAGGCAAACAGCGAGGCTGACGCTCAACAGAAAGCAGCCATCGCAGATAGGACCATGGGATTCATTCCGGTGGCTATCGATCGCGATGAGATATTCAAGGAAAACGAAGCGCTCAAGAATCAGGCCGGCCAAGCTGGTCAGGCTGCTCAGTCACATGGAGCAGGCGAATCGGGCGCAGCTGGTGCGGCACCATCTGCCGGTGCTAAGAAAAATGCAGATCAATCAAACGCCGGGCGCAAGCGTCGCGAGATCGCGCTTCCGAGCCTTACCGGGGCGATCGAGGGCGTGAAGGCTCGTCTTCAGGATGCTCCGATCGATGACGAGCTCAATGGCGATGCGAAATCCGAAGACAAGATCAGGGCTCAGCGACTTGCCCGCCAAGAGCGTCTTTCAGCTTCGCTTCCGTCAACCGACAAAGCCAGCAAGCCGATCGAGATCGACGACGAGTTTTCCGCGTCTGAGACTGGCAACATTAACATCACAGCAGGTGCATTCATCGATGCCAGCGCGACCAGCTCGTTCGAGCCTGTAGGCGATGAGCTCATCTCCGATATGGATGCCGACGAGATCTATATCGAAGATGCCGACGATTCGGATTACGTTGAGCAGATAACGCGCACGGGTGCGTTGGCGGGTCCGGGTTATGTCGACATGCCTTCTTCGCGCGCATCCCGCGTGTTCGGGCGCTTCCGTAAGGGGAAGAAAAGCAAGGGCTCCGAGGATGTTTCGCTCAAAGATTCGCTCGGTTTGGGCGACGATTTCGATGCTAGGGAAGTCGGCAAGGCTCGCGGAGGTTGGGAAAGCTTCCGAGACGATTCGATGGATTCCTTCGACGAATTCGAGGATGACCACTGGAATGGCGGTGCGTTCTCCAAGTTGAAGCAGAATGCCGCCGGTGGTTTGAACAAGGTGCGCGGTCGTTCGGGCAATGCGTCCGATGATGCCTATGCGGATGAGTATGTTGATGAGGGCTATTACGACGGATATTCTGGCTACGATGACGGCTACGGTTACGCCGATGGCTATGCGGCCGATAACTATGATGATGGCTACACTAACGATGGATATTCTGACCCCTATGCCGAGGATTCCTATAGCGATGGGTACTACGAAGAGAGCTACTCGGACGAAGAGTTGATCGATGGTGCTGGCGCGGCCGATTCCAAGCAGGCCAAAGGCGGTGCTGCAGCGATGCTCGGCGGTTTGCGCTCGAAGCTTGGCAAGGGCGGCAAGTCGGCAGGCGATGATCATGCCGAGGGCGGTCGCTCTTCGCGTGCATCGCGCGGTAGCGCTTCGGCAGGTGCCGGTTCTCGTGTTCGCACGCGCAAGCCGGTGGCTAATCCGTTCGGGGATCTTCCGATCGATTTCACAGAGAGTCAGTCGCAGGATCGCGAGGCCATTCAGCAATTCAAGAGCGGCGCGATCAACACTGAGATCTGGTTTGTGGCGCTTGGTGCGGAGTTGGCCGACAATGCCGGTATTAAGGCGTTTTTGGCCGAGCACAATGACGAGCTTCGCGGGTCGGTCGTTATCGATCTGAACGGACTCGGAGCAGGCGAGCTTTCTGTGATCGAAGAAGAAGGCATGTTCCGCCCGATTAAGGTTTCCTCGCGTTTGAAGCGCTACGCAAACAAGGCGGCATCGGCTCTGGGCTTGAAGCTCGGACGCGGCAAGATGCTCTGGCGCGACAGCGCGGCATACATATCTTCGCGCAAAGGCTACCAGACGCTTCACGTCGCCGGAATGCAGAACGGCAAACCGGCATATAGCGCCGAGGCCGACGATGTCGTCGATAACATCAGCGAAGAGAAGCTGCTGCAAAATTCCGATTTCGTCATGGAGATCATTCACAATATCTAAATCGAAAATGCCATAGTGAGCTTTGTTGGCGATCTTTTGCCAAGCGCAGCCGCAAAGCTCAACCCGGTTTCAGGAGGTATCCGGATGATATCTGGAGAGATGGAAAAACTATACCCTTCCGCTAAGACTTTGGTGAAGGAATGCGTTGCTAGCAAGATCTTTGCGAAAGACGCGTCGCTTTATGGATTTTCCGAGAATGCGATGGAGTGCGCCGAGCATTTCATGGGTTGGACAGATTTGGCTAGCGACTCAAAATGCGATCTTGATGCTTTAATGGAGTTCGCTGACAATGCGGTTGCAAGCGGCATCGATAATGTTGTGCTGATGGGACAAGGCGGTTCTACCCAAGCACCCATGACTATCACGAAGTATAACAAGATCGATAAGAATCGCGTGCAGTTTCGCGTGCTTGATAGCGATTCGCCTGTACGCATGCGCGAGCTTTTCGCCACCTGCGATCCACGTCGGACTCTGTTTGTTATCGCTTCCAAGAGCGGTGGCACTATCGAGCCGCGAACGCTTTTGCGTGCGATCCGTCAGCAGTATGAGCCGGAGATGGGGGAGCATTTCGTAAAGCATTTGGTGGCGGTGACCGATCCAGGTAGCGAACTTGAGCGGATAGCCACCGAAGAAGGCTGGCGTGCGGTGTTCCTTGGACTTCCCGAGGTGGGAGGGCGTTTCTCTGCGCTCTCGGTTTTTGGGTTGCTTTCGGCGGCGTTCGTTGGGATTGATCTGAACGAGTTTATGGATCACGCGAAACAGGCGGAGAAGAGCTGCAGCGAGGATGCGATCGACAATCCGGCCATCAATCTGGCGGCGTTTTTGTTCGACAACTATCAGCAAGGGCGCAACAAGTTCTCGTTTTTAACCCCGAAGCGCGGGCGCGTGCTCGGTCTTTGGATCGAGCAGCTTGTTGCTGAGTCGTTGGGCAAGGAAGGCCAGGGAATCCTGCCGAATATCGAGGTGGACTCGCTTCTTTTGACGAATGATCCGGGAGATCGCTCGGTAATTATGTACCAGACGAAGACCGATCTATGGGATGAGAGCCGCAACTTCGAGATGTCGCTCGCCTACATCGATCCAAGCATTCCGCGCCAGAATTACAAGATCGACAGCGTGATGGAGCTTGCCGAGCATTTCGTGATGTGGGAGTACGCCATCGCGATGTGCGGGTATTTGATGCGGATATGTCCGTTCGATCAGCCCGATGTTGCGTCTACGAAGGCAGCGGTAATCAAGATCTTGGAGGATGGACTTCCTGAGCCGACCTACGAGGAGACGTTCACCGAGACGGTCGACATGGGCACAGTCGAGGTCCGTCAGTCTCAGCAGTTCGAGGGTTACACTTCGCTGCGCGAGACCCTTACGGCGCTCATGTCGAGCATCGAGCCGGGGGATTATTTTGCGCTGAATGCGTTTCTGCCGTTCACGGGTGAGGGCAGGCGCGAGGCGCTCGAGACGATTCGACATTCGATCGCGGAGAAGTTCGGCGTGGTGTCGTGCCTTGAGGTTGGGCCGCGCTATCTTCACTCGACTGGGCAGTTGCAAAAGGGCGGTCCGAACTGCGGCGTGTTCTTGATCCTTTCGGCTGACGAGTTGAAGGACATTCCGCTTGAGGGCGATGGGGGCGCGGAGTCGCTCGGGTCTCTTGCGAAGGCTCAGGCGGTCGGCGATATGTTGACGCTGTGCTCGAAGGGTCGCCGTGTTGTGCATCTGCATTTGCCCGATAATTCAGGCGTCACGCTGAGGATGCTTGCGGATGTGTTGCTTGGAGTGTTGCGCGAGCTTGATGCTGGGATAAAATAATTTTCGTTATACAACGTAGGTGCGCATGCGTTCTTCGTGCGCACAATTGCAGGCATTGATGAAATGATTGCCGAGATACTTAGTCGCTCAAACAGTCCTCGTCGCTTCGCTCCTGCGGAACTCGCTTTGTAAGCACCTCGGCAATCATTTCTTGTAACAAAGAAACAGGACAGGCGAACTTCGTAGGTGCGCATCCGATTTTGATGCGCACAACCCAATGGAGGCGGGGTTATTGGGTCAGGCATCATCGATTCGGCCAATACATCCCTTTTCGTATTTGACGTTTACCCTTGATGCTTCGCATCAGCGGTCAACTCCTTCATGCATTTATATAAGCTTCCTTACGGAAGCTATTAATAGTGTGTGTTCAGAGCAAATCGAAAAGGGATGCATCGGGCCGTTTGCTTGTGTGTCGATCATGATCACCGAAAGGATGTGTGGACGAACTTCGTAGGTGCGCATGTCATCTGCGGAAACGGATTGCGAATCGTCTCTGAGGTCATGTACGATAGTTTCAAATGAGTCAGCGAAGGAGATGCGCATGGTTGATGCGTTAGATATCTGGGTCAAAGGAATAGTGCAAGGCGTGGGGTTTCGTCCGTTTGTCTACAGGCTTGCAAAGCGCTACCTCATCAATGGCTGGGTTATGAACGGTGTCGACGGTGTGCATATTCACGCCGAGGGCGAGTCGAATCTTCTCGATGAATTCGTGATGGAGATCTCCGAGAATGCGCCTGCCGCCGCGCAGGTCACCGAGATAGAGATGCATGAGGTTCCGCTCGAGCCTTTCTCCGATTTTCAGATCCGATTTTCCGACGATGCAGATGTGGAGCAGCCGACGCTCGTCTCTCCCGATCTGGCGACATGCTCGGATTGCGAGCGGGAGCTTTTCGACGAGACCAACAGGCGCTTTCGCTATCCATTCATCAATTGTACGAATTGTGGCCCGCGTTTCACGATAATCGATTCGCTTCCATATGATCGTGCGAACACTTCGATGCGCGATTTTGAGATGTGTGATACGTGTCGCAGCGAATACGAGAATCCAGAAGATAGGCGCTTTCATGCTCAGCCCGACGCGTGCTTCGATTGCGGGCCAGCGCTGACGTGGCGTGTGGCCGATAGCGATGGCAATCTCTCGGATGTACAGGAAGCGCACACGCGCGAGGAAACGGATGCGGTTTTCGCCAAGGTGGTCGAGCTGCTGCTTGCTGGCAAGATAATTGCAGTTAAGGGGCTTGGCGGGTTTCATCTGGTGTGCGACGCGAATGATCCCGAAGCGATCGCGCGCTTGCGTGAGCGCAAGCATCGTGACGGCAAGCCGCTGGCTGTGATGGCTCATAAACTTCTGGATGTCCACAAGGTTTGCCATGTGAGCAATGAAGAGGCCGCTATTTTGCAGGGATCGGTTCGCCCTATCGTGCTGTTGCGCAAGCGTCGCGGCGCAGACTTTGCGCCGGGGTTGGCCGACAGGCTTCCCGAGCTTGGGGTCATGCTTCCGTATACTCCCGTTCAGCATATTCTTCTGCACGATTTTGCCGAGGCATGGGAGAAGGCCTCTGAGAAGGCGATCGAGCATTCCGCTCAGACAGCGATGCTTGTGATGACTAGCGGTAACATCCACGATGAGCCGATCGTTACGAATGATGATGAGGCATATGCGGCGCTTTCGGGTATCGCTGATGCGTTTTTGGGAAATGATCGCAGGATCGTGTCGCGCTTCGACGATTCAGTCGTGCGCGTGATCAAGGCGGGATCGGACGGGTTCGCCATTCAGTTCGTTCGCCGTTCGCGCGGGTATGCGCCGGCACCCATCGAGATCAAGCTGCTGGCGAACGCGGCTGCCGGCGGGGACGCGGCGGCCGGTGAGGCGGCCGGTGGGGTTGCGGAGGACGCGGTGCCAGCGAGCGATAGCGTGCCCGTAACATCGTCGATCGCACCCACCGTCTTCGCAACGGGCGCCGAACAGAAAAACACGTTCACGTTCCTTCGCCGTTCACAAGACTCTTCGAATGTGGCGGAGGCATTTGTTTCGCAGCACATCGGCGACATGGAAAACGCGGAGACATTCGATGCGTGGCTTGAGGCGAAGAAGCGCTTCGAGCGCCTGTTCGAGCTTGTTCCGGATGTTCTTGCGTGCGATATGCACCCGGAATATCTCACCAGCAAGTGGGCAAACGAGCAGGCGGCGATCGCGAAGCCTCCGCTTGATCTGGGGAAGGTTCAGCATCACCATGCACATGTTGTTTCGGCGATGGCGGAGAACGGGATCAACGATGCATGCTTGGGCGTGACGTTCGACGGAACCGGTTATGGAGTTGACGGAAACATCTGGGGCGGCGAGATGCTGCTTTCAAATCGAAGCGATTTCGAGCGATTCGCGAACTTTGCTTATGTGCCAATGCCCGGCGGCGCGGCTGCGATCAAGAATCCACTTCGCATGGCATATGGCGTGCTCTGGGAGTTTGACCTGCTAGAGGAGCCGGGGGCGCTCTCGGTGCTCGACATGCTCGGCGAAGATCAGGCGCAGCTTTGCGAGAAGATGATCGAGCAGGGAATCAACACGCCCGTGACATCATCGGTCGGACGACTTTTCGATGCGGCAAGTGCCATTTTAGGAATCTGCACGAAGCCCGCTTACGAAGGTGAGGCGGCGATTCTTCTTGAGGCCGCACTATGGGAGTGGCTGGCGAGTGGGACCGATAATGTGCAAAGTAACAACGGCAACAGCGGCGGCGACAACGGCAACAGCGACAACGGCAACGGCAGCGTGAATGCCGCAGTAGCTGGCGAAGCTCAAAGCGATGCCTACACGATCGACGTTGTGAAGAACACGGCAACCAATGATTCCACAGCTCGGGATACCTCGATCTTGCTTTTCGATGCGGCGCCTGCGTTTAGGTCACTTCTTAAGGATAGGGAGGCCGGAGTCGATTCGGGACATATTGCGCGCAGATTCCACGATGCGTTTGTGGGTGCAATCGTCCAAGCGGCTCGGCTTACAGAGGCGCTTTACGGCATTCGCACGGTCGTCCTTACAGGTGGGGTGTTCATGAATCGCTATTTAATCGAGCATGCGATCGACGTGCTTTCAGACGAGGGCTTCACGGTGGCCATAAATCGCGAACTTCCTCCAAATGATGGATGCATCTCGCTCGGTCAAGCTATCGTTGCTGCAAACCGCCTTACCGAATAGAGCGCTAGGAGTCAAATGCGCTATACAGAGCAAGTCTGCCTAAGATTTGTCGATTAATCCTAAATTGAGTCGTAATTGGCAAGGGCGTATTGATCAAAGAATGGCAAGAGAATACGCACGTAGCCTCTTTCGTCTCCGGAAATAATCCCTCTTCGTATGAGTCGCTGTCTATAAGGGTTGAATTCATTGGTGCTCATTTCAAGAAGATCGCGAATTTCTTTTATATTCCCGGATTTGGTTTTAGCCATACCATACAGGATCTTCCTGTCATTTCGCGATAACTCAGCCCAGATCTTTTCGTAGGCATATTCGTCAAGATATTGTCGCGCAAGTCGTTGGCTGGTTTGAGGATCGTTTGGATTTTCCCAAGTAAAATATCCGAGTACCTGAAATGCGAACGAGTAGCCTTTTGTCAGTTTTGCCAGAGCAAGCCCTTCTTCCTCATTCAATTTGAGAACGGCTTGATAATCTTCGGAAATGGTTCCAATGTTCAGCGGACCGAGATGGATTTTGGGAGCCCGATAAAGGAAGGTCAAGCTTTTTTCATTTTGAAGAGCATTTATATTTTCAAAAAGCCCTGTCATCAAAAGATATATGGGGAGATCTTGACGTAGGAAAATTTGGAATGCTGCCGCGAAAGCTTTCATTTGAGACGTGTTTGTAACTTCATCTATACAAACCAACAAACGCTTTCCTTTTCTTTTGAGGCTCTTTAGCATTTTTTCAATAGCTGTTTCTATTTCAGTTACAGGAGAAACACCCTTAACTTCTAAGCCAAAACCAAAAAATGATAGGTTGATTTCGGCATCTTGAAAGAGTCGCGCGAGCTCGTTTTCGCTCGATAATTTTGATGCAAGACTGGTCAATAGATCCTTTTCAGGATTGAGCTCGATAACCACCCAATCTTTCTCAGCGCCAAGAGTATGAGCAGTTTCAGTCATAAACACGGTTTTACCCGATCCGCGAACTCCTGTAATCATATAAACCTGCTGGGTGCTTGGTTCGGTTACGAATGATTCGATTATTTGATGAGAGTATTTTACCCGCGCAATCAATTGGGTAGGCTCTTTGCCAAACGTTAAGGTATACGGATTAGTTTTAGTCATGGTGACTCCATTGATTTACTGTTCAAGAGGCTAATTACTGTCGTTTACTGTTAGGTGCAATTTTTACTGTTGTTTACTGTTCGTGTCAAGAGGAAGAAGCACTACGTGCTAACTGCTTTGCTCAAGTATCGGTGCCACTAGCAGGGCGTTGGGCGGTCGTTGGTCGCTCATGCGATCGTTGCGTCATATCTTGCACACAGGGCTGTGCGATAATTGACCCGAAAAATGAAACGAACGAAACGAACGACGCAAACGACGCAAACGACGCAAACGAAACGAACGATGTCCGAACGGGTATTTTGTATGAATCGAGGTTCGATATGTGCTTGGCAATTCCTGCAAAGATCGCAGAACTTGACGAGGACGGGCTTGCAACCGTCGACATTCTTGGTGTGACACGTGAGATTTCGGTCGATCTGACTCCGCAGGCACAGGTGGGCGACTACGTGCTTGTTCACGCTGGGTTTGCTATCGAAGTCGTCGATGAGCAGTTCGCTCAAGAGACGATCGATCTTATCAAGCAATTCCCTGAGCTTGTAAGCGAAGACCTCGAGGCGGTGTCCACAGCGCCCGGTGCGCAGGTTGAAATGTCCGGATCGGTGGGCTCGGAGTCGTCGCCCGGTCCTATGAGCGCAGCCGGTCTGGCGGCTTTGGCTAGCTTGGCCGACTAGCGCAACGATCACGAGGATACTAGGCTGCGAAGCTACGAGGCGATAGGCAAAAAAATGGATGAGATGCAAAAGGAACTTTCCGCATTCAAGGACCCGAAGCTTGCGCAAGGTCTGATTGAGTCGATCAACGCGCTTGCGCCTGATCAACCTGCCACGTTGATGGAGGTTTGCGGCACGCATACCGTGGCTATCGCAAGAAACGGCATCCGCTCGCTCATGCCGGAGACGATTCGGCTATCCTCCGGGCCCGGGTGTCCGGTATGCGTCACATCTAATCACGATATCGACAAGGTGATCGCGCTCGCACGCATTCCCGAGGTGATCATCGCGACATTTGGCGACATGACGCGTGTGCCGGGTTCGACATCGAGCCTTCTTGCAGAACAGGCAAACGGTGCGCGAGTGGAGATCGTGTATTCGCCTCTCGATGCGCTTCGCCTTGCGCAGGAAAGCCCTGAGTCTCAGGTTGTTTTCGTGGGTGTCGGGTTCGAGACGACAACGCCACTTGTTGCTCGTGTGGTGCTTCGCGCGAAGAAGATGGGGCTCGCGAATTTTAGCGTATATGGTGCGCATAAGAACATGCCAGGCGCGCTCGAGGCGATCGTGAACGATCCGGAGCTCAAGGTGGATGCGCTTATTCTGCCCGGGCATGTAAGCACGATCATCGGTGTGGAGCCGTATAGATTTTTGGCAGAGAAATACGGAATACCGGGCGTGATTACCGGTTTTGAGCCTAATGATGTTCTGCAAGGTATCGCGATGCTCACGCGTCAGCTTCACGAGGGGCGTGCCGATATCGAGATTGCATACGCGCGTGGTGTGATGGCCGAGGGGAATCCGGTTGCGATCGACGCAATCAATGAGGTGTTCGAAACTGTGCCTGCGGTTTGGCGTGGCATCGGCGAGATTGAGGGCAGCGGGTACAAGATTCGTGATGAGTATGCTGAATTCGATGCAATGGTGCGCTTTAACCCGCCGATCGAGGCGACGGTCGAGCATAAGGGCTGCCGCTGCGGGGATGTGCTTCGCGGAGTGCTTCCGCCAAACGAGTGTCCGCTTTTCCGCAAAGTTTGCACGCCGGAGAATCCTATCGGTCCATGCATGGTGTCAAGCGAAGGTTCATGCGCCGCGTACTTCAGGTATTACTAGGCTTTGCATAGAAGGCGTCAATATCGATTTGAAAAAAAGATCAGCTTGATTTTCGTGGTTCTATTCAGAAAAGCGAGAACTTTATCATTCAATTTAGGTGATATCGCTTTTGGCGATCCGTCCAAATGATGGTGAAAAGATGTTATCTCGCATTATGCTCCCAGTTTTCCTTTTTTCCTATTCTTTCCTATTTTGCGAGAATGTCAAGGTCAACGGCAGGTGGTCGAGGTTAAAAATACCGAAGCTCTAGCTGTCGCTGAAACAAAGCCTAGCGTCAAGTTTGGTTGGACGGCGCGCTCCAAGTGTGGTTGTTGCCGAGTTCGATGGCTTTGTTAGAATTGCAGACATGAAAGAAGCCGACATGAACATAGATGCATGCGCGGGTGCAGGTGCGCAGGTGCATGCGAACTCTGCTGCGAGCCTAGAAGCTGACGCGCGCGCGGAGTCACGCACGAACGCACGCGACGTCGAGTCTCTCGCAGCAGCCTACCTTGAGTGCAACTTGCAACTTCGAGACACGCTCGGGATCGAACATGGTGAGAGACTTGTCGCTCACCATCTGGGCATGGGCGAGCACAATCTGAACTACTGGTTCGAAAACCCTGTTTCACGTGAAAGGTTCGTGCTTCGCATCAACGTAACCAAGCAGCCCTTTCACGACAATCAAGTGCGTTACGAGTTCGATGCGCTCAAGGCGCTTGAGTTCAGTGGCCGAACCCCTAAGCCGCTCTATCTTGATGATAGCCCGCAGGCTCCTTGTGAAGGAGCGATGGTTATCAGCTTTTGCGAGGGTGAGCAGCTGGATTTTGATCATTTGCATCCCGGCGATCTTAACCGGGCAGCGAGCATTCTGGCTGGCATTCATTCCGTTGCGGTTCCTGACGATTGCAGGCTTTATCGTCCGACCGACCCGATCCGCAAGCTTTTTGAGGAGTGTTTGGGCCGCTACAAGATGTATTCACAATCCGGATTTGCCGATCTGGAGGTCGCCCGAAGAATGGAGCGGTTTATTCGCATTACGCAGCGTTGCGTGGACGAGACCGAATTCAATCCGGCGCAGGCTCGCATCGTCAACACTGAGACGCTCGCTTCGCATTTTCTGCTCCCTATCGATAGAGCGAGCGAGGCCACCCGGGCCGGTTATTTCGTCGATTGGGAGCGCCCGATTCTGGGAGATGTTGCAGAGGACGTCGCATTTTTCGTGGCTCCGACGACGACGTTTTGGGATAGCGACTACCTCTTTCCGGCTGGCAGGTTCGAGGAGTTTGTCGAGGCTTACTGGCACGCGGTGGATGGTCGTTTCGAGCGCGGTGATTTCGACAGACGATTCGCTGCGTTTCTCAGAGTTGCCACCTTCAGGGCGCTCACCTGGTGCTGCCGCGCAGTGGTGCAGCAGAAAAGTGGCGCTAAGGTTCACATCACCGATAAGGCCAAGGCGAAGGTGCCGATCTATCTATCGGCCGAGTTCATGGATCGCCTCGCTGATGAGATTTTTTTCGAAGCAAGTCGATAGCGGCGGATTGTTCGGGTTCATTGTCTTGTCGGCTTATGGCCGCTTGGCCGCCGAAAGCAGCTATATGGATTGCTAGACGAAGTCTTACACTTGCGGACGTCATGTAGACATGCGATTATAGACGCAATAAGTTGACGCAGGTCAACGACGCAGGTCAATGGCGCGAAAAGGCAGAGGCGCTCACATGAGCTCCTTGCTGGATCGCTTCACAGCGCGAGATCAGGGGAAAGTGCGAGTAATCGAGCTAAATAGCATCGACAATGTTCGGGATTTCGGCGGTATGCCCGTGGAGGGCAATCGCATCATTCCGTACGGCCTTTTCTATCGCGGTTCGGCGCTTCACGGGCTTACCGGCGATGACATTCGTACGCTGTTCGACATCAACGGGATTGCATGCACCATCGATCTGCGCTGCGGTTGGGAATGCGAAGCTAAGCCGAGCTTCCGTCGAAGGGATGTCGACTATTTCCACATCCCATTTTATGACAAAGACAAGGTTGGGATTGACTACCGAGAAAGTGCTGAGGGCACTGAGATAGTTGGCAAGGATATCGCATGTGATCCTGATCATTTCTATCGCTCGCTCTCGAACCCGCTGACCGTCGCACAGATTCGCGAATGCATTCGCCGCATTTTTGCGTGCGCAACAAGCGGCAAGCCGGTCTATTGCCACTGCAGCGGCGGAAAGGATCGCACGGGCATAATAGCTATGCTCGTTCAGACGATCCTTGGTGCGAGCGAAGATGACATCATGGCCGATTATCTTTTCACAAATGTTGCTCGTGACAAGACGATCGACGAGGTTTACGCGCGATTTTTGCGTCTTGCGAATGGCGATGCGGAAAAGGCTCAGGAGCTTACCGATTCGCATCGAGCCCGTCCTGAGAATTTGATCGCTTTTTGGGAATCGGTCTGCGAGCTGTATGGCAGCAGGGAAGAGTTCTTCGTGAATCAGCTTGGGATCGATGAGAATCATCGTGCGAGACTTTGTTCGCTGTGTACGGAAGCATCCGCAGAAGCGGTCTGATGATGTCGGTTCGGCTGCTTGTGTGGTTTGGGACGTTCCTAAACTCACGCTTGAATCGACTCGAAAGACAATACCACAGGTTGACCGACTGTAGGTGCGCATCCGATCTTGATGCGCACAACCCAATGGGGATAAAGCTATTGGGTCAGGCATCATCGATTCTCTCATAACAAACAAAAAACATCCTTATCGAAACCTTGCGGCAGGGCATACATGCCCTACGCGCAAGGTTTCGAGCGTGACAATGCTAAAATTATGGATGCATAATATAGCTGCGACGGTTGCGCGTCCGCATCGTCAAAGACCGACGAGGCGAAGCGCGTAAGAAGCCGGATGCTTCTTGGGGAAATGCGGGCGAGAATCCTGCGCTATACCAGTAACCGTGAAGATCGAGCGCGGCCGATCGGAAGCACAAAAACGCCAGCGCACCGCTCGAGCGAAGTCGGAACACCCATTCGTCAAAGTTCTGGATGAAAGGAGCTGCAATGCTCAAATCTCGTATTCTGCGAATCGTTTTCGCAACCACATTGGCGTTCGCCATGTTCATGCTGCCGGCCTGTTCGTCTGCGGAAAACGCTTCGAACGATCAAGCTCAAACCGAGGAGTCGGCCGAGCAAAACCAAGGCGATATGAATGTGCATGTGATTATCGACACTTATGCGGTTGATGCCGCTGTAATGTTTGACGACAACGAGTCTCTTCCGGCCGATGCGACCGCCTATGATGCGCTCATTGCAACCGGCCTTGATGTGGCATCCGCCGAGTCTCCTTATGGTGGAGAGTATGTAACGAGCATCGGTGGTCTGTCTGAGAAGCAGTATGGCGACATGTCGGGATGGACCTACACCGTCAATGGCGAGTATGTGGCCACGTCCGCGAACGAAACAGTTCTTCACGATGGTGACACTTTGACTTGGAGTTATTACACAGGCGAATAACATAGCCGCCTGATGCTCAAGCGGCCTCAACAGAGAGAAAAAGAAAGAAACCGCGATGACGACCGACAAAGAGCTGCCCAAGGAAGGACCAACCGGGAAAGGACCGAGTGATGATCTCGACCTGCCAAACGGCTCCGCTTCAATGGGTCTTTCCGACAATCCCAAAAAGAACTCGTTGGGCTATGTCGATGTGATCGGGCGCATTGCGGCGGTGCTCTCCATCGTTATGTACGTTGCATACATAACCCAGATCTCGAACAACCTCAGCGGACATCCGGGATCGCCTTGGCAACCTCTCGCGGCGTTCTTCAACTGCATGATGTGGACGTTGTACGGCTTCCTCAAACCAAAGAAAGACCTTCCTATCATCTGCGCGAACGTTCCGGGGATCGTTCTCGGCTTCACGGCATTCATAACGGCGTTGATCCATTAGAGGCTAAGTATCGCTGGTATGATTGTGGTCATGAAACCATTCCGAACAGGAATCCCTAACAGGATCCAAACCGTCAGGAGCAGCATGAGCGTTACGTTGATCGGCAGGTAGCACATGACGAAAGCGATGAACATCCTATACGAGGTCGGCGACAACATCTACGTCAACCTCACCAACCGCTGCTCGTGCAGCTGCACGTTCTGCCTTCGCAACGAGGCGGACGGCGCGCACGGCTCAGATACGTTGTGGCTCGAGCGGGAGCCCTCTTTCGACGAAGTGATGGCCGAGTTCGACCGGATCGACATGGCGAAATATCGCGAAGTGGTCTTTTGTGGCTATGGCGAACCGACCGAAGCGTTCGACCTCCTTATAGACGTGGCGCGTGAGGTAAAACGTCGCTACCAAAAGCCAATCCGCATCAACACAAATGGGCAGGGAAGCCTGATCAACGGGCGAAATATAGCGCCCGAGATGCAGGGGCTCATCGACGGGCTTTCAATCAGTCTGAACACGCCCGACGCGGACGAGTATCTCGCGCTCACACGAAGCCGATACGGCGAAGATGCGTTTTCGGCGATGCTGGAATTTGCGCGGGAGGCTGCGAGATATGTGCCGAATGTCACGATGACGACGGTCGAGACCACGATCTCAACGCAGCAGGAAGATCGTTGCCGCCAGATATGCGAAGAGCTGGGCGTGAACTACAAAATCCGCCCGTGGGTGTAGGCAAGGACGGTCTGAAGCCCGACTCAGTTCTTAGCGAACTTACGCTTCAGTGCCTCTTCTACACAAGGCGGAACTAGGGAAGAGACATCCCCGTTCAAAGAGGCCAGCTCGCGAACGATCGAGGATGACAGGTACATGAACTTCGGCGGGCTCATGATGAACGAAGTCTCAATGTAGTTGTCGAGCTGGTGATTCAGTGCGTTCATCTGGAATTCGTACTCGAAATCGGTGATAGCGCGCAGTCCCTTCACAAGCACGTGGGCATCCATCTGTCTGGCGAAATCCACAAGCAGGCAGTCGAAATTCTCGACGCGCACATTTTCAAAGCACTTGGTCGCCTCGCGCACCAATTCTGTGCGCTCTTCGATGGTGAAAAGCGTGTTCTTCGGGGTCGACTCGGCAACCGCTACAACGACCTCGTCAAAAATGGCAGTGGCTCGTTTGATGATGTCGAGATGTCCATATGTAATCGGGTCGAATGTACCCGGCGTCAAAGCTCGTTTCATCATCGGCCTTTCTGCGTTTCAAGCTGAATCCAAACCAGCGCTGCAAAATTCCTTTGCGACTCGTGATTCTCAAAATGGTAACAGAGTAATCCGGCAAACCTATCCGAATTACGGTTTCTGTTAGTCTTGACATTTCAAAAGGGGAAGAAGAAATAAGGAATATAACGGGGATTGCGCGAATGAACGCAAGGAAAAAGACGACACAAGTCGGTCAAAACAAGAAGAGCATCAACGCATTGGTGCGCGTTACGGCGGTTGTCGTTGCGGTCTTGCTCGTATTTTATTTCGTCATCACGCTCAACAACATGACGAATATCGCGCAGCGCGTTGAGGAGCGAAAAGACGGCGCGTATCCCACGTCGATCGCGGCAGGCCATATCGAGACGATGCTGACAGGCACGCATTCCATGATGCAGATGATCCTTGCGCTAGAGGGCGGCATGGAACCCGAGGGCGGCGCGGAATCCGAGGACAGCTCAGAGGCGCCCGAGGTCGCGGCCGATCAATCAGGTGCAGCAGCCGGAACGGGCTTTGCCAGCGGACCTTCCTCAGCAAACACACAAGGCAACGTTTTCAATCTCGAAGAAGTTGAGCGCATCAGCGAACAGACCAATCGTGGCATCAAGAACCAGATGGCTATCCTCACCTCGGATCGATTCTACGATGAGGACAACATCCACGAACTCGTGATCACCTATGACGAGATCGTGAAAGATATGAACTATGTCTTCAGTGTCTGGAAGAATGACCCCAATGATCTGAGCTTTGTGAAAGATCATATCGCCAACAACATCATCCCGCTGATCGAGCGTGCCATCGAGGTCGATAACGCCATCATAGACTCCACCACTAAAGATATCGATGAGCTTTACAACACGGTGCTCGAGGCGATCCAGCAGACTATCTTGTTCTCGTTCGTGCTCATCATGGGCATTTTTGTTGCGATCTTCATTTATATCTCGCTGCTCAGTCGAAAAGAAGAACACGAGCAGGAGCTTTCGAACCACCTCAAAGACGCGCTTTCGGTGGCACAGAATGCGAACGCAGCGAAGTCGGATTTTCTGTCCAATATGTCGCACGATATCCGCACTCCGCTCAATGCGATCATCGGTTTGAGCGCGATCGCGGAGGACAACATCAACGATCCGGCGAAGATGCGCCAGTGCCTCGCGCAGATCAACACCTCATCGCATCACCTTCTGCAGCTGATCAACGATGTGCTTGATGTGAATCGGATCGAAAGTGGCAAAACCACCCTGTCGGAAGACACTTTCTCGCTGCCCGATCTGGTCGAGGAGCTTTCCGCCATCAACGAGCCGCAGATCAATGAGAAAAAACTCGATGCCGAATTCGTCTTGAAGAACATCCAGAACGAGTACATGATTGGCGATCCGATTCGTATCAGGCAGATCGTGCTGAACCTGACGAGCAACGCGATCAAATACACAAATCCCGGCGACAAGATGGTGGTCGCATTTGAGGAATACCGATCGACGCGCAAGGATTTCGCCAACATCCGCATAACCGTCAGCGATACCGGTGTCGGGATGTCGGATGAATTCCTTGAGCACATCTTTGAGCCGTTCGAACGCGAGCGCAACGGACGCACGAACTTCATCGAGGGCACCGGGCTCGGCATGTCGATCACGAAAAACCTTGTCACCATGATGGGTGGAACGATCAAGGTTGAAAGCGAACTTGGAAAAGGCTCCACGTTCACGGTGGAGATGACGCTTCGCGTTGCCGATAAATTCCCTAAGCTTGACACGGATCGCTTCAAAGGCGTGAAGGTGCTTGTTGTGAGCGATGACATCACTTCGATCGGTGGCACGGTTCGCATGCTCGGCGAATTCGAGATGGACGTGCGGAAGGTAGCCATCGTTCCCGCGGAGATTGAGATGGTGGCCGAGCGTATGAGCCAAGAGGCGCAGGGGGTCGACATTCTTTTCGTGGAATCTTCGACATTGGATGAAGATAGCGCTGCCGAGTTCGAGAGCATTCTTGATGAAGTGGTGTCTGCAAGCGGCGCGGCGCTGATCCGCGTTTCGGACGAGTGGAGGCCAGCGGAGCGCAACGATTTGGGCGCAGGTGTAACGGCCTACATCAAGCAGCCGATCTTCAGGTCGCGTTTGTATGAAACACTACGTGAGACGCTTGAGCTCATGGGGGATGCCTCTAGGAGCGACGGCGAGGCGAAAGTCGAGGTCAACTCAGAGAAGACCGCTGACTCAGGTTCCGCGCAAAGTAAGCCTACGCGGGTTCTGATCGTGGAGGATAACGAACTGAACATGGAGATCGCAACCGAGCTCATAATGAAGTACGGTGTGCAGGTCGATCAGGCTTTCAATGGCGTGGAGGCGCTCGATCTTGTCAAAGAGAAGCCGGAGGGGTATTACGGGCTGATCTTCATGGATTGGCAGATGCCGGTGATGGATGGGATCGAAGCTACCAAGGCGATTATCCGACACTTTGACAATCACGGCTTTGCGCGCACCCCAATCGTCGCGATGACGGCCAATGCGTTCAACGATAACAGGCGCGAGGCGATGGCTGCGGGTATGGATGGCTTTATGGCCAAGCCGATCAACGTCAAAGAATTGAAGGCGAATCTAGCGAAGTACTGCGGGATCTTATAGAGAGTTAGCGATTACGGGCGTATGTTGCACGCGTTTATGTGTGGTTTGGGACGTTCCTAAACTCACGCTTGAATCGACTCGGAAGACAATGCTGCAGGTTGACCGCACGATTACTTGCTTGGAAGGGCTACTGGTTGACTGTAGGTACGCATCCGATCTTGATGCGCACATTTTGTGGGTCTGGATGGAAATGATTGCCGAGATACTTAGTCGCTCAAACAGTCCTCGGCTTACGCCTGCGGAACTCGCTTT
>CAJUSF010000002.1 GCA_910588945.1 uncultured Eggerthellaceae bacterium | reverse complement strand
GACTCCAGTGCTTTTTGCGCATTCCCTTATCGAGTCTCCCAGTCGAAGCCTCTCTTTGACCGCCGTCCAATCATCTATGGAATATCTAGACATTGCACCACATCCTTCCAATGTGTGCAATGATCGCTAGAATCCGCCCCCATCCCTTGACATAATTAAAGACGTTTCTTCTTGATTCATCTAGATGGCTATTCTTTTTTATCCTAATGGCTCTTTTATGTAGCCGCAGGTACGTTACTAAAAGTACTCGGTTTATATAAAGTCGAGCATAAGGTCATCGCTTCTGCCTGCTTGTTGCATTCTGATTGGTGCATCGGGTTGAACTGATCAAGCAAAAGTGTCAGGCCTGCAGGCAGGGCGACTAAGAAATCCTGAAGGAGGATTGCCATGTCATTGAAGATGCTCGAGAACAAAGAACTGCTTGCAGGGAAGAAGATCATCGTTACCGGTGGTGCTGGCGGCATCGGTTCGGCAACGGTGGATGAGTTTGCACGTCAAGGGGCCACTGTCTATTCCATCGACATCAATGACGAAGCCGGAGAGGCATTCGTCGAAGAGACCAATGGGAAGGGCTATACCGGCAAGGCGATCTATGTGCATTGCGATATAGCGGATAAAGAAGAGACCAAGAAGGTTTTCAAAGCGGCTGATGAGGCTATGGGTGGTCTGGACGTTCTTATTCATTGCGCAGCAAAGATGCAACCTATGAGAAGGCCTATGGAGTTTGAGCGCAGTGATTATGAGTTTATCTTTGATAACGATATGTGGGGAACCATAGTGGCTGATCAGGTTGCATGTGAGATCATGCAGAAATACGGTTCGGGTTCCATCGTGAATTACAGATCTGAGACCGCTTTGGCAGGCTCTTCAACTGATGCCTTGTATTCGTCGGCTAAAGCCGGTGTTCATACTTGGACACGTTGTATCGCAGTGGACTGGGGTCATGCCTATAACATTCGTTGCAACTCCATTATGCCCACCATCAAGACACTGATGTACCGCGACTATGTGAATAATATGGGCGAGAAGGAGCGCGAGGCATTCTTGGAGTCTCGCCGGCAAAAGCACCCCATTAAGGGCGACATGGGCGATGCAGATGTCGACATCGCACCGGTAATGGTATTTTTGGCATGTGATATGTCTCAATACATTACAGGACAGATCTTCCCGATCAATGGCGGAAACGCAATGATTCGCGGGTAGACACGGCCTAACACAGGGGCAAGTCAGGAGGAAACGCGGGGGCGGCCAATGTGCTGCCCCTCTTTTTACTGTCAAGGGACGTAGATAATGGCATGCATTCTTTGCAAAGTGGAACGCGGAACCGGGAGGTGCGGACGATTTCTTGTAGAACCGGCCTCGTTCAAGCCGCCTTGTAGAAACGGCGGCGATATTGCATGGGAGGGATCCATCCCAAGGATGGTTTGAGCCGCCTTTCCTTGGGTCTTCAGACGGTGCTGGCGGCGATCCTGCTTGCTATCGTTTGGGGCTCCTGCCTGTTCCAGCCGACGCAGTTCATCGTATGGATCCTGCCCATGGGCGTCGCCGCCGTGCTGGCCTTGGGCTATGGTGCGACCCAGGGTACGCCCCGCAAGTCCAAGGCTCCTCAGGAGGTGGCCGCGGGCTACAGCGATGCCCCCGACTGGTTTAAGCGCGGGGTGGATGCGGCTCTGCTGGCGCCCACGGCGCTAAACCAGCAGAAGTTCTCCTTTGCCCTGGCCGGCGAGACGGAGGCGGGTGCGCCTTTGGTACGGGCGACGACACGGCGCGGGCCGTTCACCCAAATGGATCTCGGTATCGCCCAGTGCCATTTCGAGATCGGCACCGGGGACGCTCTGTTTGCCTGGGCCGATTAGGCGGCGATTCTGGGCACCTAGGTGTTTAGCGCCAAGACGTTGTTTACGTTCCGATAGTGACAAATAGGGAGGGCTCGGCGATGCTGTGAGTTGTCTAGGCTTAAGGCGAGGGGGCCTCCCATGTCACAGCATCCTAACGCAAGGCTCACCTCGAAGGGGCGGGAGACCCTCGTCTCCCGAGTAAAAGCGGGGCTTGGCGTGGCCCGGACCGCCCGCGGCAGCAGATTTATGCGTCCCCTGACACAAGCCTAGCTCTAATAGCTATTTCTTCACGCGATTCTGCACCTCAGATGGGAGCTCATCGAAGTGGACCTCTTTCCAGCCGATCACGCCTCGGATCGGCTCTACGGTCAGTTCCAGATAGGCGTCTTCTTTCAGTTGCCGCTCTGTTCCGAAAGAGATGCTCCGCTCATTGCCTTGGGCATCGTAGCAGGGAAGCGTATAGAGCAGGCTCATGCCCCCAGTTGGGTCTATCACGCCTCCCTTGGACCCCAGCTCTTCTGTCTTCGCATTGTCGATCTGCGTGTAATACTCTTTGTTTGTGCTGCCAACGAACACCCACCATCCTGCGATCGCCGCCACGATTAGCACCGCTATGGTAATGCCGACGATTTTTCCCGTTTTTGCGTGCATGTCTGAATCTTCCTTCGATCTTATTCGTCGGGGTTGTCAAAGCACATTCGATACTATCTTTCTGTCCTGGCAGAAACCATCGAATGCGCCTTACAAGCGCCTTGCATTTTTGTAAGGAGATGTGTGGGTGATTGTTCGGAAATGATTGGCTCTTTCGCTCCTGTCCCATGTTGCTCGTTTTGTATTGCGGATCAGTTGGAATATCTAGCGATGTCATTTTGAGGAAAGAGCGCTTGCTAAACGTTTGTCATCCTGAGCGCAGCGCAGGATCTTTTTGTATTGCAGGTAGTTTGCTGTTTCACGCTACGTCATTTCGAGGCGAAGCCGAGAAATCTAGCGTCTTGTTGATCTGTAGCGGGCTGTAACGTTTCTAGATATGTTGCACAAAAAGATTCTTCGGCTGCGCTTCAGAATGACAAACCTGTTGATCAGTAACGGGTTGTAACTAGATTTCTCGTCGCCTGTGGCTTCTCGAAATGACGGGACCTAATAATCTATAGCGGGTCGTGGCATTGGGGCAGGATTTTATCCTGCCCCTACACTGGATCTCTTCCGGTTACGAATGATGGAATATGCCATCATCCCCGGGCGGATTCTAGCGATCATTGCACACATTGGAAGGATGTGGTGCAATGTCTAGATATTCCATAGATGATTGGACGGCGGTCAAAGAGAGGCT
>CAJUSF010000001.1 GCA_910588945.1 uncultured Eggerthellaceae bacterium | reverse complement strand
GGGCACATGCGAGGCGTACCACGCTGCATATACGAAGCTTCTCGGCAAAGCCGGCATTGAATCAGGTCGTGTATATGATTCCGGGCATGTATGGACGCTGGTGAAGATAGATGGCAAGTGGTATCACGTTGACACAACGCATGATGACACTGCTGGCAAGGACTGGTTTGGTCTAGGCAATGACGAAGCGCATCTATACTTTGGCTTGTCAACAGAGGTGATCAGCGATGCGCTAGCCGTGAATGGTGGTGCTATAAAGGGGCAGTCAGTACAAGGGGAAGCGGTATCGCTCGATGACAACTACTTCATGAAGTCTGGACGGATCAAGGAATATTCCAAAGGATTCATCCAAGATATTCAGTCGCATCTGAACGCTGGAGATGCATCTTTTGAGCTTTCCGTGCCTACGCGCTTGCCTTCCGCGATAGCTGATCTTCCTGCAAAGCATAAGGCCATCTTATATAGCTTGGTGGCCTATGATCTGACAAAGACATCATGGATAGTGGGCGGGAATGCTGCTTCTCTGGAAGCAAGCTATTCAGATGGAAAGCTCAGCTTTGAGGTCATTCATTCCTGACCCACCCGATCGTTCAGCTGATACATGATCCCGTGCTCTGTCTCAAAAGCTATATCGTAATGATCGGCGATGTATTTCGCTGTCTTCTCAAGTGGGCCGTAGTCAGAGTCAGGATAAGGGTGGTTGTAGAAGGTATCGTCGATATAGACATACCTTGAATCCTCTAAAGACCTAAGGATCTCGCCTGAATCAAGCATCAAAGAATGATCTTGGCTATCCCACCACCTGACGGTTCTGCCTTCGAACCCAAGGGTGTTGAACCACCTGGTCTCATTCTCTCCCAGGAGAGCGGCAACTTGATCCTCTGGGATTCTGCCATCCTCCTGCGTCCTTAGAAGCGACAGTGATTCCGTTTCGAATATCAAAGGTCTAGAAGTGTCAGCATTGAATGCGTATAGATTGAAGAGTTGATCAGAAATAGGGGTAGAGTCTAGTTCGGGACGTTTCTCTGAGAGCTTCGCATCAAGCCCCGTGATGGCCAGGATCGCTATGGAGAGCCATATGGCTGAATACGATATCAAGAGCTTCATCGAGCTACCCATGAGCCCTTGTATGCCAATTGCAGCGAACGCGAAGAAGATCGTCCACAGTACGCCATATGTCTTATAGAAATAATAGGGCGAGACGACATCAAGCAAACAGGCAAT